>CAMDFL010000069.1 GCA_945897475.1 Bordetella parapertussis
TCCAGGCAGCCAACGCCCATCCACCGACGCAGTAATTGCCCGCGCCAACCTCGACATTTCTTCCCACAGATTGACGGTGTCCTTGCGAAACACCACGTCGGGGCTGGCGTTCACGACATTCCACACTTTGCGATCAATCTCTGAGCGCAGCTCGCCCGGACGCCAGACGATGTAGCCGACGTAGAAACGCGCCTCGTTGGGCATGTCCTCTATGACCTTGTCGACGATATTCACGGTCATGGCCAGGAACATGTCCTTGGTGAGACCTACGGTGCCTTTGCCCGGGTCTTTATCGCTTTTTACCACCGCAACCACGGCGCCACGCGACATAGGGCCGCCGAAAAATACCGGTTCGGTGACTTTTTTGGAGGGTTGATGCTCGGGAAACAAGCTTGACAGCGTGCGGCGGGTGGGCCGATTGACAATGACTCCGATATGTCGGTCGTTCTCAACGGGGACGACGATCACCACCGATTGCCGGTAATCTGCGTCGCGCAGGCCAGGTGAGGCCACCAGAATCACCGCCTCGGGTTCCGGTTTGCCCTGTTGCGTCTGCGCCAAAGACGCAAGCGCTCCGAGCATGCCGACTAAGACCACCACGGTGCGCCACAGCTTCATTTATCGGATCCCTTTCCTTTTTTCAATCCCAAGGTGACCAACTTGCGTCCCGCCGAGGTATCGCCCAAAGCATACCGGAAACAGGACGGCAGGTGGTCATCGACTATTCCTACAGCCTGCATGAATGCGTAGCAAATTGTAGTGCCGACGAAGCTCAAGCCGCGGCGCATGAGTTCGCGGCTTAGTTGATCGGAAAATTCGGTCCGCGCGGGCACCTGTCCTATATTCCGCGATTGATTCTGCACCGGCTCGCCACCTGCGAAAGCCCAGACAAAGGCTGAAAACCCGCCAAATTCTTTTTGTATCTCGAGAAACGCCTTGGCATTGCCCACGGTGGACTCGATTTTTAACCGGTTCCGGACGATGCCATCGTCCAGCATCAGGCGTGCCACATCCCGGCTGGTAAAGCGGGCTACCCGGGCGGGGTCGAAATTCGCGAACGCCAGTTGATAGCTCGCGCGTTTTTTGAGTATGGTGGACCAGGACAAACCGGCCTGCGCGCCCTCAAGGGTCAGGAATTCGAACAGTACGCGGTCGTCATAAACTGGTATGCCCCATTCCTCGTCGTGGTAGCGAATCATTTCGGGGCTGCCCAGACACCAAGGGCAGCGTTGCTTGCCATCAGTCGGCTGGGCCGCCGCCGGGCTTTCTACCGTGTTCGTCATCCGCTGGTCGTCATCCGCTGGTTGTTATCAATTGAACGCTTGTATCCCGGTTTGTGCGCGCCCCAGTATCAGGGCATGGATATCTTGGGTGCCCTCGTAGGTATTGACGACTTCCAGATTCACCATGTGGCGGGCAATGGCGAATTCGTCTGATATGCCATTGCCGCCGAGCATGTCGCGGGCCATGCGCGCGATATCAAGTGATTTTCCGCAGGAGTTGCGCTTCATGATGGAAGTGATTTCCGGTGTGTCGCTGCCTTCTTCTTTCATGCGTCCAAATCTCAGGCAGGCTTGCAGGCCCAGGGTGATTTCGGTTTGCATATCGGCCAACTTTTTCTGTATCAACTGATTGGCGGCGAGCGGCCGGCCGAATTGTTTGCGATCAAGCACATATTGGCGGGCACGGTGCCAACAATCCTCCGCGGCGCCTAAAGCGCCCCAGGCGATTCCGTAGCGCGCGGAGTTCAGGCAGGTGAATGGGCCCTTCAGGCCTTGCACGCCGGGCATCAGGTTCTCCTCGGGGACAAACACATTGTCCATCACGACTTCTCCGGTGATCGAGGTGCGAAGCCCGATTTTTCCGTGGATAACCGGGGCACTGAGTCCCTTGGCGCCTTTCTCAATGACGAAACCGCGCACCACGTCGTCATCCGTTTTCGCCCAAATGATGAAGACATCCGCGACCGGTGCGTTGCTAATCCACATTTTTGCCCCGGAAATATTGTATCCACCGGGAACTTTTTTCGCCCGGGTAATCATGCTTTGCGGGTCGGAGCCGTGATCGGGTTCGGTGAGACCAAAACAACCGATCAAGGCGCCGCTGGCGAGCCGGGGGAGGTATTTTTGCTTCTGTGCTTCAGTGCCAAAGGTGTGGATGGGCAGCATCACCAAGGAACTTTGTACCGAAAGCATGGAACGGTAACCTGAATCGATGCGCTCGACCTCGCGCGCAATCAAGCCGTAGGCCACATAGCCCAGACCGGCACCGCCGTACTCAGCAGGCAGGGTGGCACCCAGCAGCCCTAATTTGCCCATTTCCCGATAAATGTCGGCGGTTTCGTATTTTTCATGACGGAACGCTTCCAGCACCCTTGGCGCGAGTTTTTCGCGACAGTAGACTTCTGCCGCGTCGCGAACCATGCGCTCTTGCTCGGTGAGTTGCGCATCCAGGAGTAGCGGGTCTTGCCAGACAAATTGCGTTTTGGCTGGCCTTGCTGGTGCATTCATGCTCTGGTCTCCATCCGTGCGGATATTCGTTGGCTCGGGAATTCGAGCTTGGATTGTATCGCCAGATGTCGGTTTTCCTTGGCATCTACGCGGCAAAAGCGACGCCTTTTATCGCTGCGCTTTTTATCGCGTTTTTTTATCGCGGTTTTATCGCATTTTTATCGCGTTTTTTATTGTTTGACGGCGCCCTGGGATTTGGGCAAGCTGTGGCACACACTTCGGCTCGCTGGAGCCGCGACACTCGACACTCTGGGAGGTGCACGCGATGTTTCAGAAGATCTTGTTGGCCTATAACGGTTCGCAGGAGGGCAAGACGGCCCTGTTGTCCTGTGCGGTAGTGGCTTCATTGTCCAATGCCGAAACCCATTTGCTGGCGGTGGCGGGCATGCCCTCAAGCATGTTTCTCACCGAAGGTTTTTTGCCCGAAGAGCTGATGGAAGATGAAAAGAAACGCGCGCAGGAAGTTCTGGATGAGGGCATAGCGCAGTTGAAAACGCAGGGCTATCAAGCCACCGGGCATCTGGCGGTTGGCGAGCCGGTAGAGGAGATTTCGCGTCTTGCGAGCGCGCTTAAGGTGGATTTGATCATTGTCGGTCATAGCCAGAAAACCTCTATTGCGAGCCGCTGGTGGCGCGGTTCGGTCGGTAAAACGCTGCTCGATATTTCGCCCTGCAGCGTGTTGATCGCGCTGCAGCGGGCCTGACAGCGGGGAGTTTCGCGGCTTCCACGCTAATAGATAGCTCTGACACTTATTGAATAGCTCTGACACTTATTGAATAGCTCTGACACTTATTAATCATCGGATGGGGTGTCGGCCCCGCCCAATAATCAGCGGCCATGATGGCGAGACTAAAAATGCGGAGTTTCGGTGCGCAGGTGTGTGTCGCGCTGTGTTTGCTGCTTGCCATTCATTCGGGCATGGTCGACGCCCAAACACCCAAACCCAAACCGCCGGCAAAGCCGCAGGCACAGGCACCCAAGCCTGCACCACAGCAGCAGGGTGCTGCCATCGATGATCGTCGCTGGAACCATTTGGCTGATCAGGCAGAAGACAATCTGGCCAAAGGCAGTTTCGCGGCCGCCGAAACTGCTGGGCACGAGCTGCTGGATGAGGCGAACAAAATTTTTCCGCCGGAGCATCTGAATATTGCCGCGAGCCATTCCATTCTTGGTTCGGTGTATTTCAAGCAAGGGCGCTATGCCGATGCCGAAGCGCGATTTCAGCAGGCGCTCAATATTTATGAGACTCGCGCCGGTCGTGAGGCGCCGCAAACCGCATCCGCGTTGAATAATCTTGCTTTGGTGTTGGAGAAAACCGGCGATTTTCGCAATGCGGAGTCCTTGTTGCAACGCTCGCTCGCGATATTGCGAAAGCTTCGCGGAGTCGATCATGCCGATACCGCAACTACCATGTCCAACCTGGGGCGGGTCCTGGATGCGCAGGGAAAATTCGGGGACTCGGCCAATATCGTGGCTAGCGCCGGTAGCGACAATAATGCGGATAAAAATGCGAGTGCAAACGCCGGCCCAAATACCGAAAAGAGTGCGCAGGCCAATTCGGCGATTGACGATCCTCAGGTTTTGAGCAATCGCGCCAACGATCTTGCATCCAAAGGGCAATTCGGCGAGGCGGAGTCGCTGCAACTGCGCGTGGTGCAAATTCACGAAAAGGTGGTCGGGGCGGAGCACGCCTTGACCGCGACCAGTGTTTCCAATCTGGGTAATGTGTTTTATATGCAAGGCAAGTTCGCCGAGGCCGAACGGGTGCACCGGCGTGCTTTGGCGATTCGTATAAAGGTGCTTGGGCCAAGCCATCCCGATACCGCTATCAGCATGAACAATTTGGCAAACGTATTGTTCGAACAGGGCAAGGATGAGCAGCTCTCGCCCTCGGAGCAGCGTTCGAGAGCACGCGATCAGATCCGCGTTTTCACTGAAACCGAAGACCTCTATCGCCGCGCGCTTGCGATTCAGGAGGCATCCCTGGGAGGGGAACATCCGTCGATTGGTGCGACGCTTAACAATCTGGGCGCCTTGCTTGATCAGGGCGGTAGACAGACAGAGGCCGAGCCTCTGCAACGCCGCGCGCTGGCCGTGTTGGAAAAAGGCCTGGGAGTCTTGCATCCCGATACTGCGGCGACGCTGACCTCGCTGGCGGTGTCGCTGGACCGCCAGGGAAAGATTGTCGAAGCTGAAACGATTTACCGCCGCGCGGTGGAGACCTCGCTCAGCGCCGCCAATCCGCGTTCCTTGCTGCTCAATGCGAGCCGGCTGGGGTTTGCGCTTGCCAAGCGCGGACGCATACGCGACGCCCTGCCTTTTTATCTGAATGCGATCGATGCGCTGGATTCCTTGTACGTGCGAACACGCGGCTTGTCCGAGGAAACCCGTGCCGCGTTCCTGGGTCAGTTCGGCAATATTTATCTCGAGACGATCAAGGTCCTGCTGCAATTGCATCGCACCTTCCCGAAGGATGGCTATGACCGAAAAGTTCTGGAAATAGCGTCGCGCAACCAGAGTCGAGTTTTTACTGAATTGATGCGCCAGGCCGATGTGGGGCGCTTCTCCAGCGAACCTGAGTTCGTTCGACTGCGAGATCAGCGTCAGACCTTGCAGGATCGGATCGACGTCTTGGGTCAGGCCATTGTCACGGTCCCCATGGGCCAGGTGCAATCGGATGCGCGTCGTGCCGACCTTAAAGTTCAATTCGACCGATCGACGAGTGAGTTGAAGGTCGTCGAGTCTGAGTTGCTGAAAAGCTATCCACGCTTCATGGAATTGACCAATCCCAAGCCGGTCACCGTTGATGACTTGCAGCAACGATTGTTGCGCGATGGAGAGATGCTGCTTACCTATGTTCTGTTGCCGCTGGAAACCGTGATTTTCGGCGTGACCAAGGATCGCTTGAAGATGGTGGTCGCGCCGGTGAAGCGCGAAGATATCGCCACTCGCATTTACAGTGTCCGACGCGTGATCGAAAAGGTGGCCGATGGCGAATCGGTGCTGTTTTTGCGCGAAGTCGATCCAGCCGTTTTGTTTGGCCTGCACCGCGATCTGATCGCGCCCATGGCCGACATCATGGCTGGGCGAACCAAGATCATTGTGGTGGCTGACGGTCCCCTGCAAACCATTCCACTTGAATTTCTGGTTCGCCAGTACGGTGGTGCGGAGGAAAAAGCGTTTCGCGCCGCCCGGCAATCATCGGATGGTTCCAGCGCTAGGCCTTATCTTGCAGAATATGCCCCGCTGGATTACCTGGGCAAATCGCATCGATTCGCCTATCTGCCCAGCCTGTCAACCCTTACCTCGCAACGCCTCTATCCGAAAGCTCACGTCACGCCCAAGCGCGAATTGATTGCTTTCGCGGATCCGATCTTCAACGCGATGCCGGGCAAGCCGCTTTCGGCCAGTACCCTTGCTGTGCTCGACATCATGGGCGGGTCTGTGCCGCGTGGCCGTGACGGACAGCCTTTCATTCTTCCGCTCAAGGAAACCGCGGAGGAGGCGCGTGAAATTGCGTCGATACTTGGCGGCGAGAGTGATCTCTACATCGGTGAAAACGCCCAGGAATCCATGGCAAAACGCGGCGATTTGAAATCTGCGCGATTTGTACTTTTTGCCACGCATGGTTTTCTGGGAGGGGAGTATCTGCCTCCTGTTGAGGCGCCAGCCGAGCCCGGCACCAATGTGGTGGTGCGTGCCGCCCAGAATTCCAAGGCACAGCCGGCTCTGGCGCTGACCCTGGCAGGCGATCTCAAGGGCGAGGATGGCATGCTCACCATGAAAGAAGTTATTGAGGATGTGGAACTCAATGCCGATCTGGTTGCGCTTTCTGCCTGCAATACTGCGGGCGAAACCGCGCAAGCCAATAATGGCGAGGGATTCGCCGGCTTGACACGCGCATTCATGTACGCAGGCGCGAAAAGCCTGCTGGTATCCCATTGGAGCGTGGATAGCCTTTCCACTCAGGCGCTGATGACCGGAACGTTTCGAAACGTCAAATCGGGAAGGTCGGCGCTGGATTCGATGAGCGATGCCCAGCGGGTATTGCAGTCGGCGCGTTATACCAGCGGGCAGTATCACTTTTCACGCGGACATCCGTTTTTCTGGGCGCCGTTTGTGTACGTGGGCGACTAAGAAGGTTCAGAAAAGTGAGCTTGTATTGGTGTTACTGAGCCTCTCCTGTACAGAAAAATGGGATTGCATTGGCATTACTGAGCATCTCCTATAGATCCCATCCTGTCACGGCAAGGCGCCGCGCGATACCAGTCCGCCGTCAATGGTGAAAATGACTCCCGAAGTGTAGGCCGAGAGGTCCGAGGCGAGAAATACCACGCTCGCTGCCGTCTCATCGACCGTAGCGGCACGTCCCATGGGCATGCTCTTGAAGAATTCGCGCCAGCGTTCTGGATCGCCGAAACGATCGGCGGCACGTTTGCGGGCGAGAAACTCCAGGCGCTCGGTTTGCACCGGACCGGGATTTACGCCCAGGACGCGCACGCCCTCGTCGATGCTGGTGGATCCCAAAGTACGGGTGAACGCCATCAGTGCGGCATTGCCGGTGGCCCCGGCAATGTAGCCCGAATCCAGGCGTTCGCCGCCCACGCCGATGATGTTGATAATGACACCGCGCTTCCTGGCTTTCATCAAGGTGAAGAACGATCGTGACATGTTGATGTAGCCGAACACTTTTAAATCCCATGCGGCGCGCCACTTGGCATCGTCGATGTCCTCGATCGAACCGCCGGGTACACCGCCGGCATTGTTGATGAGGATGTCCACATCGGCGCAGGCAGCCACCAGCTTGTCGCGGGATTCGGGTTTGGATAAATCCATGGCATAGGTTTTTACATCGACTTTGGCTATTTTTTCGATATTGGTTTTCGCGGCATCAAGGTCATCGGCAGATCGCGCGGCAAGGTGCAGATTGCAGCCTTCCTTAGCAAACCATCGTGCAACGCCAAAGCCAATGCCCTTTGATCCGCCGGTAATGAGCACGCTGCGGCCGGTAAGATTGAGATCCATGTTGTTCCTGGTGATTTGTAAGGTGAGTTTGCGGCGGTCTCGCGCAATCGCGAAGCCACAGCAGGAGGTGGCGAGCCAAAAAACCTTAAGTAAGTACCATCCCGGTTAAGGTCGCAATGCTCGATGCGGCGTCCTGGCCTATCCCTTGTTTCGTGGCGAGGCACAACTTGTCAAATACGCGAGCGCCGTGTTCACGCCGCCGGGCTTATGCGGAACGCCGGCAAGCGCCAAGCCCATTTCGACTCCACAGAGTGTCCCGGCCAGCATGAGGTCGTTGAAATCGCCGAGGTGGCCGATGCGAAATATTTTCCCCGCAAGCTTTCCCAATCCCATGCCCAGCGACATATCGAAGGCATCGAGAATGATATTGCGCAGCGCATCGGCATCGTGTCCTTCGGGCATCATCACCGCGGTAAGCGTGTTGCTGTATTCGTCGGGCGCGGCGCAAAGGATTTCCAGGTTCCAGGCGCGCACCGCGCGGCGTGTGGCCTCGGCGTGGCGTGCGTGGCGCGCGAATACATTCTGCCAACCTTCTTCTTCGAGCATGCGCAATGCTTCACGCAATCCGTAGAGCAGGTTGGTTGCTGGCGTGTAGGGAAAAAAACCGTTCTTGTTGGCGGCGAGCATCTCCTCCCAGCTCCAGTAAGAACGTGTCAGCCCAGCCGAGCGCGATGCCAGCAAGGCCTTGTCGCTGATGCTGTTGAAGGACAATCCCGGTGGCAGCATCAAGCCTTTTTGCGAACCGGCGACGGTCACATCCACGCCCCATTCGTCGTGTCGATAATCGATCGATGCCAGCGAGGAGACGGCATCGACCATGAACAGGGCAGGGTGACGGGCGCCGTTTATAGAGTTTCGGATCGCCTCAATGCGGCTCGCCACGCCAGTGGAGGTTTCGTTGTGAACCACGCACACAGCCTTGATGGTGTGAGCTTTGTCTTCTTGCAGGCGCGCGGCGATGGCCTCGGGACTCGCGCCATGGCGCCAGTCGGTGGACAGAAATTCGACAGACACGCCCAACTTTGTCGCCATCTTGTTCCACAGGTTGGCAAAGTGCCCTGTTTCAACCATTAGCACGCGATCACCCGGCGACAAGGTGTTGACCAGCGCCGCCTCCCAGGCGCCGGTGGCTGAGCCTGGAAAAATGACCACGTGCTGGCGTGTCTGGAAAACACGGCGCATGCCTTCGATTACCTCCAGACCCAGGTGAGCGAAATCAGGGCCGCGGTGATCGATGGTCGGATGATCAATGGCGCGAAGTATGCGATCCGGCACGTTGGTGGGACCGGGCAATTGCAGGAAGTGGCGTCCGCTACGGTGAGTCATGGGAGAGAAACCTGGATGAGGAGCCGTCACATTAGAGCACTTCGGTTTCGTCGACAAGCCCGGGGTGCTCGTTGGCATTGGTATAGGCGCGAGTGTGCATGGTTATAGTCAGATGCGGCTCGCCACATAAGATCCAAGGGCTTCGGGCCTGCTGCTAGAATTGGTGAAGAAATCACGGATTTTCAGGCAATCATGGGCGCAGACTGCCGTCTGGGCCGAATTTATGTGGCGAATTGTTGGTGCACCCGTGTCGCACCGCTTATCCGGACAGACGCTATGAACCTTGATTCGATTTTGAAGTATTTGCCGAAATCCTCCAAGAGAACTCAGTTCGTTATTGTTGTCGTGGTTTCCTCGTTACTGACATTCGGCCTTGATCGTGTAGGCATCCTCGCTCCGATAGAGGACGTGTACTACGACTACTGGCACCAGTTCGCCGGCGTGCGGCGCGATTCTCAGCACGCGGCGGTGATCGCGGTGGATGATGCGACCTTGTTGGAATACAAGGATGACCCTCTGGCGTTCTGGGCGCCGTATTGGGCGCAGGCGATGGATACCTTGTCGCAGGCCGGCGTGAAAGCAACCGGCTTGGATTTTATTTATTCCGTCAGCGCGGAATCCTGGCTGGCAAAGCTGAATCTGCCCAGCAGCGATATCAGTCGAAATTATGATTCGCCGTTGCGCGCGCAACTGGCAGCTGGCAATAACATCCTCATTACCCATCTGGTCGAAAATGCCAATGGTGAACTCGAGCTATTGATGCCACCGAAAGATCAGTATTTCCTGTTGCCGGGCGGCATCAATGATCTGGGGATTGCCAATCTGGAGCCGGATTCGGATAAGCTGGTGCGCAATTTCTACCCGGCGTTCGACGCGAATCCGCAGGCGCCGGGCATGGGTTTTGCAATGCAACTTGCGTTGCGGGCCGCTGGCGAGGATCCGAGCAAGGTCAATTGGACGCTGGCCAATGTCGAATGGTCGCGCGCACCGAATCGCAAGCGCATCGGTTATGTCGGGCCGCCTGGCACCATTCCCACGGTATCTATGCGCAAGCTCCTCAGTCCGGATGCGCTCGCCGATCCCCAGGTTCAGGCACTGAAGGGGCGCGCTGTCATTATCGCGGCAAATAATGCGGGTACCTCAGACCGACATTTCACGCCCTATTCGCGCGGTGGTTTGTCATTTAAGAGCGATCAGATGATCGGGGGGGAGATACACGCCAATATTATCGAGACCTTGCTCTCGGGACATTTTCCGCGGGATTTTTCTCCCTGGATTGTTTGGATTTACGTGGTTCTGTGGTTGATTCTTGGAACGATCCTGTTTTTGCGATTTTCCGTACCGCATGGGATGGGTTGGTTCGCGATTCTGGGCAACCTGTGTCTTCTGCCGGCCTTCCTGATGTTCCTCAAGGATTGGGTCGTCCCTGTTGGCACGGTGCAGGTTGGCCTCGCGATCGCCTATCTGAGCACCATCGCTTTGCGCCTCACCGGTGAGGAGCGCGAACGCGCGCGCTTAAAACACATGTTCGGGCGCTACGTTTCCGATGACGTAGTGGATACTTTGCTATCCGAGAAAGATCGGCCTGACCTCTCGGGCGAGGAGCGCCACGTGACCGTTCTTTTTTCTGATATCCGTAACTTCACCACCATCTCAGAGAAACTTAATGCCCACGAAGTGGTTGAAATGCTCAATGCCTATTTCTCCAAGGTGTGCGAGCCCATACTGAATCGTGGTGGCATGGTCAATAAGTACATCGGTGACGCGGTGATGGCGGTATTCGGTGCGCCCAAGTCTTATCCTGACCATGCGCGTCGCGCGATCGCCGCGGCGATTGACATGGTCCAGGAGGGCAAGGATTTCCGCAAATGGATGGAGGAGCGGTTTCCGGATCGCGGATTGCCAGTGTTTGCGATCGGCGTTGGGGTGCATACCGGGTACTGCGTTGTCGGCGATATCGGGTCCGAGCGGCGTACGGAATTTACCGCTATCGGCGACACCGTCAACGCCGCGTCGCGCCTGGAAGGTATGACCAAGGAATTGGGCGTTTGGTTTGTGGCGAGTGCTGCGACCATCAAGGCGGCCGGTGACGGCATTATTACGGGAAAGACTGAAACGGTCACGGTCAAGGGGCGCTCCGAACCGATTGAACTGTTTGAAGTTGTGGCCATGCAGGATTAGCCCGGACCATTTTCGCATTTAGGCGGCAATTGAAGTTTTGCAAGGACATGGCGATGAACGCAGGAAGCACGAGTGCGGTGCCAACCCCAGTGCAAGCGTTTTTTTGTATTAAAAGAGGATGTTTTGTGGAATTTTCCCGAAACTGAGAATAGTTACCGCAGGAACGTGACAAATTTACCGACATCGATGACTTACGGCGCTATGCTTGCGATATGCAATTCTGGTTTAGGAGGTAAATATGGAATCCATGAAAAGTATTATCTTTGCGCTTACCTTGGGACTGGGGTTGGTTCCAGGCGTTAATGCACAGACGCCTGATGTGGGTCTGGTGAACCAGCTCCAGGGCGAAGTGAATTATCAGTCTGACGGTTCTCAGGCGGCCAAGGCGCAAGCCTTCATGAAGGTTCGCCAGGGCGATCGATTTACGCTTCCTGCCGGTGCGCAGATTCGCGTTGTGTACATGGATGGCGGGCGTCAGGAAACCTGGCGCGGACCGTCGGCGTTCCGAGCCGGCGCGAAGCAAGGTGAAGCGACCAATGGCCAGCCGCTTCTGGTGTCCCAATTGCCAAGCGCCGTGTCGCAACGGATTCAGCAAGCCCCCGAGCTGGTGCAGATTGCACGCCTGGGACGTTCGGGTGGTGTGAATGTGCGCGGTGCTAAAAGTGCCAGGCCGCCACGTTTGACCGCTGAGCAGCAAATCGAAGTGAGCGCTGCGAAAGAGACCTACAAGACCCTGCGCGCTCAATCCGCGGTCGACGACATCATGCCGGAGATGTACTTGTATGCCGTTCTCCAGGATTATCTGCTGTACGAAGAAATCAAGCCGGTCGTCGAGGAAATGGCCAAACGCGCGCCTGGCAACTCGGATGTTGAAGCCCTGGTTGCCTACGTAAAAATAAGAACACAGTAGGAAAATCTGGAAAGTAGAGAGCAGAGGAAGGGAGAGTTCCTTCCCTTCCTCCGTTACCTCCAACCCTTCCTGAAAAAAATGCCCGCGATGAGCGGGCATTTTTTTGTTAATTCTGCCGTTTCGAAATAACGTAAGACTCATCCCAGAACCAAAGCCCTCCGTGCTTGTGCAGCACCTCCTTGGTGACGTCCAGATAACGCCGGTCACCGATTACTTCATCAAGGCGTGTGTCCTCGATCTGGCCGACGTAAATGGCGGCGTTCCACGCGGCAAACAAGGTCGAGGTACCGATGGATTCGCTGACTTCGCTGGGAAGCGAATGCATCTGGTAGCGGAACAGGGAGCGCGCATCCGAATAGGTGTTGAAGTTGTAGTTACGCGCCGTGTGACCCAGTTCCGATTTCACCGCTTTCAACAATTGGTGGCGGTCGTGAATGAAGGGGTTTTCGCCAGGCCACACGCCCTGAAGAATCTCGTGTCCCGGATCGTTGCCATGCGAATGGATCGATAGCAGGCGCCCGCCGGGCCCCAGGGCACGCGAGAGCGGCGCGAGAACGCGCTTTGATTTGAATTCGATCGAGGCGCGTGCCCGGAATGGTTGTGAGGCCATGATCAGGTCATAGTCGGCGCGGCCCGTACCGCGTTTGGGGATGACCTGGTCCAACATAAAGCGGTGATCTTCACGGTAGATGACCAAGACGGTCGGTCTATCGTAGACGGGGTTGCCGGTTTTTTTACTCGGTGAGGTGCGCCAGTTCTCGGCGAGAAACGGCTGTAAGCCGGTTACCTGCTCTTCAAATTCATGCGAAGTTTTGCCCGAGAGCGCCACTTCGTGCCATACCATGCTGGTAGCCTCGGTGAGCGATTGCGGCACCAGCCAGGGTGCGTCCTGGTAATTCATATTGGTCACCACCAGCACGGTTGCAGGATGCTCGCAGAACCGATCGGGCATTTTCTCCAAAGCGAGGCGCACGTCCTCCAGGCTGATCTCTTTACCGACGACGTAGAAAGGCATTGTTTGGTAACGGTTGTGCATCGCGCGCATGACACGCGTGAGGACGGTTCCATCGCCGATGCCAGCGTCGAATAATCGCACTGCGGGTGGGCGGGGTTTGAGATTGGTCAATTCGCTACTGACGCGATCCGCCACGACCCATTTCTCGGAACAGGTGTTGACGAATAACAGATACTTTTGACGGTTGTCGAAAAAGCGAAAATTCTTTTCTTCCGACTGGGGATTCGGCTCCGGGCTATCGGCGCCTGAGGGAGTCACTGCGCCATCCGTGCGGCGGGGTGTTACGACAAAAGGGCGGCGATTGGAATCGGCCGGCGGGGGGTTCGCGCCGATAAAATTGCGTATTCGATCGAGTGTCGCGGTGGTGATACGACCGCCATCGCGCAGGCGGTTGACGAACTTCCCATCATTGACCGAAAGCTTGCCAAAGGTCGATTCGGCTAGACCCGCACTACGGCAATAGTCGGTGATCTCCTGCAACAGTTCCGCCGCATCCATGTCGTCCTCCGTCCGGTGTTTAAGAGCATGGGCGGCATTTTTGACTTTGGTGGGCAGAATAGTCAAGCAATGAAATTCCCAAGATATTGTTGGGATATTTATTGGGCAATTGATGTGTTTGTAAGATTTTGATTTATAAGGATTTATTTATTGGATTCGGGCGTCAGCTCATTCGATCTCAAGGCTGATAGTCCTAGGGTGATTAGCGATGCCGGCGAGCGCGCATGGCGGGAATCAATTCATCGGTCCGTGAAGTGTGCTTTTGCATCCCTGAATTGGGGTCGAAGTAGGCGTTGAAAAATATCCATACGCTGCCGAAATCGGCGTAGCGCCAAACCCAGACCTGCTCATTCCTCAAGTTCGGATCGAAAAATTACCGCACTCCTGCGCGAATCGCCTTGTCAATGCGAGCAAGCAAGGAAGCAGCGAAGAAAGCAGTAAAGCGGACAAATCAAAAGGAAAATTGGATGAGTGAAGGCGCTGCGGTATTGCTTTGGGCGTTGGTTTGAGGATTGATACGCCACGTCATCTTCTTAGGTACCATTGACGCCTTTTCCGATCACAGCCAAGAGGTTTTTCATGTCGCGTCCCGTCATTCTCACCTGTGCGCTCACCGGCGGCGCCGATTCCGTTCACGCCAATCCCGCTGTGCCCGTGACTCCCGAGCAGATCGCGAACGAAGGCATTGCGGCGGCAAAAGCCGGAGCGACCATTGTGCATATCCACGTGCGCGATCCCAAAACCGGCAAGGCAAGTCTGGAGCTCGCCCACTACAAGGAAGTGGTGGAGCGAATACGCGCGAGCAAAGTGGAAGTATTGATCAATCTCACCACCGGCCCTGGTGCCCGTTTTACGCCCAGCGATGTCGATCCGGTGGGATTTGGACCCGGCACCACCATGAAGAGCCCGGAATTTCGCGTGCAACATATAGAGGCCTTGCAACCCGATATCTGCAGTCTGGATATCGCCACCATGAATTTCGGTGAGTACGCTTTCGTCAACACGCCGCCACATCTGCGTCGTATGGCTGAGCTGATTGCCAAGACCCGCGCCAAGCCCGAGATCGAAGTGTTCGACCTCGGGCATGTTCGCCTTGCCGCCGAACTCGTGTCCAAGGGATTGTTTAAAGGCCCGCCTTTGTTTCAGTTGTGCCTGGGCATTCCCTGGGGCGCGCCGGCGACTACCGAAGGCATGCTGGCTATGAAAAATCTTTTGCCGCCCGACGCCTTGTGGGCCGCATTTGGCATATCGCGCTTTCAATTTCCGATGGTGGCGCAGGCGGTGATTCTGGGTGGTCACGCGCGCGTGGGCCTGGAGGACAACCTCTATATCGATCGCGGTAAGCTTGCACCGGGCAATGCGGTGCTGGTGGAACGCGCGGTACAAATTATCAATTCATTGGGTGAACATCCAGCCACGCCTGACGAAGCCCGCAAGATTCTGGAGATATAGAGAGTGACCGCCGTGGGTCATTCAAAATTCAAGGGGCGGCTAGAGGATAAACGCATGACCACCGGCGCGGGGCGCTATGCCTCGGACTGGAATCTGCCCGGACAGGCATACGCGCATTTTTTGCGTGCCGATCGTGCGCATGCACAGATTACGATGCTCGACAGCAGCAAGGCGCGTGCGCATCCCGGCGTGATTGCCGTGTTGACGGGCGATGATGTCGCGGCGGCGGGCATGCAATCGACGCCCGCTAACATTCCGCGTCCTGGACGCGGCGGAATCCGACCGGCGGTTTGAGCAATAGCATTGGGGTGCTCGCTGGTATTGGCAATGTATTGCGTCTGGTGGCCTTGCAGGTCGCTGAGAAAGGCAAGGCGCCAGAGGCGGCAATCCGCGTGCGCTGGCTGTGCCGGAGTTTGCACCACCTCATTAATGTGGTGACGAGGTCGTAGGCCGTGCGTCACTGGCAACGCGCAACAGGTAGCTTCTTGGCAAGTGCTCGGCCGCTACGGTGTTACCGGGTCGATGCCGTTTTCCGTGAATACCGCTACGGCGGCCGGCGTGGTGAGGAAGTTCAACAGCGCGCGTCCTGCCTCGGGTTGTCTGGCATTGATGTTGATGCCTCCGCTGAACACAACCCAGCTTTGAATTTCGGCTGGGAGGTAGCCAAGCCACTCGATGTTCGGCGTGCCAATAAACGGCGGAAGTCCCGACACAGCGAAGTCGACTTCGCCGCGCGACAATAGTCTTGCCGACTCTCCGGAACCCCCTGTGCGGATTTTAGGTCTGACCTGCTCGCCAATGCCCAAGCGTTCGATAAGGCCGGCGAAATACCGCCCGCTACTGCCTTCACCTGAGGTTCCTATGGTCTTTGCGCCAAGCAGCGAGCGCTTGAATGCTTCCACGGAGCTGAAGTCCGGTTTGGGCGCCCCCTGTCGCACGGCGACGCCAACGCCGGAACGTCCGAACACGGTGCGCGAATTCACGACCAGCCTGCCCTGCTTGACCAGGCCCTCTACATCATAGGACAGGATGATGACGTCAAGAGGCTCGCCTGCGTCCATCTTTTTGACCAGGTCCGGGGGTTGCGCGAACTGGTTGAGGAGCTTGTGTCCGCTGGTGCGCTCGAATTGGGGAATCAGCGCGTTGTAAGCCCGGCTTGCAGCCCCAGTGACGAAAACATTGATGTCGACGGCGTGTGATAGCGGTGCCATTAGAATCCCCGCGATGGATGCCACGAGTGCGAGCGAGATCTTTACCATTTGCTTTCCTCATTGTGACTATAGGCGCCTTGCGCATGCGCCGGTCTGCGCCGCCCTTATTCGCAGGCGTTGACGCTCAAGTGGCGGATGTCTGCAGACCGGTCTTCTCGACGGTGATCGTTCCCAGGTAGATACTTTCCTTGAGGTCGAACTCGATCGTCTTTGCGGCGAAGCGTGTGTCGATCACCTCAAGCTGATAGTCGCCGCTGCTTTCATCCAGACCCTGGAATTTGAAATCGCCGTACGTATCGGTTTTTGCTTCGCCGATCATTCCCTCGCCTTTGCGCAGAACCACGCGCGCGCCTTCAATGCACTCGGTAACGCCATCGATCATCCCGGCCACGCTGCCCCCGACAAAGGCTTTGTAGAAGCGGTCGAGATTCTTGTAATAGATTCGCGGTTTGGTCTTGAATTCAGGATGCAGTACCTGCAGCCCTTCCTCACGGACGATTCTCTGCATCTGCTCGTCCTCGACGTGCAGGGTTCGCATTGCCTGAGTCGGGCAGACCTGCGAGCCGCGGGTCTTGGTCCAGCCTTGGTCCAGGAGATGCGCATCGAACGGCCACGCCTGGGGGAGTTCTTTTTCCTCGTTCCAGTGAATCGCGCCGTAGGGACAGGCGTCCACCAGTTGTTTCTGGCCCTTCGCCTTGATCGGGTCGATGATGACAATGCCGTCGGGACGTTTGGTAATCGCGCCATCCTTGGCCGCTTTCATGCAGGGCGCATCGTCACAGTGATTACAGGTCACCGGCAGGTAGGCCACTTCAACCATCGGAAACTTGCCTTTTTCCCGTTGGCGAATGTCGATCCAGCGCTGGCCGTGCTTGGGCATTTCCGCCGCGTATCCCGGGAAGCTGTTGCCATGGTATTCGTCGTGGCAGGCGACGGCGCAGGCGTTGCAACTAAAGCAGGTTGCCACGTCGATTACGAGATTCCATTTTTTCATGCGTATTTTCCAGTCTGATTTTCGCTGTCGTTCGCTGTCGTTTGCTATCTTTCGCCTTCGTTTTCTCTAGTACGCGGCAGTTCGCCGCGTGCCGATGCGACGCTATTTGGCCATGAGTGCGGGTTCTTCCCGCTGGGCGACCACGGTTTGCGCGGCCTGCGCCTTTAGCGCCGCTTCATCCCGCGCGGCAACTACTGTTTTGTCTTTTGCGGTTTCCGCCTGTGCCTCCGCTGTCCGAGTCATTTTCAGGTCAGTCGATCCATCCCACAACACTGCCTGTACCAGGCAAGAATTGGCGGCCGTGCCTGTGACTTTCTTGGCAATGGAACGTTTCGGGGTGAGGTTGTTGATGCAGCCGCCTTTGTCCACCGAATAACCGGGTTCGCCCAACGGTGCGTAACAAGCCGATGACTCGTAGGCATGCACCACGCCGCGCGGCAGCCGCTCGGTCAGGTGCGCGGCGCAGACAACCGCGCCGCGGTCGTTATGCAGTTTGATCAAATCGTGCTCCTTAATGCCGCGATCAAGAGCATCGGAACCGTTAATGCGCGCCACCCAGTAGTACCAGCCGTTCACCAGCACGCGGTGCTCCTCGATGTCGTTGATGGAACTGTCCTTGCCATCGGAGAGGGTGTGATAGGAGAAGCGTGAGTGCGGAGAAATGAGCTGCAAGGGGTAGTGCTCGGTCAGTTCACTGGTAGTTGGTCCCTCCCATGAGCGCAGGTACTTGACGATCGGCGGGCGCTCCGGATCGTTGGCATCGAAGCGCTTGAGACTCGAACATTCGAATTCGAACTTGCCCGATTGCGTCTGCAGGCCCTTCATGAATTCTTTGCCGTAATCGCCGGGCAGCGGCTGGGGTTCGGGCACGTCTTTTTTACGGCCTTCATAAAACCAGCGCAGCGACACCGGTTCGCGATGCTCTTCATCGGGCGGGGGCACCACAAAATAGCCTTTCTTGAGGAACTGCTTCCACGAGATGTGCTTGGGCAGGTCGGAGGATTCAAACAGGCGTTTCACCCAGTCGAGTTCCGACATCCCTTCCGAAAAATAAGCGCCCAGACCCAGGCGGCTGCTAAGCTCCTGGAAGATCTGGAAATCGGATTTCGATTCGCCCAGCGGCTCGATGCATTTGTGCTGCATCAGTATGACGCGATGGTTCATTTGCGTCTGGCCGTGCAGCGCGTAGCCGCCGGTGCCGCCAAATTCGCTGATGTCCCAGCGCTCGAACTGGGTACAGGCGGGCAGGATGACATCGGCAAACTTGGTCTCGCCCTCGAACCAGATCGACTGGCTGACGACGAATTCGAGCTTGTCGGTCCGATAGGACTTCACATAGCGGTTGGTCTGGGTCATGGTGCCGATCGATGCGCCGCCGTATTTGTAGAGCATCTTCACCGGCGAATGGCCGGGCGCGGGATAGGAGAATTTCTGGAACTGTCCTTCGATGGTTTTGCCATTCCATGGATAGCCTTCGGCTTTTCCCTCGAGGATGGCCTCCGGAATCTGCAGGCGGGGCACCTTCTGCATCGATGTATTGAAAGTCGGCAGTTGCGGCATGCGTTGGTACAGGCTGATCGGCATGCCAGTGTTCTCGATATCGCCTGACATTCCGCCGTCGGCATAACCCGGGAAATAGAAATGCAGATCGATGGGAGTTCCCCATTGCAGGTGGCCGTAGTTGACCCCGGGCCGCCCCATGCCCTGCATTGCCATCAGGCAGGCGCAGGCGCGCGCCCACTGGATGCCGGTGGCCGAACGGCAGGCGCCGCCATGGCCATTGCCCCAGCCGCCGGCACCAAGGTAAGTCTTTTTCTTGCCCCACTGTCGCGCGAGGGCGCGGACATCCTTGGCGGCGATACCGGTTTCGCCCTCCTGCCATTCGGGTGTTTTGGGTATGCCGTCCTCTTTGCCCAGAACGTAGTCTTGCCATACCTCAAAGCCGGTGCAGCGCTCGGCAATGAATTTCTTGTCGTACAGGCCTTCGGTCATCCACACGTAGGCAATGGCCATCGCCATCGCCGTGTCGGTACCCGGCTTGGGCGCGAACCATTTGCCGCCGTGCAGGGCCGCTGTGTGGTTGTAGTAGGGATCGATGTGAACCATCTCGATACCCAGTTGTTTTAACCACTGGCGGCGGATGGTGCCTTCATAGGCGCTGTAGGAGCCGCTGGTGGATTCAGGGTCGGCGGCCCAGAACACCACCAGTTCTGCCTCCTTCAACAAATCCTCGACGGTGCTGTAGGTTTCCGTCTGGCCCAGGCGCATGCTGTAGCCGAAGTGATGCATCGCTCCCCAGTACCAGCCTTCCCAGCTGTCAGGGTTGTGGATGACTTTGGTATGGCCGATGGCGTTGAAAAACTTGTAGGCCGATGAGATGTAATAGCCGATGTTGCCCCAGTTGTGGTGGGAGCCATGGTTGGCCATGATCGCGCCTTGACCGTATTCGGTCTTGCAGCGCGTGATCTCGCCCGAGACGATATCCAGAGCCTCTTCCCAACTGATGCGCTCATATCCCGAGATGCCGCGGTTTTCGCAATTGCGATTGCCCTTGGGGTCGAAATCCACGCGCTTCATCGGGTAGAGCAACCGATCCGGTGAATAGAGGGTCGTCTTTGCGCACAGGCTGTGCGTGTTCGCCGTGGTCATCGGCGGTGGGGTGAAACTCTTGCCGCGCGCATGAATGGTCCAGGCCGCGGCGTCGGTTTCGTCGAACTCGATCGGTGTGAGGCGCAGCACCTTGCCGTCTTTGACGTACACAAACAGCGGTCCGCCGTTGGTATTGGTGACATAACGCACCGTGCCATCAGTGCCAATCGGTGTGCCGAACTCCCAACCAGCCGATTGCATCATCATTAAGGTTTGCGTGAACCAGACAGTCAGTTCATCCGGGCCGTCGGCCTTGAAATCGAAATTTTTCATCGCCTCGATACGTTCGAGCTGATCCACCCAGGGCACAAACAGGCGCGCCGCGAGATCGGCGGAGGCCACGCTGATGGTGATGGTCGGGGAAGGATGGATGCCGCTGCGGGAGGCGATTTTGCCGTGATCGAAGGTGAAATGGCGGCCCATCGAATCGTTGAAGGTCTTGATCTGCGCGGTGAAATTTTTTTCTTTCAGACGCGCGGCGAATTTCGGATAGCTGCGCGCTTTGTGTCGCAGCATTTTCAGCATGCCGTACAGAATCACCGAGAATTTTATTTCACCCACGCTCATGTCGCATCTCCTGCTGATTCGATTTGTGAATTGCGATTTGTGAATTGCTATTCGAATTTTTAGCCGATATTCAGCATCGCGCTGTGAGAATTATCGTTCAATCCTACCGGTAGCGTAACTTCAACGATAATGGCGAACGGCGCGTTCTTCAGGCGTGGATTTCGCCACTGCGGAAACGATCACCACTAATAAGCGCATAAGCAACCAAACAACAGCAAAGGATACAAGCATGAGTCAGGAACTTCTCTCGAAACTAGACGGTCCCGCATTGCGCATCACCATCAATCGCCCCGAATCAGGCAACGGCATGAGCGACGAGATGGCGCTCGAACTCACCGGACTCCTTGAGAACGCGCACAAGACCGCGCAGTTTGTGGTGTTGAAAGCCGCGGGGAAAGATTTCTGTATCGGCCGAGCTTCCATGGGTGCGGCGCCTGGGGGGGCTCCAGCGCCCCATGAGGCCTTGGAGCGGCGCGATCAAAGCGAAGTGGTATTCAATTGTTATGGATCGATACGCCGTTGCGCAGTGCCGGTGGTGGGTATCGTGCAAGGCAGGGCACTGGGGTTCGGCGCATCGATCGCCGCGCTGTGCGATATCACCATCGCCGCTAGCGACGCGAAATTTCAAATCCCGGAAATGGGCCATAACATCCAGCCCACCATGGTGATGTCGGCGCTGATAGACCGCGTGCCGCGCAAGCACCTGGCGTACCTGGTCTATTCGACCGATGTGGTATCGGCTGATGACGCGCTTAAATACGGCTTGGTGAGCAAGGTGGTGGCGCCGGACCAATTGGAAAAGGCCGAGGCCGACATCGTCGCGCGCTTGGCCGCCACCCCTCAGCCGGCCCAGGCAGGAGTGAAAGAATTTCTGCGCACTGCAGGCGACATGCATATCGCGGGCGCTGTGGATTACGCGCGCAATATTCATGCGGTGGTGAACTCGTCCTCGAAGATGGCGAAGAAGTAGTTCATTGCGGCATTTTGCTGGGCAGGCTAAATATTTAGTCCAGCCTAATGCCTCAGACTGCCGCCCGGTACAAGCGCGCCATAGGCCGAAGCGGTGAGCGGCACGGCACGCTTGCCATCGGCCATGAATCAGAATGAACCTCCACCCATCCGCGATTGCTATTATGTGATCCTCGTCCTCCAAATTTAAACCCGTGGAAATCATTGATTTTGTATTGAGCCGACAGCACGTCGAGCTGTGTCAATTGCTCAAGCTTGCGGGTATTGCCTCCAGCGGTGGCAGCGGGAAACAGCTGGTTGCCGCCGGCGAGGTGAAGGTCGATGGGGCACCCGAAGGCCGCAAGACCGCCAAGATTCGCGTCGGACAGACGGTGCTTTGCCGTGGTGTCACCATTCGCGTGAAGGCGCCCTGACATGACGAAAGAAGACCCAATCGCGCATCCCGAGTCCCGCTTCGCGGAGATCGAGACCAAACTCATGCTCGCCGAGGACTTGCTGGAGACATTGAACAACACGGTCTATCGCCAGCAACTGCAAATCGAACGGCTGGAGCGCGCACTGCGAGGCGTAGGGGATCAAGTGGAGGCGCTGAG
>CAMDFL010000070.1 GCA_945897475.1 Bordetella parapertussis
GGCCAAGCCCATGACGCCGATCCCGCCGGCGCTTCGAGGCCGAGAATTTACCGTGGATATCCCGGTGATTTTCAGCTTGCAGGCGAGCTAAATATTCCGGCGTATTTTTCTTCCGGAATTTATATATCTATCTGGGAGATAGGGGTAACGGGGAAAGAGGGGCACCCTCTTTCCCTGATCTGAAGTCTTACCGCATTTCCGCCAGGGGCGGAAATGTTACAACGTGATCGACGTCCAGGCGGATACCGATCTTTTCGCCGAGGGCGTGATTGTGATGGCTTGGCACCATCGCGAGAACCCGTTGACCGCTGGCCAGTTTCAAAGTGTAGAGAATCTCCGCGCCGCGAAATGCTTTGTGTTGCACCTCGGCCTGCATGGTGCTGGCATCATCGTGAATTACGTCGTCAGGCCGCAGCAGCACGTCGACTTGGCAACCCTTGCCGCAGGCATCGCAGCCGATTTCGCAGGCATTGGGAATGTTTCCGTTCAAGACGCCCAGTTCGATCTGCACTTGCTCGGAGGTCAGCACTGTACCGGGAACGAACACGCCCTGGCCGACAAAATCGGCGACAAAGCGGGTGGCGGGTCGATGGTAGAGGTTGTAGGCGCTATCCCATTGCTCGATCCGGCCATCGTGCATCACGCCGATTACATCGGCGATGGCGAATGCTTCATTCTGATCGTGGGTGACCAGTACCGCTGTGACGTTGGCCTGCTTGATGATCCGGCGCATCTCCTGGGCGAGGCGCTCGCGCAACTCCACGTCCAGATTGGAGAAGGGTTCATCGAGCAGAAGCAGTTTGGGTTTGGGCGCGCGTGCGCGCGCCAGCGCCACCCGCTGCTGCTGTCCTCCCGAGAGTTCATGGGGGTACTTGTGTTCCAGGCCGGTGAGTCCCACGGCTTCAATGCATTCATCGACGCGCCGCTTCTTATCGGCAGCGGATGCGCTGCGCAATCCAAAGGCTATATTGGCCGCCACATCCAGGTGCGGAAATAGCGCGTAATCCTGGAACACCATGCCGACGCGGCGTTGCTCGGGGGGGCGCATTACGCCTTTTCCACTGACGATCTCCCCATCGATGCGAATCTCGCCGCTCTGAATCGGCTCGAACCCTGCGATGCAGCGAAGCGCCGTGGTCTTGCCGCAGCCGCTGGGGCCCAGCAGGCAACCGATCTCGCCGCGTTGCAGTCGCAAGGACATCCCATGTACGACATCGGCCTTGCCATAGGCTTGATGGACGTCCACCAGTTCAAGGACGGTTTCCGAGAATTCTTGGGAGGAAATGGTCATAACCCTATTATTATATGGGATATCATTAAGACGCAAACAAGAATCATTCTTGTTTGATAATCGTAAATCCGTCCACGGTTCGAATTCGAAAACGCTTTGTAATCGTAGCTTCCTCCACCTATCGGAATCGAAAACGCTTTGCTCACGTATCGCTTGGGTTCAACGAAAGTGCTGGCGCTTGCGGCTTTGCTGGTCAGCGTGATTTTGCTCGTTCCTATCCTGGTGGTAGTCGGCAAAAGTCTGGGCACCGGCCAAGGGGCCTGGCAGCACTTGGCGGCGACTGTGCTGCCCGATTACATTGTCTCGACACTTTGGCTGGTGTTGGGAGTGTCGATAGGCGTGATGCTACTGGGCGTATCAAGTGCGTGGCTGATCGCGACCTATCGTTTCCCATGCTCGGGGGTGCTGGAATGGGCGCTGGTATTGCCGCTCGCGGTTCCCGCTTATGTACTTGCCTATGGGTACACCGACTTCCTTCAGTTCTCGGGCCCGGTGCAATCCGCCATTCGCTCCATCATGGGCGTAGGCGCTGGAGAGTACTGGTTCCCCGAGATCCGTTCCCTGGGGGGCGCGGTATTGGTGTTCGCTGTCGTTCTTTATCCCTATGTGTACTTGCTCGCGCGTGCGGCGTTTCTGCATCAGTCGAAAAATCTGCTGCAGGCGGGCAGGCTGCTAGGGCACGGGGCGTTTGGCGTATTTATTCACATTGCGCTGCCGCTCGCACGTCCAGCGATAGTGGCTGGCACAGCGTTGGCGCTGATGGAAACGTTGGCGGACTTTGGCGCAGTTTCTTATTTTTCGGTTCAGACATTCACCACGGGAATTTATCGTGCGTGGTTGTCGATGGGAGACCTCACTGCCGCTGCGCAATTGTCCAGCACCTTGCTTGCCATGGTGCTATTGATCCTGGCAATCGAGCGTTGGAATCGCGGCAAATCGCGTCATTACGACACGCCGACGCTGGAGGCTGGCCAGAGGACGCGATTGAGCGGGGCGGGTGGCTGGGCGGCCTGCCTTTGCTGCGCCCTGCCTCCGTTCCTGGGATTTATTATGCCCTCGGCGATACTCGGGTTTCGCGTGTGGAGCGAGCCCGGCAATTTGTATACTTCGCGTTTTCTAAGTCTTGCGATAAACAGTTTTACCCTTGCCGGTATCACCGCGCTGGCCGCGGTAGCGCTCGCGTTGTTGCTTGCATACGCGGCGCGCCTGGCCCCCTCGATTGCGGCGCGCGCAGCCAATCGTGTTGCGGGTCTTGGCTATGCCATGCCCGGCGCGGTGATAGCTGTGGGTATTCTGGTGCCTGTTGCGCAATTCGATAACCTGCTCGCGGATTGGCTACAGGCGCAATTCGGCATATCGGTGGGACTGATATTCACCGGCGGTGTGCTTGCCCTGGTCTATGCTTATCTGGTGCGGTTTCTTGCCGTCGCCTTGCAATCGGTTGAAGCGGGACTGGCTAAAATTCGCCCCAGCATGGAGGACGCTGCGCGCAGCCTTGGCCAAACGCCGCTGCAAGTCTTGAAGAGCGTCCACGCACCCATACTATTGCCCAGTCTGCTCACTGCGGGTTTGATCGTGTTTGTCGATGTGATGAAGGAATTGCCCGCCACCCTGGTGATGCGACCGTTCAACTTCGATACCCTGGCGGTGCAGGCCTACCACTATGCCTCGGATGAACGCCTGCCTCAGGCGGCAGCCGCGTCGCTGGTTATCGTCGCGGTGGGCCTGATTCCCGTCATTGTGTTGACTCGCGCGATGATATTCAGGAAGCGGTAGGCGGTTATTTCCAGCCGGCGCGGTCAAGGAGCTTTTGCGCGTTGGGCTGATTTTTGCCGAATGCCGCTATGTTCTGCGTGTCATGCCTGAATTTTCCGAGGGCGCCTAAGGCTGTGTTTTCTATCGCCACGGTGGCAACCGCAGGCCATTCGTTGTTGCCCTCGGTGAAGTGGCGCTGCGCGGAATCGCTCGCAAGATATTCCAGAAACAGGATGGCATTGTCGCGGTGCGGAGCAGTTTTTATGATGCCTGCGCCGGAAATGTTGACATGTGTGCCGCGGTCTTTCGTGCCTTGATTGGGAAATATCACGCCGACTTTACCGGCGATGAGCCTGTCCTCCGGCTTGGCGGAGCGCGCCAGGCGGGCGTAGTAATAGGTGTTGGCGAGCGCGATCTGGCATTCGCCGCTGGCCACGCCTGCGATCTGGTCGGTATCGCCACCGCGCGGGGAGCGCGCCAGATTTTTGGTCACTCCCCTGGCCCATGATTCAGCACCGGCTTCGCCGAGCGCACTTATCATGCTTGCCGTGAGCGACAGGTTGTAGATATGCGAGCCCGAGCGTGCACATAGCTTTCGCATCCATTTTGGGTCTGCGAGATCCTCGTAGCGCGAAAGTGCAGTTACCGCCACCTTGGATTTGTCGAAAAAGATGACTCGCGCGCGCACTGAAAATCCGAACCACATGCCGTTGGGATCGCGCAGGTGCGCCGGGATGCGCGACTCCAGTATTTTGGATTTTACGCCTTGCAAAAGCCCAGCCTCCTCGGCGCGCCACATGCGCCCGGCATCGACCGTGATCAACACGTCGGCCGGGGTACGCGCGCCCTCGTTGCGGATGCGTTCGATCAGGCTGTCTTCTCCACCTTCGATGCGATTGATGACAATCCCGGTCTGCCGGGTGAAATCCGCGTACAGGGCTTCGTCGGTGTCGTAATGCCGCGCCGAATAGAGATTGAGTATTTTTTCCTGAGCGCTGGCGCTGGTGATGCCCGCCATGCCGACGCACAGTGCGAGCGCAGCCGCAAGGTGGGTCGTGGCGGGTCTGAGTGCGAATCTTGGCAAATGCATTTTGATTCCTCTAAATTGCAAGCCGCAGTGCGAAAAGTCGCAATGTGGGTAAGTGTGAAAGGCGCCAATTGTAATGAGAATCATTCCCATTTGCAATCGACCCGATCTTTAATTCTTAATGTATTTTTTTCGGCAATTTATTGGTACTGCGCTAAATGACGATGCGTCGAGCGCCTGAGAAACGCGTTCTCCAGTAGGCGCTACGCATGGACTCGATGCGTACCGCCGCGCCTGTGCGTGGCGCGTGAATAAATCGCTCGTCTCCAATATAAATTCCCACATGGGTGTTCGCTTGGCCTTGCGTGTTATAGAACACCAGGTCGCCGGTTTCCAGTTGCGCCAGATCAATAGATTTACCCAGGCGGCTTTGCGCGGCGGTATGTGCCGGCAGGTTCAGGCCATAGGCGTCGCGATAGATGTGCGCCACCAGCCCGCTGCAATCAAAACCGGTGGTCGGAGAGCGACCGCCGTAGCGATAATCGATTCCTAATGAGGCCAAGGCGACGAACAAGGCATCGGGGGATCGCGAAGGCTGGGTTTCGTGCGAGGCGGTTGGTGGTCTTGCTATGGCCGGTGCTGTGACCATTGCTTTTTGCGGCGTTTGTAGCGCTGCTGATCGCGCCTTGTCAATATTCTCTGACACGATGCCGGTTTCGACCGGCGCCAGGCTGCCCCTCGATCCGTAAATCGTTCCGCATCCCGCATTAACGGTTGAGAAAAAAACAATCAAAAACAAAAGATTAATTGATCTCATTCAAGTAATTTAAGAGAATGTGCGGGAAAAGTAAAGCGGCACACCGTGAGGCGCAGCGTGAGGCAATCGTAATCAATGCGAAATGACTCTTCGAAGTAGGCGAAAAACTGCGCTCAAGCGTTACAGTTGCGTCTGTGGTTCGAAATAGCTGGAATGGTAATAGTTGCGTCTGTGGTTAGAAATAGCTGGAATGGTAATAAATAGGTGAGTTGGCGATCAGTGCCAACTCACAGACAGACAAGTGTTGGCGATCAGTGCCAACACACAGGCAGACAAGTGGGGTTCTTTCGTTGTTTGACATTCTTTCGTTCTTAAATAGGCAGCGTCAGGGAAACCGGCGAGTGTGGGTAAAGTTTGAAGAACTCTAGTAGCGCTGCGGTGCTAGCCCCCGAGTCGGGGGAGGGCGCGATGCAAGTCGCCGGCCCGGCGGCCCGTGAAGGGGCGCTTTCCGTGCAAGCCTTGCAGGCCTTGTTCGCCGAAGGCGGTGCGCTGTCCCAGGGCATCCCCGAGTACCGTGCGCGCGCGCAGCAACTGGAGATGGCCCAACGCGTCGCGAAAGCTATCCACGAGTACGGCGTGCTGGTGTGCGAGGCGGGAACCGGTACCGGAAAAACACTCGCCTATCTGGTGCCCGCGCTGCTCTGCGGTGGCAAGGTGATTGTTTCCACCGGCACCAAGACCTTGCAGGATCAGCTCTATCGCCGCGATCTGCCTACGGTGTGCAAGGCCATCAATGCGCCGGTCACCATCGCCTTGTTGAAAGGCCGCGCGAATTATATTTGCCAATATCATTTGAAGCGAAATATGCACGAGGGCATGTTGCTCGCGCGCGAGGACGTTGCTCACCTGCACGCCATAGCCCGCTTCGCACGAGTCACCCGCAGCGGTGATTGCAGCGAGGCCACCGAGGTGCCCGAAACCTCGCCGGTGTGGAGTCTTGCCACCTCGACGCGTGAAAATTGCCTTGGCCAACAATGCCCTGACCACGACAAATGCTTCGTCATGGCGGCGCGGCGTGAGGCCCTGGCCGCCGAAGTGGTGGTGGTCAATCACCATTTGTTTTTCGCCGACATCATGTTGAAGGACGAGGGCATGGCCGAGTTGCTGCCCGCCTGTAACACAGTAATTCTGGATGAGGCGCATCAGTTGCCGCAAACAGCGACGCTTTTTTTTGGAGAGTCGCTCGCGACCGGGCAACTACTGGAACTGTCGCGTGATTCGAAGGTCGCCTTCGCCCAGGCTGCCGCGGACATGCCCGATCTGCCTGTATTCGCCGATCGGCTTGAGCGTGCTGCGCGCGAATTGCGCTTGTCGCTGCCACGCTCGCCTGCGCGCTACTCAGGTGCCACGCTGCGACAGGAAAAAACTTTCAACGAGGCGATAGAAACGCTAGCCGGCGCGCTTGGCGCCTTTTCCGAAGCCTTGGGCCGGGTCGCCGAACGCGACGAAGGCCTGGCGCGATGCGCCAATCGGGCCAGCGAAGCTTGCGAGGCACTTACACGTTGGTGCGATACCGGTGAAAACAATCTGGTGCAATGGGCCGAGTGCCATACCCAGTCTCTGTCGCTCAACGCCTCGCCCTTGTCGGTGGCGGAGTTTTTCAAAAAACAAATTGATGCGCGGCCGCGTTCATGGATTCTCACCTCGGCGACTCTCGCGGTGGACGGAGACTTTTCGCATTATCTGAATGCGATGGGTATGGAGTCGGCGGTCACCGCATGCTGGGATAGCCCATTCGATTATCCGAACCACGCTATGCTCTATGTGCCGCGTTCCCTTCCCGATCCGGGCAGCAATGAACACACCCGCGCGGTGGTTGAGGCCGCGCTCCCTCTTATACGCGCGGCGCGCGGTTCGGCTTTCATGCTGTTCACTACGCTGCGCGCAATGCGTTTTGCTCGTGAGCTGCTTGCAGAAGCTTTTGTCAAAGAGGGCTTGACCTACCCATTGTTTTCGCAAGGTGAGGCTTCACGCAGCGAACTGCTGGAGCGGTTTCGAAAACTGGGCAACGCCGTGTTGGTGGCTAGCGCGAGTTTCTGGGAAGGCGTGGATGTTCGCGGGGATGCGCTGCGTGTGGTGGTGATCGACAAACTGCCGTTCGCTCCACCCGATGATCCTGTGATGCAGGAGCGCCTGGCCGCGATCGCCCGCGCTGGCCGCAATGCCTTCATGACCTATCAGTTGCCACATGCGGCAATTTCGCTCAAGCAGGGAGCCGGACGCCTTATCCGCGATGAGCGCGATCGCGGTGTGCTGGCGATATGCGATCCGCGCCTTACGGCAAAATCCTACGGCAGAAAATTGATCGCGGCGCTGCCCCCCATGCGTCTGACGCGCGAGTCGCGCGAGGTCGAGGAATTTCTTAAGAGTACCTAGCGGAGCTGGAGCCAGGCAGGGTGCTATTGAGGCCACTTTTCCCGCTGATAGGCAGGTTTGCAAAAGCGAAAACCTGCCTGTCAGCGGGATGCATACAACCCCTGGTTCTTTGCCAGAATTGTCAACACTTCGGCCGTAAGTGACTAGTGTTGGGGATGGGTGTCGAAGGGGCGAAGGCGACCGTGACGGAGGGGTGGAGCTTGCCTCGCTCTAAAATGCTCCGGCGGCGATAAATTTACATACCGTTACAATCCGAGGCGATTTCACCTGAGTCGAATCGGCTAGCCTATGCCGGTTAAGGAGATCGAATGAATCTGAGGCTGCTCTACCTGATTTTTGCCCTGGCGAGCCCGGCGCAGGCTGCAACGCTCGACACGGGCGCCTTGCATACCCCGACCTTGGCGCTTGCCCCGACCTTGGCGCCGCTGCAGCATCACCCGCGGGCGGCACGCGTGGCCGCTGAGGTGTTGACACGCCACCACTATAAGTCGATGCCGCTCGACGACGCCATGTCGGAGAAAATATTCGATCAGTATCTGAAGGCGCTGGATGGCGAGAAATTGTTTTTTGTCCAGGCCGACATAGACCAACTGGGCGCTAGTCGCATGCGCCTGGACAACGCCATCGTCGAGGAGAACCTTGCCCTTCCCTTCGCGATTTTCAATCTTTACTCGCGCCGCGTGGTGGAGCGATTTACCAACGCCCGCAGCTTGCTCAAGCAAGGGTTTGATTTTCGGCGCAATGAGAGCCATCAAGTCTCACGGGAAAAAGAAACCTGGGCCAATTCGGAGCAGGAAATACGCGAGATCTGGCGCAAGCGTGTCAAAAACGACTGGCTGCGTCTCAAGCTGGCCGGTAGCGACGACAAGAATATTGCCGTGATGCTGGACAAACGTTACGACAATGCCTTGAAGCGCATTGGCCGTGCAAAGAGTGAAGATGCTTTTCAGATTTTCATGAACGCGTACACCATGGCGATAGAGCCCCACACAAACTACATGGGGCCCAGAGCGGCAGAGGAATTCGACATATCCATGAAACTCTCGCTGGTCGGGATAGGCGCGGTTTTGGCTGAGATCAACGACTACATCACGATTCGCGATCTGCTGCCGGGCGGCCCCGCAATCCTGTCGGGCCAAGTGAAGATCGGTGATCGTATTGTCGGCGTGGGGCAGGGCGTGGGCGGATCGATGACCGAGGTCCTGGGCTGGCGCGTGGATGATGCCGTTGGCTTGATACGCGGGACCGAGAACTCGGTCGTTATGCTCGAAGTGCTTGCCGCCGATGCCGGACCCGATGGCAAGCCCAAGCGGATTCCCCTCACGCGAAAAAAAATCAGCCTGGAGGAGCAATCGGCCAAGAAGGCGGTTTATTCGGTGACGGACGGGAAATCCAAACTCCAGGTCGGCGTGATTGCATTGCCTTCGTTTTACGAGGATTTCGAAGCCAGGCGCAGGGGCGACCCGAATTACAAAAGCGCGGCGCGTGACGTGGCGCGCCTGCTCGATGAATTGAAAAAGGAAAAAGTCGATAGCGTGTTGATTGACCTTCGCAATAACGGCGGTGGTTCCTTGATCGCAGCGGTTGAACTCACCGGAATGTTCATTGATCGGGGGCCGGTGGTGCAACAGCGCGCCGCCAGCGGCGAGATCAGCGTCCAAAGCGATACCAAGGCCGGTGTCTCCTGGGATGGTCCTCTTGGGGTGCTGATCAATCGCGGCTCTGCTTCAGCCTCGGAGATCTTTGCCGCGGCCATTCAGGACTATGGCCGCGGCTTAGTAATCGGGGAGCCCAGTTTCGGCAAAGGCACGGTGCAAAGCCTGGTTGATCTGGATCAGATCGCCAGGAGCGGCAGATCACAACTGGGGGGGCTGCGCTTGACTATTGCCCAGTTTTTCCGTATCAACGGTGGCACCACGCAATTGCGCGGAGTGACGCCGGATATTGCATTCCCCATGGCTTTTGATACGACCAGCTTTGGCGAGTCAAGTTTTGGCAATGCGCTGCCATGGATGCAGATCCGGGCGGCGAACTATCCGCGGGCTGAGATCTTCAAGGATGAGTTGCCTACTCTTTTAGCGCGGCATGCGGCCCGCGTGAAGGCGGACAAGGACTTTCAGCATCTGAATGAGGATTTCGCCGAACTGAAGATTGCGCAGAAGAAAAATGTGATTTCGCTCAATGAATCCGAGAGGCGTCGCGAACGCCAAGAGCGCGAGGCCAGACTTGCCGCCCGAGAGGCGCGCAATCTGATCGCTGCAGGCAAGGAGAATGTGCTTGGCAAGCCACCTGCGCCTCGGGCGGCCAGCGCGTCCCGGGATGATGGTTTGCAGTCCGGCGAGCGCAATATCGCCGACGAGCTTGCAGCCGAAAAAGAGCGCAAAAATGCCCGGGACTTTTATCTTTTGGAAGCCACGCAGATCCTTGGTGATGCGGCGAGGATGGTGAATTCGCGCAATACGATTGCTGCCCAAATCAAGCCTAATAAACCCCTATAGCCGCGCGTGCTCGCCCTTCTAGCCGGCTACCAGATACTCCACCATGGGCCTTTGCGACCTACCGCCCCTGCGAAATATCCGCTAGTAGGGAAGTTTTTGCGCATCACACGTTCTGCGTCATCGCGCAGATCGGTCATCCCCAGTGCGTCGTAGGATTTCACCATGAGGAACAGCGCCTCCTCGAGCGCCGGGGCCTGCGGGTAGGTTTTCAGCGCGAACTGCGCGCGATTGATGGCGGCGATATGCGCGCCGCGCGCGACGTAATAGCGCGCCACATGGACTTCGTGGGAGGCCAGCGCATTGACCAGCCAGTTCATGCGCTCCACCGCGTCTTTGCTGTATTTGCTCGCCGGGAAACGCTTGACCAGTTCCTTGAACGATTCAAACGATTCGCGCGCCGCTTTGGGATCGCGCTCCGAGGGATCCTGATCGGCAAAACGGGCGATAAACCCCTGATCTTCGTGGAACCAGATGATTCCCTTCAGGTAATAGGCGTAATCCACACTGGGATGGGTGGGATGCAGTTTGATGAAGCGATCGGCCGCTGCGGCCGCGCTGGTGGCGTCGTTGTCCTTGTGGTACGCATAGGCCACCTCAAGTTGCGCCTGCTGGGCGAAGCGTCCATAAGGAAATCGCGATTCCAGCTTTTCGTAATACTTGATGGCTTTCTGGAAGTTGCCGCTGGAGAGTTCGTCCTTGGCCTCGGTATAGAGCTTGTTGGCCGACCATCCGGAGGTCTCATCCAAATCGTCAAGACCGCAAGCGCTCATCAGCAACGCGGCCATAATCGCCATCAGAATCGTTACACTGGGTTTCATTTTCAATTCGCTTATCCTAAACCGGCGTAGCCGGAACCAAACAGGGTGTTACTGAGACCACCTTTCCCGCTGTAAAGTTGCAAAAAGCGCAACTTTACAAATTAGCGGGACGTATCCAAACTCAGATTCTTTGTCAGTGTTGTCAACACTTAGCTCGTAAGTGACTATTGATCGCTTTGACCCTTATTCAAATCTCTCTGACTCTTATCCCCCACATGACATCCGATAATTATAGCCCGGGGCATGACTCGCACTTTGACCAAACCCCCACGGTTTGGCGAATCCCGCCGGAATGTGCGGGCATCAGGGTTGATCGCGCCTTGGCACGAATGTTCCCGGAGCACTCGCGCAGCCGCATGGCCGCTTGGTTGAAGCAGGGGCGGATCCTGCTGGAGGGGCGCCTGGTGAGCGCGGATTTCAAGGTCTGGGGGGGCGAATCCGTCGATCTTGATCTGCAAAACGATTCCGATCCACGCGAGGCGCCGCCCGCGGCCGAAGCTATAGCCCTGAAGGTGGTGCATGAAGACGATAGTGTCCTGGTGATCGACAAGCCCGCCGGACTGGTGGTGCATCCGGGCAGCGGCAATTGGAGCGGAACCCTGCTCAATGCGCTGCTGCACCACGCGCCCGCGCTCCAAGGCGTTCCACGTGCCGGAATTGTGCATCGGCTGGACAAGGACACCAGTGGTTTGCTGGTGGTGGCAAAGACCCTCGAAGCGCAGACGGCGCTGGTACGTCAATTACAGGCAAGGACTGTCGAGCGCACTTATTTGGCTTTGGTGTATGGCCGGGTCGACCGGAATGGCGAGGTCGATGCCCCCATCGGCCGCGACCCGCACAACCGCGTGCGCATGGCGATCGCAACCGGTGGCAAACCCGCGCTCACCCGTTATAGCGTCCAAAAGCACTACCTGGCGACAACACTTCTAGAGTGCAAGCTTGCCACCGGACGGACACACCAGATTCGCGTGCATCTGCAAAGCATCGGCCATGCTCTGGTAGGCGATCCGGTATACAGGCGCGCGGCGCGAGTCGGCCAAGCAGGGACATTGCTTGATTTTTCACGCCAGGCATTGCACGCGGTACGCCTTGCTTTCCTCCATCCGGCAAATGGCGAACGGGTGGAGTTTCACTCGCCGATTCACGACGATATGCAGCGTTTATTAGAAAGCCTTGAGTGAATCGACCGGGGTGGAATAAGCAAGCCATGCGGCAATCACCATGATCCCAAAATCGCCATGAGGCCCTATTTACAATGACCCACGATTGGATCGTACCCGATTGGCCCGCACCGCCAGGCGTGCGCTCGCTGATCACGACGCGCTCCGGAGGCGTGAGCGACGCTGCGTACGCCTCGATGAACCTGGGCGAGCACCTCGGCGACGATGCACGGGCGTGGCGCGAAAATCGTCGGCGCTTGCGCTGCCAGCTTCCCTCAGAGCCGCTGTGGATGCGTCAGGTGCATGGCGTCGAAGTGATCGAGGCGCAATCGTGGCGCCGGGGTGTGGAGGCCGATGGCGCGGTGGCGCGCTCGGCCGGGGCGGTCATTGGGGTGCTGACAGCCGATTGTCTGCCAGTGCTGTTTTGCGACGTGGAGGCAAAGGTGGTGGGGGTCGCGCATGCAGGCTGGCGCGGCCTGGCTGCGGGAATTCTCGAGGCGACTATCGAGAAAATGGCAATCGAACCGGGCCGCCTGATGGCTTATCTCGGTCCTGGTATTGGCGTTGAGGTCTACGAGGTCGGCGAGGAGGTGCATGATACGTTTGCACGATTCGATGCCGGGGCCGTGCAGGCCTTTATGCCACATACACCGGGCAAATTTTTTGCCGATCTTTACCTATTGGCGCGACAGCGGCTCGCAAAAACGGGAATAATGGCGATCCATGGCGGACAATTTTGCACATTCGCCGAGGAAGACCGCTTTTTCTCCTACCGTCGGGATGGCCCGACCGGCCGCATGGCAAGCCTGATCTGGATTGAGTAGTTCTAATAAATGCATAAGCTAGCCAATAAATGCATAAGCTAGCCAATAAATGCATAAGCTAACCAGTAAATGCATAAGCCACTCAATAAATGCATAAGCCACCTAATAAAAGCAAAAGTCACCCAATAAATGCATAAGCCACCTAATCTCCATTTTTTAAACGGCTGACAATGTCTACATTGTCATGGATAACCCTTGCCAGCGTGGCCGGCGGCGTGCTCTCAGTGGCGCTGGCTGCGGTATTCGCGCTGATGGCACGCGCGAGCTGGATACCCTCGCTGGTGAGCTTCGCAATTGGCGCACTGCTTGGCGCCGCATTCCTGGAAATTCTTCCTAGCGCTTTTGAGACGGCGAAAAATTTTCATTCGTTGGCTGCTACCGTGCTGGCGGGGATTCTCGGCTTTTTCGTTTTGGAAAAACTGGTGCTGTGGCGCCATTGTCATGTGGAGGATTGCGAGGCGCATGATCCGCACAGTGCTGACGCAAGCGGCGAGAACAAAAACGTAGCCCAAGTCAGTGGCGGAAATGTCCATGACCACGGCCGCAGCGGCATGCTGATTCTGGTGGGGGATAGTTTTCACAATTTTGTCGACGGTGTGCTCATCGCCGCTGCTTTCATGCAAAGCACCCAGTTGGGCATCGTCACCGCCGCCGCGGTCATCTCACACGAAATTCCGCAGGAGATGGGCGACTTCGTGATTCTGTTGCATTCGGGTTACAGCAAGGCGCGCGCTCTTATGATGAATCTGGTGGCGGGCCTGGCGATGGTTGTCGGCGCGATGCTGGGGTACTTCGCGCTACAGGAAATGCAGGAGTGGATCACCACCATGTTGGCGATTGCCGCAGCAAGCATGATCTATGTCGCGGTCGCCGACCTGATCCCGGGCTTGCATAAACGCGCTGAGATCAAGGCAACGCTTCACCAGGTGGCGCTGATTGCGCTGGGCGTGGCGGCGATCTGGGCGGTGGGTGAATTGACCCACGGGGCTTGAAGCCGGGGCCGCTGCGGGCTGGATTTTCTAATGACCGCCATGTTGAAAATCGGCATTGATCTGGGTGGAAGCAAGATTGAGATCATTGCGATGGACAATGGCGGTTGCGAGATACTGCGACGCCGCGTAGCTACGCCCGCCAGGGATTACCTTGCTATCCTCGATACGATTGGCGAGCTGGTTCAAACCACCGAGCGCGATCTCGGCGTCCGCGGATCGGTCGGCGTGGGCGCGCCAGGCGCTGTTTCGACGGCCTCCGGCAGAATGAAGAACTCCAACACCGCTTGTCTCAATGGCCAGTCGCTCAAGCAAGATCTGGAGCGGTTGCTTGCGCGCGAGATACGCCTCGCGAATGACGCCAATTGTTTCGCTTTGTCCGAGGCTATTGATGGTGCGGGCGTTGGGGCATCTGTGGTGTTCGGTGTGATTCTTGGCACGGGTGTTGGCGCAGGAATCGTCGTCGATGGAAAAATTATCGAGGGCGCCAACTCAATCGCGGGTGAGTGGGGGCACAACCCCTTGCAGGTAGCTCAGACGCAAACGAGGGCGAAGACGGAAACGAGGGCTAATACGAATACGAATACGAATACGAAGGCAGAGGCAGAGGCAGAGGCAGATTCGCCGGCGCGCCAGTGCTACTGCGGTCGAATCGGTTGCGTGGAAACCTGGTTGTCCGGCCTGGGGTTTGCCGCCGATCATGCGGCTCGCCATGGAGGTGCGTTGTCCTCCGAGCAGATCGCCAAGCTGGCGGATTCGGGAAATTTTGCGGCTACCGACTCAATGAGTCGTTACGAACGCCGATTGGCGCGCGCGTTGGCCAGTGTGATTAATATTCTCGACCCCGAGATCATCGTATTGGGTGGTGGATTGTCCAATATAGACAGTCTTTACCGCACTCTGCCCGAGTTGCTGCGAGCACATGTTTTCAGCGACGGCATCGACACCCGGATCTTGAAGAATCATCATGGGGATTCCGGCGGCGTGCGCGGGGCGGCGTGGCTGTGGGGACGATAGCGAAGCGCTTGTATCATCTAAATTTATCTCATAAATAAGATTGATACTATTGTATAGTGCTTGTAATTAAATGGGTAATTACATAAATATATAAGATTGTTGTCTAAAGCAGGAGCTAAATCCCCATGGATTATTCTTGTCTGTGTTAGCTTCCCCTGTTGGTTTTTCCGTGCGCTAAAACGCATAATCAGGTAACAATGTGGTCGTGACTTCGCGCTCGTGTTTGCGCGTGAATTGCAATGCACAATGGATCGATTGATTGGGGTAAAAGGAGTAGCAATGGCAAAGCCGGTTCCTGCAGTTGATGATAACGATAGAGGATTCTGGGAGGCCGCCAACCAGCGGCGCCTGGTGGTGCAGAATTGCATTGCATGCAATCGAATGCAGATGCCGCCGACGGCGACTTGCACGGCATGCGGTTCCAGGGATCATCTGGAGTGGAAGGCGGTCGAGGGCAGGGGCCGAATCAACGGCTATTGTGTTCAACACGATACCCGCGTCGCGGCGCTTCGCGAGGATCAGCCCTTCAATACCGCGGTGATCGAGTTGGCTGCGAACCCTGAGATCAAATTCTTTTCTCATCTTCCCGGCGTGCCCGCGGGGAAGGTCCCGGTTGGCGCGGAGGTGGAAGTCATTTTCCAGGAAGTCGAACCGGGGCAACTGATTCCGGAATGGAAGCTGCTATGACATCAACAACGACAACGCAAACCGGATGGATGCGCAACCGCATCGGTGACGGTATCTGGAGGGACCGCGGCAAGGTCGCGGTTGCAGGTCTCGGACACTCGCCGGTCGACCGTCGCTGGGAGAGCGGCAAGTTCGACTCGAGTCTGGGCGCGTATTCGATCCTGGCAGCGCAGCGCGCCATGGAGGACGCGGGCATCACGGTGGATCAGATCGACGGCATTGTTTCGGCACCCGGACCATTGGGTGACAACTGGGGTCCCGCCCGGCCCTATTTTGCCTCGCCTTACGATTCAGAGGATGGCATCACCAAGGTGACGGCCGAATGGCTCGCCCGCGGGCTGGGCATGGATCCGGCCAAGTTGAAATTCGCGAGCAACGAGCCGCCGTATATCGGCCTTGAGTGGGGCTATGCGATTGAGGCGATCGCCACGGGCAAGGCGACAACGCTGTTGATGCTCTATCCGACCGGCAATGTGGAAGGCCGCTATCACCAGCAGACCGAGGCGCGTCTGAGCGGACCGACTAAATGGCCCGGTCTATGGGGTTTCACGGGCGGCTCGACCTACGCCTACCAGTTCAATGAATACATACGTCGTTACGGCGGCAGCAAAAAGGATGTCGCGCCCTTCGTGGTGAATCTCAGAAGAAACGGGCTGATGGTGCCTTGGGGTTATTACACGCTGCACCAACCAAAGGTGTTCACGGTCGAGGACTATCTTGCCGGTCGCTACATCAACGAGCCGCTCAATTTGTACGACAACGACCTGCCGGTCAACGCATCGGCTTGTTATGTGTTGACCACCGCGGAACGCGCCAAAGACATGAAGCAGACGCCTGTCTACATCTGGAACCACGCTGAGCATCTGGCCACGATGCGCAGTTCTGTTCAGACCCTGGATGAGGCCGAGGATTGGTGCGCGGCCTCGGCACGCAAGACACTGGAAGGTGCCGGCCTGTCTATCACCGACATCGACATCTTCAACCCCTATGACGGCTTCACGCTGTTTGCCCACCACTGGCTGGAAGCTTTCGGCTGGCATGGCGTGAACAAAGGCGAATCCCTTGAATTCTACAAAGGCGACATCAGCGTCGAAGGCCCGCATCCATTCATGTCAAGCGGTGGCAACATCGGCACCGGGCGCACGCGAACGGCGATTTACACCGACACGATCGAGCAGCTTCGCGGTACTGCGGGAAAACGGCAGGTGAGCGTGAGGGCCGAGACCGGGATCGCGGGATGCGTGCTGCCGCAGACCAATGGGCACGTGGTGTTTGGTCGGCACCAGCCATAATGAGCACGTTCACCCTAAGGCGCTCCCCCCTGCTGACACGCGCGCGAATATCCTCACTCAGGCGAGCTTGCCGCGAGAATGAGAATCGCGACCATTGAGACCGGAATTGTCCAGTACACTTGAAGATTACACGAGGATTCCACATGAAAACAATGTCCCCAAGCACCTTGTGGGTCGCGGCCCTTTGCGCAGGCTTGTGCGCGGCATCGGCGCATGCGCAGAGCACCTGGCCGGCGAAACCGGTTCGCATCATCGTCCCCTCAACCCCCGGCGGCGGCACCGATGCCTATGCGCGGCTGATAAGCGCGGTGCTCACTGACTCGTTGAAGCAACAGTTCGTGGTCGAGAACCGTCCCGGCGGCAACGGCAACATCGGCGCCGAGGCGGCGGCGCGCTCGACCCCCGATGGCTACACCATTTTGATCACCGCCAGCCCCGCGCTGATCATGAATCCCATCCTCTATAAGACAATGCCCTTCAATGCCGAAAAAGATTTCGCGCCGGTCGCGGGCGGGGTCATCAGCCCGCTGCTCTTCGTGGTCCATCCATCGGTGCCGGCGCGTACTCTAGGCGAGCTGGTCGCGCTCGGTAAGAAGTCGCCCGGCAAGCTCACCTACGGATCGGCGCAGGCGACCAGTTCCACCGCGCTGGGCGTGCGCCTGTTGGAGGAAGCAAGCGGCGCGCAGTTCACCAATATTCCCTATAAGGGACTGGGACAGTCGGTTCAGAATCTGTTGAGCGGTGAGATCTCATTCATGTATTCGGATGTGGTCGCCATCCTGTCGCAATTGCGCGCCGGAAAGATCATCGCGCTGGCGGCCTCAACCCGCATTCCGCAATTGCCCGACCTGCCCACCGTCGCCTCTGCCGGCTATGCCGATGCCGGCGTGCATGCCTCGTTCATGGTGGTTGCGCCAACCGGCACACCCCAGGCCGTGATCCAGCGCTTGAACGGCGAAATTGTTCGCCAGACCAAGACCCCCGAGGTCGCCGCCAAGCTCGATGCGATGGTGCTGATTCCTTACTTCGAGACTCCGGCCGAGTTCGGCGCGCGCCTGGTCAAGGAGAGGGAGAAGTGGGGCGCGCATATCCGCCGGCTGGGCGTCAAGCTGGAGGAATAATCCAGAGTCACATCGGTGACTGCGGCATCGGTGACTGTGCCATTGAGGGGTATTCGCAATGACTATTGCATCCCCGCCGCTTTCAAATACCGCAGATCGATAAAACGACCCACCGGCGGCAGCGGCGCCTTGAGTTCACCGGCGTCACTCGAAGGGAACGACCAAGCCGATGGTAAAGAACATCGTGGCGAAAAATTTCATGGCAGGAGCTCGGCACCTTCATGGTCGAGCAGGTGCGCAAATGGCCGGCGATAATCAAAGCGGCGGGGATTAAGCCGGAATAGTTGCGATGCTTTGCTTCTGTATCCAAGCGTTTAAATCAGCGCAAGTGGGCGAACCGCTGGTCCACAATGGCGTCGGGGTTAATCGAATTAAGGCCTATATTGCGCGCCTGAAATTCACACTCGCTGCGTAGCGATTCGATAGATAAAGCGGCGGTCCAGCGGTCTTTCATCAAGTCATAGCAGCGACCGGCAAGCGAAGTCTCCAGGTGAAAATGCGCGGCGATGAACGCAATGGCGGCCGCGCGGTCTTCTTTCAACGCAGTGACGCCCCTCACATAGCCACGCACCATGGCTTCGACCATGGCGCCGCGCTTGGCGATGGTGTTGGTGCTTGCGATCAGTCCGTGGCTGGCGCTGCCGGGAAAGTGGCTGCTCAATTCGGTGATGGAGCGGTAGCCCTTTGCATGGAGGAGGAAGGGCGTGGGCGGGGAGGCGATAAGTCCGGCATAGATGCCTTCTTCGAATTTGCGGATGCGATCGGCCATGGTTTCGGTGGGTGCCTGGGGAATGACGAACACATCCTGATCCGGCATCAGGCCATTATTTTTGAGAAATTGGCGTGCTTGAATTTCAGGTGTCGATCCGGCGGCCGGAACGGCAAGTTGTTTGCCTTTTAAATCCTGAAGACTCGCAATTCCTGGCGGCAGGATCACATCGTGCAAGGGGTCGTTGAGAACCTGGAGGAGAATTCTCAGATCCGTTGGGCCGCGCAAGGCTGTTTGAATCACGCATTCATTGGCGGCGCAAAAATCGGCTTCGCCATCAATCACGGCCTGGGTATTGCGCAGGCCGGGACGAACGATCACTTTTATGTCGATGCCTTCGCGTCGAAAATAGCCCTGCTCGATCCCGAACAGGTAGTTACACAAGTTCAAGGTCGGGGCCATGATGGCAAGACAGACGGTTTCATTTGACAAGATATTTTCCCTCTCGGATTTTGATTTCGATTAAAGAATAACTGAACATCCAGGTCGATGTCGCCCTGATGAAAGGCGTATCCGAACCACTTCACTTGTTTCGGTGGTCATACGTCCACTTGCGATCTCTTTTCATGCGCACGCTTGAGTTCGTCAAGCGAATAGTGGGTGCCGCGCCAGTTTATGCCGCCACGCTTCAAGGTCAAAACGCAGCCGATCCAGAGCGTGCCCAAGGAGATGACGCTCGCCAATGGTGCGTATAACAAGCAAAGGCGGCTCCACGCCAGAGGGCGCAGGAGATGGAGGTAAAACGCCAATGTCGCGATCACGGTAGTGAAATTTATCCACCAGACCATGCCCGAGGTGATGAGTATCCCGATCCATGGCCACAGAAGCGGCAAGGCAACAGCCGTCATGAGGAGCAATTTCGTCAGTTTGTAGTCGGCGATGGCAAAGCTGTTTTTTTGCATCCCTTTGAACAATTCACGCGTGCTTCGATACCACTCGACCGACACCATGCCTGAGCCAAACAAGGCGTCCTGGCTGAATCCATGTTGTTTCACCAATCGTCCCAGCATCATGTCATCGAGTACTTCCATGCGAATCGCGTGGTGCCCACCCGATTCGCGATACGCCTGGCTGCGAATCAAGTTGAAGGCGCCGATGCCGACATAGTGGCTCCGTGAGGCTCTGACTTTCCAGGGTTTCCAGTGAAAAAACAACGCGAAATATCCGTTAAGCAGGATCATGGCAAGCAAGGGTTCCTTGACCGGCACCTCGGGAAACACCGTCATGTGGTCGAGCCCATGCCTCTGGCAATGCGCAATCGCGCGGCTGATCGCGGACGGGTCGAACACCACGTCCGCGTCGGTAAACAGCAGATACTCGCCGCTCGCCGATTGCGCTCCCAGGTGTAGCGCGTGATTTTTCCCCAGCCAGCCCGGAGGTAGTTCGTGAACATGGAGCACACGCAATCGCGCGTCGCTCTGCGCCAGGTGGTCGAGGAGGGGGCCGGTCACGTCAGTTGAGCGGTCGTTGATGGCGATGATTTCCAGATTGGGGTAATCCAGAGACAGAACAGAGCGCAGCGCCGGTTCAATCGTTTGCGCTTCATTGAGTGCGGAAAACAGGATCGAAACTTTTGCCGGATCGTTGCCGGCTAAAGTCTGAATATCCCCGAGGTTGCTGATTTTTTTCAAGCCCATCGCGACTTCGATATAAATTGCAATCGAACCTATAAGCACGAATAGGGAGATCCAAAATAATGGCATAGTACTTACTGTGCCAGATGTCCCCGATTGGATCCAATCGAAATCCAATCGAAATCCAATCGGAATCCATTCGGAATCCATTCGCAATCCCATCGCGTCAGTCGTAATTCAAAGCAATTCAAGGAGTAGAAAAATGGCCCTGATTCAAAAAAACCGCCTGCTGGCGGCGGCGACTGCTATCGTCGTGTCCGCGTCGGGCCTTGTGTGCTCGCAAGACAGCTATCCCAGCAAACCCATACGTCTCATGGTTGCTCTCGGCACGGGTTCGGGCGTCGACAATCTTGCCCGTTTTCTCGCCGCCGATCCGCTGCGCCGTGAGCTGGGCACCGAGGTGATCGTGGAGAATCGGGCTGGCGCCGGCGGGGTGGTCGGCGGTGATTTCCTCGCCAAGTCCAAGCCTGACGGCTACACCCTGGCGCTGCTGCATGCTTCGGTAGTCTCAACCGCGACCGTGGTCAACCAGAACGTCAACTATGACCCGATCAAGGATTTCACGCCGATTGCGAATCTGGTGACCAATCAGCTCGCGCTGGTGGTCAATGCTGGATCGAAATGGACGAGCCTCGAACAAATTCTCGCCGAGGCGAAGAAGTCGCCTGGAACGGTGAATTGCGGCTTGATCGGCATAGGCAGCCACACCCATTTCAATGTCGAGTTGTTGAAGCTCGCCTCGGGCGCGGAGTTCAACCTGGTTCCCTATGCTGCGGGCACTGGGCCGATCCTAGCGGCGCTGCTGGGCAATCAACTCGATTGCACTTCCTTGGTGTGGCCCGCGGTTGATGCCTATGTCAAGGCGGGGAAATTCCGAGCGTTGGCTGCGACCAGCCCGATTAAGGACTTATCGCAGGTCCCGACCTTTGCATCCAAGGGTTTTCCGCAGGTCAGCCTTGAAGTCTTCAACGCGGTGTTTGCACCGGCAGGCTTGCCCAGGGAAGTGCAGGCGCGGCTTGAGAGCGCCTTTTCGCGTGTGATGAACGACCCGAAAACAATCGCCCAGTTGGAGAAGCAGGGCTACTCCATTCTCTATGAGGATGCACGCAAGCTCGCCGAGCGCGTGCGCCATGAACTGGGCATCGTTCGCGACGTGTTCAAGCGCGCGGGCATGAAGCAGCAGAGTTAAATCGGTCTAGTGCTCGCCGCGTGCAGGAGAATATTGGGAACATTTTCCCGCGCTGAACAAAGTCCAGCGCGGTGTATATCCCCGTTTCAATCTACCAGTGGAATATTCGCCTGTTTGATGATCTTCGCGTAGAGGGCGATGTCGTCGCGATATATTTTCGCGAATTCCTCCGGCGTGCCCCCAGCGGCCTCGCCCAGGTTTGGCAGCGTGGCAATGATCTCCTGCGTCTTCAAGGCACGCGTGGTCTCTGCGGCGACGCGATTGAGCACGTCGCGCGGCGTTCCGCCAGCGGCGAACAGACCGACCCAGCCGTTGTAGGTCACGGCCGGGAAGCCTGCTTCGGCGATGGTCGGTGTGTCTGGGTAGATCGCCGCGCGCCGCGCGCCGGACACCACGATGGCGCGCAGCTTGCCTGCCTTGACCAGTTGCACCGCTGAATTGGGCGGCGAAAAGCCAAATTGCGCTTCGTTGGACATCATCGCCGGGATGGTTTGGGCGTCGCCCTTATAGGGCACCATGAGAAACTCAATGCCTGCAATACTTTTGAGCATCTCGCCCACCAGATGCGGCGCTACGCCCAGGCCGGTATGTGCATAGTTGAGCTTACCCGGCTGCGCCTTGGCCAGCGCCACCAG
>CAMDFL010000071.1 GCA_945897475.1 Bordetella parapertussis
CGCAAAAATCCGGCCGCCTGCTCGAAGGTTTTCTCGCCAAGGCGTGGCACACGGAGCAGGTTGCTGCGATTGCGGAAGGGCCCATTCTTGTCTCTATAGTCGACAATGCTTTTTGCCAGGATCTGATTCAAGCCGGACACCCGGGTCAGCAACGGCACCGAGGCGGTATTCACATCCACTCCGACCGCATTGACGCAATCCTCAACGGTGGCATCGAGCGACTTGGCCAACGCACGCTGATTGACATCGTGCTGATACTGTCCCACGCCAATCGATTTTGGATCTATTTTCACCAGTTCCGCGAGCGGGTCTTGCAGGCGTCGCGCGATAGATACCGCGCCACGCAGACTCACATCCAGATCGGGGAACTCCGCAGCGGCAAAAGCAGACGCCGAATATACCGAAGCGCCGGCTTCACTGACCACGATCTTCACCAACTTCTGCTCGGGTTTATGCGTCGCAACCCGTTTGATCACCTCTACCGCGAGCTTTTCGGTCTCGCGGCTTGCCGTGCCGTTGCCTATCGATATCAATTGTGCGCCGTGCTGCACGGCCATGCGAACCAGGGTCGTGAGGGATCCCTGCCAGTCGTTGCGCGGCTGATGGGGATAGACCGTGGCGGTCTCTAGTAACTTGCCCGTGGCATCGACCACAGCCACCTTGCAGCCGGTGCGTATGCCGGGATCAAGGCCTATGACCACCTTGGGTCCGGCCGGAGCTGCCAGCAGCAGTTCATGCAGATTGCGGCGGAATATCTTGATGGCATCGGCCTCAGCCGACTCGCGTAAATTCGTCATCAACTCGATGCCGATCTGCATCTGCGTTTTAACACGCCAGGTCCAGCGGCAGACATCCAGCAACCATTTATCGGCTGCCCGATCGCGATTCTCAATGCCGAAGTGGGTGGCGATCATCGCCTCGCAGGGGTGCGGATTCAGCGCCTCGGTATCGGCGCCTAAACCGATGCTCAAAGACAAGACCCCCAGAGCGCGTCCGCGAAACAAAGCCAGAGCGCGATGCGAGGGTACCGTGCGCAATAACTCGTTGTAAGCGTAGTAGTCGCGGAATTTCTCCTCCTCCGCCGCTTCCTTGCCCTTCACTACGGTGGAACCGAGCAGCCCCTGCTCGCGCAGGCGCGCCCGCAACTTCTCCAACAGCGGCGCGGTCTCGGCAAAGCGTTCGCTGAGAATATCGCGCGCTCCCTCCAGCACTGCCTTTGCATCCGGAAAATTGATGGCTTCTTCGTTGTCGGTCGCGGGCTTCACGATCACGTAGCGAATGGCTTCCTGCAGCGGGTCGAGCATGGGGTCGGCAAACAGCGCATCGGCCAGCGGTTCAATGCCCGCTTCGCGTGCTATTTGCGCCTTGCTGCGCCGCTTGGGTTTATAAGGGAGGTAAAGATCTTCCAGCGCCTGCTTGGTTGGCGCCGCAGCGATCGCTGCCTTCAACGGATCGGTGAGTTTGCCCTGTTCGCCTATGGATACCAGTATCGCGGCGCGACGCTCCTCGAGTTCCCGCAGATAACCCAGGCGCTCCTCCAGGTTGCGCAATTGCGTGTCATCGAGATTGCCGGTCACCTCCTTGCGATAGCGCGCAATGAACGGCACGGTGGCGCCTTCATCAAGCAGACCTACCGCCGCTGTCACTTGTTGCGCAGCGGCACCTATTTCCTTTGCGATTTGCTGTGCGATTTTTTCATGGATGATTCCGGCGATTGCTTGGGTCATTTATTATTTCAAATTGGAATTAAAAAATTATTAAACGTTATATATAGTGGGCAATAACAAAAGAGAATTTCTGTAAATATGTGTTTTTCTGTATTCGTATTTCGGACACATTACGGCAGTAAAAAGCAATTTTATTTACCGCTTCTTTTCCTTCTTTGTGGAAACGACAGTGCGAAATGCCGTTACCGAAAGCGTCTGACAGGCGGTGCAATGGCGGATTCCCATCGAATTCGGGTCAATTCCGCCACATGCTGATCTTGCCGCAATGAGATCCGCCGTTGCCAGGCATGTCGTGCTACCCAAGCGGGTTGATGGCGGCGAGTGCCGGAAACCGGCCAAAATCCCGGTCGACGCTCCACAGTTCTCGCACGCCGTGCTGCAGGCAAAGGGCGGCAATGCGCGCATCATGCGCCATTGGGCCGGCGATCCGCCCGGCTAGCAGCAGTTCGCGCAGTTGGCTCCAGTGGTGCGGCGATTCGGCCAACAGCGTGACGCTAGGCGATTCAAGCCACGCATCGATTTGATCGATGGCTGCGGCCAGCGGTGTGGGCGGCTTGAAGATTCTGGGATGGGTGACGATGGCAATGAATTCATGCAGACATGGCCATGGAAGCGCCCACTGTGCCCTACCTTCGGCGAGACCGGTTACGCGCTCGCTGGCGCTTGAATGCCATTCGGACTCCTCACGGTGCGCATAGACAAGTATATTGGTGTCGACCGCAATCACGTGCCGCGGCCTTCATAGGCCAATTCCCTCAATTTGTCCCATGAGGCGCCGCGCAATGGTTCCTGCAAGCCCTTGCCACGAAAGCTCGCTTTGCGCAGTTTGAACTGGCGGGCGCTGTTTCGGCCTTGCAGCACTTGACGCAGACCGCGCTCGACCAATTCACGAAGCGTTGTTCCGTCGCGCAAGGCCGCGCGCCTGGCCTCCCCGAGCAGGGGGTCTGGAATATCGATGGTTGTCTTCATGTTGCTAACAATATCACAGTAGCCGTATTGGTGCGGTCCAGGTCGCGTCATTCCCGGGCGCCTATCCCGGAAAAGTGCAGAATCGATGATCACCTGAACACCCAATCGATCGGGAACCATTACACTGAAGTTCCGCCGTGTGTTCACGGCGCTTGAATGAAGCGGATCGCTTTTTTTGCAAGGATTACCACCATGTCTACAGTCACCAAGAGCATGTCCGAGCGAGCAGATGAGTTCGAGGAGTGGCAGTTGAAAGAGTTCGAGAAGCGCTTGGTGGCCAAATCCCTGTTGTTCAACCTGGCCGATGGGAATTTGGCGACAGGCGCAAGTGGCGAACTCACCCCGGGTAGGCATCTGCATATGGGCGAGGATCCGCGCCTGCCAAAAATGCCGGACAAGCCAACCCTTTACGATTTCTACAAATATCGTTTCGCCCGCAAGCCTGGAATTCAGCACGTTCTGCAAAGCGCTAACTTGGCGCAGAAGAACGGGCTGCCGGAAAAGATGGTGCTGGCATGTCTGTTGCACGATATCGCGGTCACCGGATTCATACGCAGCGATCATGGTTATTGGGGCGCGCAGTTGGTTGAGCCCTATGTCGATGAGGAGGTGAGCTGGGCAATTCGCGCGCATCAGGCGCTGCGTTTTTACCCGGATGAGTCGGTCGGCTACGCCTACCCCGAGCAGTACATCCGTATGTTCGGCCCGGATTACAAGCCTGAACCCTATATTGAGGCGGAGTATCAGCGCGCTAAAAACCACAAGTGGTATATGTCGGCGCGCATGATCTGTGTGAATGACCTCTACTCGTTTGATCCCGGCGTGGAGGTGACACTAGATCAGTTCGAGGACATTGTTGGCAGGCACTTCAAGACCCCTAAGGAGGGGCTGGGTAACGACAACACACCGTCCTCGCACATGTGGCGCACGCTGCGGCGGCCCAGTAACGCGTTGTAGCCCGCTCGCGCTTGCCCGAAGACGTAGTGCGTGCGCAAAGTGGCGCGAGTTTCATTGGCCTGGTGGTCGACACCACGCGCGAGGTGTGGGTCTGATGAGGTGTAGGTCTGATAAAATCTCACCGAAACAAGGGAATTGCGCATGCCGCCGACATTGGCCACTCAGACTGAGCGTTTCGCGATTGCAGTGCCCGAAGCCGCGCTCACGCCCAATGAGTTGATTGCCCGGGCGGTGCTTTGCAGCATCGGGATTGACTGGCGCGGATAAACCGGTTTCGTGGTCGTGGCGAGCAATGCGTAACATGTGTGAACACGACATCTTGGAAGTAGATTGCATGAAATACCTGACTGGAAATTTTCTTGCCTCGGCATGCTTGGCATTGGCCTGGCTGCCTGTGACCGCGCAGGAGTGGCCCTCCAAGCCACTGCGCATCATCGTCAACGTGCCACCCGGTGGCGGTATCGACCAGATCACTAGGGTTGCGGCGCCAAGGCTGGGCGAGGCATTGGGCCAGCCGGTGGTGGTGGACAATCGCGGCGGCGCGGGTGGAAACATTGGCGTGGAGCAGGTGGCGAGGGCCGCACCCGACGGTTACACCTTGTTGTCAACCATAGGAAGTACTGTGGTGATGGGGCCGCATTTGTATAAGCTATCGGTTGACGCCGGGCGCGACCTGCTGCCGATCGCGCCGATCGCGCGTACGCTGATGTTCCTTGTGGTGCGGCCGAACCTTCCCTTTAACAGCGTCGCCGACCTCCTCGTCTATGCGCGAGCCAATCCGGGCAAGCTCAACTTTGGTAGCCCTGGTGTTGGCACCGGGCCGCACATTGTCACGGAGATGATGTTGCGCGCGGCCAGAATACAGGCCACGCACATTCCCTATAAAGGTTCGGCGGAAACCATGGCCGCGTTGTTTGGCAGCACCATAGACTTTGCCTTCGATCCGGGGTCCGCGGTGCGTCAGGCGCGAACCGGCAAGCTGCGCTTGCTGGCCGTGGCTAGTGCCACACGAACACAGCTCGCACCCGAAGCGCTCACCATGGCGGAGGCGGGCGTGGAGGTGGATTCAAGTACCGTGCATGGCTTGTATGCGCCGATAGGCACGCCAGCTGCAATCGCGACGCGATTGCATCGAGAGTTCGATCGCGTCATGCGCGGACCCGAAGCGGTCAAGGCGGTTGCTGCGGTGACGGCAGAATCGGTGTATGCGACGCAGGAAGAATTCGCGGCGCAGTTGCGGCGGGATCGAGAACGGTACGGGGTGGTGATTCGCGAGGCCGGTATTCGGGGAGAGTAAGCGTCTTCGCCCTGCTGACATGATGGAGCTTGCCGAGGCGTAAAGTGTCTAGGGGCGGCGAGTGCCGGAAACCGGCCGAAATCCCGGTCGATGCTCCACAGTTCGCGCACGCCGTGCTGCACACAAAGGGCGGCAATGGGCAGGTGCAAATCGGATCCTCGCTGCGAAGCGCGCGCCAAGTTGGACTGTGGGATCATTAATCCCATCGCTTTCGTTGCCCCGGTATTCACCACGCGCGGTCGATAAGCCCATAAGCACAGTCGTATTCTCAAGGAGGAAGTAATGTCCGACGCAAGCCACGCCATGCGCGTAGAAACCAATACCCTCATTCCGATGCGCGATGGCGCGAACCTGCGCGCCAATGTTTATCGTCCCGAGGGGGAGGGGCGGTATCCGGTACTTATGACCTTCGGTCCCTACGGCAAGGATGTGCCGCTGCGCCAGTTCATGCAGGAGGCATGGGACCGGTTAAATCAGACTTATCCTGAGGTGCTTGCGGCATCCTCCTGCAAGCACCTTGTGTTCGAGCGGCCAGACCCCGAGATGTGGATTCCCGATGGTTATGTGTTGATCAATGTGGATTCGCGCGGCGCGGGGAAGTCACCGGGCAAGCTTGATCCCAATTCTCCGGCGGAATTCCGAGATTTTTTCGACGCTATTGAATGGGCTGGCGCTCAGGGGTTCAGCAACGGCAAGGTCGGCCTGCTGGGAATTTCCTACTACGCGGCGTCGCAATGGTTTGTCGCGGCGATGCAGCCAAAGTATCTCGCAGCGATTTTGCCCTGGCAGGGCACTTACGATTTTTATCGCGACCGTACGCGGCTGGATGGCATTTATTCGGCGGGTTTTTTGAAGCGCTGGTGGAATGCCAGTGTGCTGCGCAATCAATATGGCAATCCGGAAACCAATTGCACCGACATCTACACCGGCGAGCGTGTCACAGGGCCTGCGAGTTTCACGAAGGAGCAATTGAAAGCCAATGCTTCGGACTATCTGGGCGACGTGCTGGCGCATCCCTTGTGCGATCAGTTTTATCGCGATCGCACGCCGGATTTGTCGAAAATCGAGGTTCCCGCGCTGGTCGTTGCCAACTGGGGTGGGCTTGGTCTGCACACCCGCGGCACCATCCGCGGATTCATGGGGCTCGCCTCGAAAAACAAATGGTTGAAGGTTCAAGGCGGTTCGTACTTTCACACCTTCCTGCAACCCAAGAATGTCGCTCTGCAGAAGCGCTTCTTCGATCGCTATCTGAAAGGCGAGCAGAACGGCTGGGAGAACGAACCTGCGGTCGAGGTGCAGGTGCGCGCGCCAGGCGACGCTATCAAACGCACGGCACAGGTGGCAAGCTGGCCGCTGCCGCAGACACAGTGGACGCAATACTGGATCGATGCGGATACGAGATCCATCACGACCACGGAGCCGGTGGCAGGCGCCAGCGCCAGCTATGTTGCTTTGAGCGAAGGCATTAGCTTTTCCTCGCCCGTGTTCACCCATGAAACGGAAATCGTCGGGCCGGTGAAGGCAAAGCTGTTTGTTTCCTCCACCACCGCCGATATGGATATCTTCGCAACCATTTGCGCCTTCGACTCAGATGGCGCAGAAATGACCTTCATCGGCGCACCGGAACCCAAAATGCCGGTGACGCAGGGCTGGCTGCGCGTCTCCCAGCGCAAGCTCGATCCTGTGCGTTCTGTCGAATATCTGCCTTATTACCCGCATGATGAGCGCCAGCCGTTAAAGCCTGGCGAAATCTACGAGGTCGATCTCGAAATCTGGCCGATGGCTCTTGCCTTGCCGCCAGGCTCATACTTGAGCTTGACGATTCAAGGTAAGGATTTTGAGCGTGCCGGCGCGACCGGGCCGATGCGTGGCGTCGCCTGGTTCACCCATGATGAGCCGCGAGACCGCCCGCCGGAGTTGTTCCACGGCACCAATACCTTGCATACGGGGGGCGCGCACCGTTCTTATCTGCTGCTCCCGGTGCTGGCGCAAAGCGGGGCTTAAGCGCGCTTCAGTTTGGCGCGCGCCGACTGGCAATCCACCGAAAGGCAGGTTTGTCGCGCAGCTAGATGGGAAAATAATTTATGCAAGTTCGCTTTTTTCGCTCGTCCTACTTCATGATGCGCTTGAGATCTTTAAGTAATTTGAACAGATGATAGGGATCGGTAGGGCTGGGTTCGAAGTCGAAGTGTTTGTAGAACTCGCGTGCCGAATCATCTTTTGCATGCACCAGCATCGCGCGCAAGCCACCGATATCGGCAGCACGAACAGTTCTATCAAGGGCATCTTTTAGCAAACCTTGACCGAGTCCCTGGCCTTGCATGGACCGATCGATTGCCAGGCGCGCCAGGACCATGACAGGAATCGGATGGCGCGCGAGCCCCTTCTTCACCCGGTCGGGGCTTCGCTCCTGAGCGACGGATCCGAACACCAGACTGTAATAACCCACCACCAACGTGTCCCGGATGGCGACATAGGTTTGGGCGCTCTGCGCTTGTTGATTGGCTAGCGCGGAACGGTTGAGAAATCGATTGAGTTCTTCATTGCCACAGTCGAATTGCGCGAGGGTGTGCTCTGCGCGCAGCTTCTCTATGACAAATACCGTCACTACTCAAATACGCTGGGTGTTTTTAAAAGCTTTTCCAATCGGGGGTTCTTCTTGGGTGGCGCATCCAGCGCGGCGAGAAATGCCGCCCACTGTTTTTTGTCGAGGATAAACTCGCGACGATCCGCCAGCGCTTCGAACGCGGCTGTTTGCGCGCTATCCAGCACGAACTCGCTGACCGACTTCTGGCGCGCAGCCGCTGCGCGTTGCAATAGCGCCTTGGCAGTAATGCTCAATCGCAGATCTATGCGTTCTGCTTTCGGCTTGGCTTTGGCAATCGCGGTCATGGCGGAATCTCCTGGCGTCCGCCTAGTTTATCACCCGTACATTGTCAGTACGAGCTATGCTAAAGCGGCACTTGTCCCCGGCCGCCGCAGCCCTCAGTCGAGCCGCAGTCCCGTGATCTTCACGATTCCGGCGAGCTTGATGTGTTCGGCCTGCAGGAAGTTGCCGAAATCTTCGGGCGAGCCGCCTGATGGTGGCGCCTGCTCGAAGCCTTGCCCCTCGACGAATTTTTCCCGCAACGCCTGGTCTGCGAGCAGCTTTTTCATCTCGCCGTTCCAGCGCATCACAATGTCCCGCGGCAGCCCGATCGGTCCGAGCAAGCCGCCCCAGTTGAGAATGGTGAGATCGACGCCGGCTTCGCGGAAGGTCGGTATGCCGGGGGCTAGCTTCGAGGGGCCCTCGCCGATGATGGCAAGCGGCCTGACCTTGCCGGCGCGCGCCTGTGCCATCGACTGTCCCAAACCGAAGATGGCGGCATGCACTTCGCCTGAGACCACCGCATTGAGAGACTGAACAAAGCTCTTGTAGGCGATGTTCTGAAAGGCAGCGACATTTGATTTCTTCCAGTAATCGACGTAGATGCTGGAGTTGGTGGCCGGACCCGGTGTGCCGAAGTTGTAGGCGTCTGGTTTGGCCTTCGCCAGCGCGAGCAATTCACGCAAGGTGTTAGCGGGCACTGAAGGGTGCACGATCAGCGCGCTGTAGAGATAGCCGAAGTGGATGATGGGCGAGAAGTCCTTCGCGCCGTAGGGCAGCTTCGAATAGGCCTGCACGTTCAATACCGTGGTGTAGACGTCGCCGGTGCACAGGCTATAGCCGTCGGGGTTTGATCTTGCGCAGATTTCGCCCAGGGGCACGTAGTTGGCGCCGGTCTTGTTTTCGATGACGATAGGCTGGCCGAGCGCCTGCTGCAACATCGGCGAGATGCCGCGCAACGCGATGTCGTAGGGACCCGCGGGCGCCGAGGTGTAGATGCGTATTGGCTTGGTCGGATAGGCTTGTGCCACGGCCTGCGAAACAGTAAAAGACAAGGACACGGCCGCGAACACCCCGGCGAATAGATGATTGATACTTTGTCTCATGATATTCCCGCTTATTCAAAAATTCAGTTGGAAAATATCTCGTACGCGCTTACATGATCGAAAGTCAATGTAACGCGACGATGTATTCAAAAATTCAGTTGGAAAATATCTCGTTTGCGCTGTACAAGCCTATGGCTTGACGAACTTCAGCGTCATGCGATCGCTCTCGCCGATGTCGGCATATTTCTGGCGATCGACGTTGCCGAACCGATAGGTGGGCGGCAGCGCCCACACGCCCGCGGCGTAGTCCTTGGTGTCCTTCGGATTCGCGTTGGCCTCCGAGCGTCCACTCAGCTTGAAGCCGGCTTTGTCCGCCAGCGCGATGACATAGGCTTCGGTCATGTAGCCCGAGCGTTTCATTTCTTCGAGCGATGCGCCCGGCTTTGCGCGATGCTCCACCACGCCCAGCACACCGCCTGATTTCAAGGCATCGAAGAAAGCATTGAACATCGCCTGGTCGTTGCCCGATTCAACCGCCCAGTTGTGGACGTTGCGGAAGGTGAGAACCAGGTCGAGCGAGGCACGCGGTGCGAGCGCTGTCTGCTCGGGAGCGCGCACCGAGGTGAGCACGACGCGGCCGTAGAGCGCCGGATCTTTCGCGAGCTTCTCTTGGAACGCGACGCGAGAATTGCGGTAGGCCTCGGTAGTCTTATTGTCGATATGGAAATGCGCCGCGTAGTAGCGGCCCTGGTCGCGCAGATAAGGCGCGAGAATCTCGGCATACCAGCCCGCGCCGGGCCAGATTTCGGCGACCTGCGAGTCCGGGCGAATGCCAAAGAAAAGCAAGGTTTCCCTCGGGTGGCGATGGGGGTCGCGCGCTTTGAAGGCGGGTGAGCGATGCGTAGCGGCGATCGCCTGGTCAAGCGCTGCCGCCGAGTCGGCGGGCGTCTGAGCAAACGATGCCGGTGCGCATTGCATGGCGAACAAAGCCAGGACGAGGGCGTGGATAAGCTTCATGCGGGTCTCCGAATAGGCTAGGTAGAGCTCAGACACTCTTGTCCGGGTTGCTCAATCGGCCTTGATATTGGCCGCCTTGGCAATCGCGGTCCAGCGCGCGATGTCGGCCTGGTGGAACTTCGCGAACTCCGCAGGCGATCGGCCATCAGGCTCGACGCCCAAGCCAATGAGCTTTTCGCGGATATCGGGCTCGGCCATGCCCTTGACCAATTCGTCGCGAATGCGATTCACGATGTTCGCGGGGGCACCCGCCGGGAGAAACAGCCCCATCCATATCGTGACTTCCATGTCCTTGACACCGGCCTCTGCCATGGTGGGTATATCGGGCCAGAACGAATGGCGCTTATTTGCCGTCACCGCCAGGCCGCGGATCTTTCCCGATTTCAACATGCCGATCGCCGGCGGCGGATCGGTGAAGGCGATGGTGATTTCACCGGTCATCACGGCGGTATTGAAATCGGAGCTGCTCTTGTAGGGAATGTGCTGAAAGGCCGTGTTGGTGCGCAGATTGAAAAGCTCGCTGGTTAATTGGAAGGTCGCAGCGGTGGAGCCGTAGTTCATTTTGCTGGGGTTGGCGCGGGCCATGGCCACAAGTTCGGCAACCGTTTTGACAGGCAGCCCGCCGCTCACCACCAAAATTAACGGGAACGAACCAACCATGGTGACCGGCGTGAAATCGGTAATTGGCGAGTAGGGCATCTTAGAGAAGATAGCCGGGCTGATGGACATCGGCCCGGTGGGCCCCATCAGGATGGTGTGGCCATCAGGCGGCGCATCGGCCACCGCGCGTGGCGCAATGAAGCCATTGGCGCCGGGACGATTCTCCACGATCATGGCCTGGTTGAATCCCTGCCCCATGCGTGCCGCGATGACGCGTGCGACGATGTCGTTACCGCCACCCGCGGCAAAGGGGATCACCAGTTTTAATGGTTTGGACGGAAACGCTTGCGCAAGGGCGCTGGTGTTTGCAAGGCCGGCGGCTCCGATGAGCGCGGCGGCGATCAGATTTTTCATTTTTTCTCCAAGGCGTGTGCTCGATAGGCCGCTATTGTGCCCAATCCTCGCCTTGGGCGGTAGCGCGGACAAGAAATTTGTACGGACAAGAACTTCCGACAAGAACTTCTGTCGACAAGAGCTTCAAGCGCGAGCGACTGCGGGGTCGAGTTTGGCGAAGGCCGACAGATAAATCATGCTCGATTTCACCTCCACCAATGCGGGACCATCGGCGGCAAGCGCGGCGGCAAGGACGGAGGGTATTTTTCGGTCATTGTCGATCACCCAGGTCTGCGCGCCGAACGCACGGCCCAGGGCGGCGAAGTCCGGATTGCGCAGGCGCGTTCCCATGATCCTGCCGGGATAAGCTTTTTCCTGATACTGGCGAATGGTGCCGTAACTGCCATTGTTGGAGAGCAGGATCAGCGGTTTCGCGCCGTACATCACCGCGGTGGCGAGTTCGTTGCCGGTCATCAACATGCCGCCATCGCCCACCAGGCAAACGACTTTGCGATTGGGGTAACGCAGTGAGGCGGCAACCGCCGCCGGCACGCCGAAACCCATCGCGCCCGCCTCGGCGCCCAGTAAAACTTGCTGATCGCGGAAAAAATAGTAGCGATGCATCCATGTGGAAAAATTGCCTGCGTCGTGAGTGACTATGGCATCCGCGGGCAATAGGCGATTAAGCGCTTCGATAACCGTTCCATAGGCCACGCCATCGTCCGCGGGCAGATCCTTCCAGCGCATCAGTTCTTCAACGTAGCCGTGCGTGCGCGCGATCCACGCCGCTCTTTCGGTGGGCACCGACGCGGGGGCGTGCTTTAACAGTTGTTCGAGAAACGCGCCGCATTGCGCCTGAATCGGTAGTTTCGCCTTGTACACGCGTCCCAGTACCTCGTGCGCCGGGTGTACAAGGATGAGTGGTTGCGTCGGTTCGGGGGCGACCGGAAAGCGATATCCCTGGGTAGTCACATCGCCAAGCCGGCTACCCAGCGCCAACACCACGTCCGCGGGTTTCAGCGTTTCCAGATGTGCCGCCGGAATGTTGTAGCCCAGATGGCCGGCGTAGTTGGGATGACGGTTGGGGAAGAGGTGCTGCTGCTTCCAGCCCACGGCAACCGGCAACTGATACGCATCGCTCACCTTCACAAGGAGTTCGACGTCCTCTTCTCGGAGCGAGGCACCAACCAGCATGACCGGGCGCTGCGATTGATTGATGAGCTGCGCCGCCTGCGTGACATCTTCCGAGCGGGGCGCTGGGACGGCTTCGGGTGCAACAGGCGCGGCTGGACCGGATGCCTCATCGAGCAGCATATCCTCCGGCAGCGATATCAGCACCGGACCGGGAATGCCGGCGGTGGCGCGTGCAATCGCCAGAGCACAGACGACGGCTAATTCCTCTCCTTTTTGCACCTCCCATACGCCCTTGCACATACCCCCGAAGGTTTTTACATAATCGACTTCCTGAAATGCGCCGCGGCCAATGTCCTTTCGTTCAATCTGTCCGATCAATACCAGCAGTGGCACAGCGTCCTGCTCGGCCACATGCACCGCAAGCGCGGCATTCGAGGCGCCCGGTCCGCGCGACACGCACACCACGCCCGCACGCCGGGTGAGTTTTGCATCGGCCAGCGCCATCAGGCCCGCGCCGCCTTCGTGGCGGCAACTGATGAGCTGTATCTGCGGTGTGTCGTGCAGCGCGTCCAGCACCGGGAGATAACTTTCTCCAGGCACGCAAAAAATACGGTCCACGCCATGCGCGACCAGGGTTTGTACCAGGGCTTGTGCTGCATTCATGCTTCATTCCTGACGGTCTGGGACTTGGTTTCTACCATAACTTGGCATTGATTGGAGCCGCAGGCATGGTGGCGAGCGAAGCGTCGCAGGTAATCATCGAGCGCTTCCACGCGGCAAGAAAGCGCCTGACGATCGTGCGTCGGCGCCAGCAGTTCGATGCCCACCGGCTCACTTTCTTGTTGCAGCCGCAGACTGGCGTGCAGTCGACAATTTCAGCCAAGCTGAATGATCTGGTTGAGACGTTCGCAGACCTGCACAAACAAAGTTCCAGATAAAGTCCCCAGATGGTGTGTTTTGGCTTTGCGCAAGCGCCAGTCGAAAGACTTGGGTTGGTGACAAAGCACGTAGCACGTTTGTCCAGTTTTGCGTCCTGATGCCTTGCCCACGGGAATCGCAAAGGGGTTGTCCGAATTGCATTGCGCAGTCGTCATGGGCAAGCCAATAACCAGCGACGTCCTCTCGTTGAAGATGCGCGGCGAGAGAACCAGAAACGGGTGCACATCGTCGACAGAACGGGTGAGTCGGGCGACCTGGGCCGCCACCGAAAGTTGCAGGTCGTTCATCACTTTTAATCCCCATCCCGGGATTGCCGGTATTCCATCACTTGCGGCGCGGATTGCCAGGAAGGAGTATCGTTTTCCCCGTCGATACCCAAGCATGGATGCACCAATGAAATTGATTTGCCCTATGGTAGTTGCCGCGTTGCTTGGCGTTGCCGCATCGCCCGCGAGCGCTCAACAATATCCATCGAAACCGGTGCGTATGCTGGTCGGCATCGCCCCAGGCGGCGGTCTGGATACCGGCACGCGCACCGTCGCGGCCAAACTCTCCGAGTTGATGGGCCAAGCCTTCATCGTCGAGAATCGTGCGGGTGCCGGAGGCTCTATCGCGGCAGCAACAGCGGCGAGCGCGCCGCCTGATGGCTATACCCTGTTGATGGCGACCACCACCATCCTGATTCATCCGGCGGTATTCACGAAATTGCCTTATGACCCGATAAAAAGTTTTACCCCCGTCGGCGCCGCGGGAACGGAATTGCTGGTGATCTCGGTGCATCCTGCGGTGCCGGCGAAAACTACCGCCGAACTGATTGCTTTACTGCGCGCCCATCCAGGCAAATTCAACTTCGGCACACCCGGTGTGGGAACGGCACACCACCTGGCGATGGAAATGTTTAAAAAGCAAGCCGGCGTCGATATCGTGCACATTCCCTACAAAGGTGCCGCGCTGGTGACCCCCGATCTGATCAGCGGGCAGATTCCGATGGCGATGATGAGCGTGAACACCACCTTGCCGCAGGCCAAAGCGGGAAAAATTCGGGCGATCGCCATCAGCAGTCCGGTGAAGCTGGCTGTCGCGGACTGGCCCGCCATCAGCGAAACGCTGCCGGGTTTTGATGCCTCATCGACGCGCCTATTGATGGGCCCGGCAGGCATGTCGCGCGAAATCGTGCTGCGCTTGTCGGAGGTGCTGCGCCGGATGCTGGCCTCGGAGGACATCCAACGCGCATTCACGCAACAAGGCTCGCATTGGCAATTTGTCGGCCCCGATGAGCTTGCCGCGAGCATGCGCGTCGATATCGCTAAATGGAGCGCTGCCGCGCGGGATGCAGGCGTAAAGGCGGAATGACGACGGGCGGCGCGCAAACGATGAGTGCCGCCACGCTTTAGCTTCTTCGCTTCGGATGTTTCTCCTTGCCGGCGAGTGTACACTCGCCGGGCTATGAACGAGCCCGTCAAAACAGTTGCGTCGATCAATGTCGATAAACTACTCGGCGTTGTCGCTGACGTGGCCAGGCAAGCGCGCCCGCACGTCGAGCCCAGAGCGACGCTCGACTGTTCCCTGGAGAGAGATCTTGGCCTGGACAGCCTAGCGCGCGTTGAGCTGGTTCTGCGCCTGGAGAAAGAGTTTGGCGCGAGCCTGCCCGAGCAGGCCCTAGCGAGCGGCGAAACGCCTCGAGACCTTCTGCGGTTTCTTCTAGCATCTGCCGGAGATGTACCGCGCGCCGCGGCGATCATGATCACGGGTCAGGCGCAGGCCGATGGCGTGCGTGCACCGACGATTGCGCAGGCGCGCACCCTGACCGAGGCGCTCGAATACCACGTTCTGCGCCAACCGGAGCGAATGACGGTGTTCATGTATGAAGGGCAGGAGGAATTCGCGCTGACTTACCGCGCGCTCTGGGATGGCGCAATGGGCTTTGCTGCGCGGCTCGCAGATGAGGGCCTGGAGCCCGGGCAGATGGCGGCGATCATGCTGCCGACTTGCAGGGAATACCTCTACTCATTCTATGGGGTGCTGCTCGCTGGAGGCGTTCCGGTACCGCTGTATCCGCCGGCGCGGCTATCGAGCATTGAAGACCACATGACGCGCCACGTCGGGATACTCAAGAGCGCCGGCGCTTCGATCATGATCACGATTCCGGAGGCCAAGCCCTTGGCGTATTTGTTGCGCGCACAAGTGGAGTCGCTGCAAAAGGTCTTGGTGACGGCGGATTTGAGCGGTTCGAATGATGGGAATTTCAAGCCCGTGCGCAGCAATGCGGGGGACATCGGGTTTCTGCAATACACCTCGGGCAGTACCGGCAATCCCAAGGGCGTGGTGCTCTCGCATGCGAATCTTCTGGCCAACGTGCGCGCCATGGGCGCGGCGGTAAATGCGAAGCCTGAGGACGTGTTCGTGAGCTGGTTGCCGCTGTATCACGATCTCGGGCTGATCGGCGCCAACTTCGCGACCATGGTGCTGGGCTTTCCGACGGTGCTGATGTCGCCCCTGGCCTTCCTGTCGCGGCCATCGAGCTGGATGCGAGCCATCCACCGCCACCGCGGCACCATGTCCGGGGGGCCGAATTTTTCGTTCGAATTATGCTTGCGGCGAATACCGGAGGAGGAAATGGAGGGCATCGACCTTTCCTCCTGGCGCTTTGCCTTCAATGCAGCCGAGCCGGTGAGCCCGGATACCATCGTCGCGTTCGAGGCGCGCTTCGCCAAACATGGCCTGCGCAAGAACTGTCTCTCGCCGTCTTATGGCCTCGCGGAATCCTCGGTGGGCGTGGCGATCACTACGCCGGGCGCGGCCTGGCGTGCCGATCGTCTCGATCGCGAGCGCTTCACACACAGCGGCGAGGCCATCGAGGCGCGGCCTGACGATGTGTCGCCGCTGGTGGTCATCGGCTGCGGCACGGCTATTCCCGGCCACGACATCCGGGTGGTTGATGCCGCCGGGCTGGAGTTGCCTGACCGGCAGGAAGGGCAGTTGCAGTTTCGCGGTCCCTCGTCCACCTCGGGTTATTACCGCAATGCGCAGGCGACGCGAAGCTTGTTCGCGGGCGAATGGCTTAACAGCGGGGATCTTGCTTACCTATCCGACGGCACTTTGTTCCTCACCGGGCGAGAGAAGGACATCATCATCCGCGGCGGGCGCAACATCAGTCCCTACGAGCTGGAGCAGGCGGTGGGCGACCTCGCGGGCATCCGGCGCGGCTGCGTCGCGGTATTCGGCAGCCGGGACTCGGCCGCCGGCACCGAGCGCGTGGTGGTGCTTGCCGAAATGCGCGACCGCGACACTGCGCGCCACCCGGATCTGAAACGCATGATCAACGATCTCGCGGTGCGCCTGATCGGCGCGCCGGCTGACGACATCGTACTTGCACCAGTGGGCACCGTGCCCAAGACCTCGAGTGGCAAGATCCGCCGCGTCGCAGCGCGCGAGTACTACGAGCGCGGTCCCGCCAACATGGGGGCTCAGGCGGTATGGATTCAGTTCGTACGCCTTTTGCTTGCGGGTGCGGCGCCGCAGTTGCGCCGTGGCCTGCGTGCTCTGGGCGGGGCGCTGTTCGCGCTGCGCGCTTATGTGGTGTTCGCGACTCTGTTTCCTTTCGCGTTCCTCGCGGCGCTGCTGTTGCCGGTAAAAGCCTGCTGGAATGTCGGTCATTATGTTTCAAAAATTTTCCTAAACCTGTCGGGACTGCGCGTCACGGTTCGGGAAATCGAGAATATTCCCCCTGCAAAAACCGTAGTCCTCGCGGTAAATCACACCAGCTACCTGGACGCGCTGGTTCTCCTGTCGCTCCTGCCCTACCGCGGCTACGCCTTTGTCGCCAAGCGGGAGTTCCAGGAAAGTTTCATGACACGCATACTGTTGACGGGCTTTGGCACGCAGTTCGTCGAGCGCTTCCACGTGGCAAAAAGCGCAGAGCACGCCAACGAGCTTGCCAACGCCGCCAAGCGTGGCGTCTCGCTGATTGTTTTTCCGGAGGGCACGTTAAAGCGCAACACCGGGCTCATGGACTTTCGCAGCGGCGCCTTCCAGGCGGTGGCGCAGGCCGGCATACCGGTGGTCCCGGTGGCTATTCGTGGCCTGCGTTCGGTGCTACGCGACGGCACCTGGTACCTGCGCCGCGCGCCGGTGACGGTGACCATAGGAGAGCCGCTACTGCCCGAGGGGAGCGACTGGGCCGCGGCCGTGAAGCTGCGCGACGCGGTGCGCGCCGAAATACTCAAGTCCTGCGGAGAGCCTGATCTCGGGGCGACGAATCGCTGATGTCCTTGTTTAATCATTCTGGTCTCAGGAGGCAAATCGTCAAGGCTGCGGGGATTGTGCCGGAGTGAATTTGCAATACCGGCCGCCGATACTTAAATTTATTGAATTATATTGGCGATATTTAAATATCGATATGATGGGCAGTATGGGATAAATTGAATTCCATAAAAAGAATAAAATCCTGCGCAGGAAGCTTTAATCCAGCCGCAGATTGGCAATCTTGGCAAGTTCCGCGCTGGTCGCTCTATCACGTTTCATATATTCGACGAACTCCTCCACCGTTCCGCCGGTGGGTGTGAGCGCCATGGGGGCGAAGAATTTGTCGGTGAATTTTGGGTCTTTTACGAGGCGGTTTACTTCCGAATTCCAGCGCCGCACGATGGTTTCGGGTGCATTCCTGGGCAGGAAGATGCCGAGCCAGTTGCGGAAATCCAGATCGTAGCCCTGTTCGCGCAGGGTAGGAACCTGAGGCAGGGGCGGGTAGCGCTCGGTGTTGGTAATCACTGAAATCAGCTTCGCCTTGCCCGCCTTGACGTGTGGCAGCATCACGCCGGGACTGTTGGTGAGGATATGCACTTCGCCCGAAATCAACGCGCGAATCATCTCAGGCGAACCCTTGTAGGGTATGTGTGTGAATTTCACGCCGGTCTTAGCCTGGAACCATTCCATGTAGAGATGCGAGGAACTGCCTATGCCGAGCGATCCCCAATTCAGGGCGCCAGGTTTGGCGCGCGCGAGATCCAGCAGTTCGCGCACTGAATTTACCGGCACCGAGACGTGGGTGGTGATTGAGGTATCGAGTACGCCCACGTGCACCACCGGCGTGAGATCGCGCTGCGGATCGAAGGGCAGCTTCGAATAGGCGAAGGGATTTAGCGAAATGATTACGCCCGCAGGAAAGCACACGGTGTAGCCATCTGGATCTGCTTTGGCGCAGGCTTCGACGCCGATGTTGCCATTGGCGCCGGCGCGATTCTCAACCACGATGGATTGCCCCCATGCAGGGCTGAGTGCCGCGGCGATTGCACGTGCGCCGTTATCCATGACCCCGCCGGGCGGGTAGGGGACGATGGCGCTGATCGGTCTGGCGGGATAAGGCTGCTGCGCCAGTGCGGCCGATGTCAACATGGCGCCAAGCAACGCCAGGATGCGATTGAAAAATCGGATGGATACCAGATTCGGCATGGTGGCTTCTCCTTCGGTCGAACTGTATCATTCTGACGCCTGAGCGTTCCCCAAAGGAGAAGCAGCAATGACCTCATTGACCAAGATGGCGCTCGCGTTTGCCGGCATTCTCGCCTGCGCCAGCGCCGGCGCCATGGCGCAGGCCTATCCGAGCAAGCCACTGCGCATAATTGTTCCCACGTCGCCCTCGGGCGCCTATGACACAGTGGCGCGAGGCTTGGCAATCCCCATGTCGGTCGCACTCGGCCAGCCTATCGTGATCGATAATCGCGCGGCCGCCGGTGGCATCGTTGGCATGGAAGTGATTGCCCGCGCGCCCGCCGATGGATACACCGTCGGCATCACCGGCGTGAGCCAGCTCACCATGCATCCGAGCATGTACGCGAAACTTCCCTACGATACGCGGCGCGATTTCACCCCTATCAGCATGGTCGTCAGTCTGGTATCGGCCTTGTGGTTAAACACCTCCTTTCCCGCCGGGAACCTTCAGGACTTTATCGCCTACGCCCGTGCCAATCCCAATAAAGTCAATTACGGCTCGGCGGGAATCGGCCACTCTTTCCATCTGGGTAGCGAGTTGCTCTCCGAGCGCACCGGTATCAGCATGACGCACATTCCCTACAAGGGCACGGCGCCTGCGCTGCAGGACTTGATCGGCGGTCGCATCCAACTGATGTTCTACCCGCCCACCGCTCCGGTCATCGCGCAGATGAAGGCTGGCAAGCTGCGCGCGCTGGCGATGGTTGGCCAGGCGCGCTACAAGCTCTTGCCGGACGTGCCAACCTTCAACGAGCAGGGTGTCAAGAATATGGAGGTGGGGGGATGGGCTGGCCTGTCAGGCCCGGCCGGCCTGCCCAGGGACATCGTGGCGCGATTGAACAAGGAGGTGGCGCAGGCAATGGCGCTGCCCGACACCGTGGCGCTGTACGACAAGATGGGTTTTGTTCCGGCCACCAGCACGCCGGAGCAGTTCGCGCAGAAAATCGACTTCGAGACCACGATGTGGGGCAGCTTGATCAAGCGGCTCGATATCAAGGGCGAGTAATAGTCCACACAGGCGCCAGCGCGATACTCGGCGGCGCAGGTTTCTGCTCCGCGATATTCAGCGTCCAGATTTGGCGCGGTTGCGCGTTGCGGCAGGTGGTGCAGCCCCGCGCAAGGGGCGCGATGATTTCCCGCCTGTCGGGCTGTGGACCCAGTCAGAGGATTGCCGGCGAAGCCCTGTTCCTGCGGGCTGAAAATTCGGCACCAAATGCCGCTTGCCGTTGCCGATCAGGTCGCTGCGGCCCATCTTGTGCAAGGCCTCGCGCAGGATCGGCCAGTTCTCGGCATCGTGATAACGCAGGAACGCTTTGTGCAAGCGGCGTTGCCTGCCGTTCTTGACTATGCCGACTTTCTCTGAGGTCTCGGTGACTTTACGCAGCGGATTTTTGTCGGTGTGATACATCGCGGTCGCCAATGCCAGCGGCGTGGGCAGGAAGGTCTGCACCTGGTCGAGTCGAAAGCTGTTTTTCTTCAGCCATAGCGAGAGGTTGAGCATATCCAGGTCCGTGGTGCCCGGATGTGCGGCGATGAAATACGGAATCAGGTATTGCTCCTTGCCCGCTTCGGCGGAAAACCGGTCGAACATTTCCTTGAACTTGTCGTAGGCGCCGATGCCCGGCTTCATCATTTTGGAGAGCGGTCCTTCTTCAAGGTGCTCAGGTGCGATCTTGAGATAGCCGCCAACGTGATGCGTCACCAGTTCTTTCACATATTCTGGTGAACGTACCGCGAGATCGTAGCGCAGGCCCGAGCCGATCAACACCTTTTTGATTCCCGGCAGTTCGCGTGCTTTCTTGTACAACTTGATCAATGGGGCGTGATCGGTGTTCAAGTTCTCGCAGATGCCCGGATAGACGCAGGACAGGCGCCGACATGAGGACTCTATCTTGGGATCCTTGCAGGCCATGCGATACATATTGGCTGTCGGTCCGCCGATGTCGGAGATGACTCCGGTAAATCCCGGTGTTTTGTCGCGAATCTCCTCGATCTCGCGAATGATCGAGTCCTCCGACCTGCTCTGAATGATGCGGCCCTCGTGCTCAGTGATCGAGCAGAAGGTGCAGCCGCCAAAGCAGCCGCGCATGATGTTGACCGAGAAACGAATCATCTCCCAGGCTGGAATCTTTGCACCTTTGTAGGAAGGATGGGGCGCACGAGCGTAGGGCAGGCCATATACGTGATCCATCTCAGCCGTGCTCAGCGGCAGCGGCGGGGGATTCAGCCAAACGTCGCGCGCGGCCTCTCCAGTGCCGTGCGCCTGCACCATGGCACGCGCGTTGCCGGGGTTGGATTCGAGATGAAATGTGCGCGAGGCGTGCGCGTACATGACCGGGTTGCTGCTGACTTCTTCAAAAGAGGGCAGGCGCACCACGGTGCGGGCGCGGTCGGCTTTTTTTGACGCGAGGCGCTGTTCGCGGGTCATAAAATGAATAGTCGCGACCGGGACCGCGAGCGAAGCGACGGCCGCGGCGCCAGTGGCCAGCGGCGATTTGGGCGCAGCAGGTTCCATGGCATAAGGATCTGTATGCACCACCGGCGCGCCGGGCGTATCCACCGTGGTGGAAGCAACCTCGCTCCAGCCTTCGGGGCGTGCGCCACGCGGCGCCATGTAAGCGGTACCGCGCAGATCGCGGATGTCGCCGATTTTTTCACCTTTGGCCACTCGATGCACCAGATCCACCAGCGCCCGCTCGGCATTGCCGAACAACAGAATGTCGGCTTTTGAATCCGGCAGGATCGAACGGCGCACCTTGTCAGACCAATAGTCGTAGTGCGCGATACGCCGCAGGCTCGCCTCGATGCTGCCGATGACCAGGCCCGCATCGGGGTATGCCTCTCGACAGCGCTGCGAATACACAATCACCGCGCGGTCGGGCCTGCGGTTCGGGTCGGCATTGGGCGTGTAGGCGTCATCAGAGCGGATTCGCTTATCGGCGGTGTAGCGGTTCACCATGGAATCCATGTTGCCCGCAGTGACGCCAAAAAAAAGATTCGGCTTTCCAAGTTTTTTGAAATCGTCAGCGGAATGCCAGTCGGGCTGACTCATGATGCCGACGCGAAAACCCTGCGCTTCGAGCAATCGACCCACCAGCGCCATGCCGAAGCTCGGATGGTCGATGTATGCATCTCCGGTAACGATGATGACATCGCAACTATCCCAGCCGAGTGCGTCCATTTCCTCGCGCGAGGTCGGCAGAAAGGGGGCAATGCCGAAGCGCTGCGCCCAGTATTTGCGATAGGAATTAATCGCTTTGGGTGCAGTGGTGGCTGGAGTATTT
>CAMDFL010000072.1 GCA_945897475.1 Bordetella parapertussis
GGCGTCTACGATGAGTTGTTTTCCGGTGATTATCATTTCAATGTCAGAGATTCATGGTAAATAAAAAGAAGAAATCCCGGGGGCGCGCAGTGCCAAAGGCAAGCGCGCGTCCCGACCCTGTATTGACCGAAATCGTCCGCAACGGCGTGCTCGCGGTGACCGAAGAGATGAAGACCAATCTCATGCGCACCGCCTACAACATGATCATCTATGAGGGCCTGGATTTCACCGTCGGCCTCTACACCGCCGAGGGCGAAACCGTGTCGATCGGCATGGGCCTGCCGCTGTTCATACGCGGCATGGCGGAGACGATCAAGGCGAAGCTCGCTCACTTCGGGCGTGATGGATTGCATCCTGGCGACATTCTGGTGACCAACGATTCCTATGTCACCGGCAGTCATCTGAATCACTTCACCTTCAGCATGCCGATTTTTCACCGGGGAAAGCTCGCCGGGTTCTCCTGCTGCATGGGGCACTGGCGCGACGTGGGCGGCGTGCTCGGCGGAACGACGACCGATATCTATTCCGAAGGCCTGCAGATTCCCATCATGAAGTACCAGTCGGCGGGAGTGGTCAATCAGGACCTGGTCGACATCATCCGCATGAACGTGCGGATTCCGGAACTCGCCATGGGCGATCTTCGCGCCCAGGTGACGGCCTTAAAGACCGGCGAACGCCGTTTTATCGAGCTCTTAGACCGCTACGGACCTGAACCGGTGCTGGGCGCCATAAAGAACATCATGGATTACTCGGAGCAGGCGGCGCGTGCGCGCACCCGCAGCATTCCCGATGGCGTGTACGAAGCCGATTCTTTCATGGACGACGACGGTATAGAAATCGGCAAGCGGGTGCCAATCCGCGTGAAGGTGACGGTCAAGGGCGATGAGATGGTGATTGACCTCTCCGAGGTGGCCAAACAGGTGCGCGGCGCATTCAATGCGGCGGCCACCACCGGCACCGGCTGCGCCCAACTGGCCTACAAGTGCATCACCTCGCCCACTGACTATCCGATCAACGAAGGCAGTTTTCGCGCGCTGACGGTAGTGATGACCCCGGGCACCATTGTCAGCGCCGTGCGGCCGGCGGCGATGCGCAACTGGATGAGCTACCCGATGACGGTGGCCGACACCATCCTGAAATCCATGGAAAAAGCGGTACCGCATCGCGCCATCGCCGGGCATTTTGCCGATCTGATGACCGCCAACATGAGCGGCATATCGCCGCGCGATGGCCGGTTTTTTCTCGCCAACACCGGCCCCATGGGCGGCGGCTGGGGCGCCAAGCACAACGAAGACGGCATGAACGCCACGGTGTGCCTGAATGACGGCGACACGCATATCAGCCCCTGCGAACAGGTAGAGGCCAAGTACCCGATGCTGTTTGCACGCCACGCGCTGCGGCAGAATTCAGGCGGCGCCGGCAAATATCGCGGCGGACTGGGCACCGAACAGGTGGTGGTGGCGCGCGCGACCATCACCGCCAACCTGCGCATGGACCGCGTGCATTGCAAGCCCTGGGGATTGGCCGGGGGCATGGCCGCGATGGGTAATGAAGCGGCGCTGCGCATCGATGGCAAAGACATCAATGACCTGCCCAATGGCAAGGTCTCGCAGGTGCGCCTGAAGGCCGGGGACCATTTTGTTTATCGCGCCGGCGGCGGTGGGGGATTCGGGCCGCCGCGCCAACGGGATGCCGAACGCGTGGCCGAAGACGTGCGACAGGAATACGTGAGCCGCGAGGCGGCCCGTGAGCACTACGGCGTGGCGATCGATGAGAACGGCAAGGTCGATATTGAACAGACGCGGGCGTTGCGTTCATCAAGTTGATCGCATACCGGCGGTGCGGTTCATAAACTGAGCCGGGCCACAAACCCAAATAACAGCCACTGCACACCAAGGGAGACATTTATGGCACTGGAACTAAAACCCATTCGCCGCATCATCGCGGCCGTTTAGGAAAACGGAAAATCCGCCATCGTCGAGGACGGCCCGCCGCCGGCTAACCGGCCATCCATGCGGCCCGGCTTTGCCTCGCGAAACATCTGGGCCACCTTCGGAACACCGGCGCCCCTCAATGCTTGCAGGAACGGGTAAAAAGCGGCGCGGTTGCCGTGGTAGAGGCACGCTCGAAGGCAGCTCAACAAGGAGCTGTTCCCTGGGTAAGCGTAGTTTTGGTGGTTCGTCGCCGCGTTTGTGAGTCTTATTGGAAAACATCGCACCGTTGAGATCCGAATAACGCGGCAACTCTTCTACGACTAGGAAGCCTCGCTGGCGAACTCCCGCATTCGTTCTGGATCGAGTCGGTAAATATCACGCGCTTCCATCAACTTCAAATAGTCATCGACGTTCGCCTTGGCATCGATGGTTTCGGTGAGGACCAGCAGATCGCGATAATCGTTGCGCGCGGCGTCCCGCTCCACACCCAGCGGATCACGGCCGGCTAGAACAGCCTCGACCGCTTCGATCAGCAAGCGACGCGAGCGAACAATGGCGAGGTCGGAGGCCACCAGATTCTCCGCGTTGCGATCCATGATCGGCCCTTGAGATTCGGTGATAAACAGATCGTGACTTGGAAAACTACGCCCCATGCCCACGTAGCTGTGCTTCATTTCCTCGCGATTCTGCATATACCGGTTACCGGGCTTGCGCTTGGGCATGCCGTGCTCATTCAGTTCGTCGCGATAGCGCGCCGCCATCACCGCCTTGGGCAAGGCGGCTTTGCTGTGAAAGGTGAACTCCATGCGGTAGTGGCTGGTGTCGTCGATGGGGACGTGAAAAAACATTGAGGCGCCACCGGTACCGAACGGGGTCTCCGCGCCACCGATGGCGCAGCCATTGGGCATGACGAAGTTGGTGACGCGCAACAGCGTCTTGCCGTTCTCGGGAATTTTTCTCTCTGTCAAGAGGCGCAGCCCCCAGCGCGCTTCGCGCAATGACAGGCGCGGCGCGGTATCGACGCCGAAGATATCCTGCGTAATGCCGGTTTTAAGCGCGTCCTGCCTGGCTTCTGCTTCGATCTGAAAAGAATGCAGATAGGAGGTGTGAACCGGATCGATGTTGCCTTCGTTCGCCTGCAGGTAATTGCAATCGGAATGCCAACGGTAGGCAAACCGAAATTCCTCGGGCGCGTTGATGGCCGGATACGCGGGAAACAAAGGCGCCTCGCCCGGCCCCATGTACGCCCAGATCGCGCCGCCGCGCTCCAGACAGGGATAAGCAATCTGTTTCACCCGGTCGCGATGCATGCCGCCATTTGCTTCGCCGGGCTGTTGCAGGCAGCGGCCATTCACATCGAACAACCAGCCGTGGTACACGCATCGCAGGCCGCCATCTTCGACGCGGCCGTAACTCAAGTCAGCCTGGCGATGAGCACAATGCAGGCCCAACACTCCGACACGGCCATCGCCACCGCGAAACAACACCAGGTCCTCGCTCATGATTGTCAGCGCATAGGGCGCGCCGCCCGCGGATACGTCGGTGGCTAACGCGATCGGCTGCCAATAGCGCCGCAACAGTTCACCACCCGGCGTGCCGGGGGAGGTATGCACCGGCAAATCCGTGTGGCGCGCGGCTTTCGTGGATTTCCTCGCCATCGCTTAATCCTCCGGCGTAAAACCGGAAGCCTTCACCACCTCGCCCCATTTGCGATACTCATCGCGTATGTAGCCCTCGAACACCTGGGGTGAGCTGCCGCGCGGCTCGTAATAGCTCATCTTTTCGATGGCGGCGCGAAGCTCCGGATCTTGCAAAGCAACGATGATCGCCCGACTGGCAGCATCGACCGCCGGCGCCGGGGTATTTCTGCGCACATAGACGCCAAAGCGTTCCTTGCCGGTGACGCCGCGATAGCCTTGCTCCTCGAAGGTGGGTACGTCGGGGAGAAACTGGGAGCGTTGCGTCCCGGAGGTGGCAATCACACGCAGCTTGCCGGTGGCGTGATGGACGGCGATATCACCAATCGGCCCGATGATCGATGGCACTTCACCGCTCAAGCCCGCCTGCACCGTTGGCGCGGCGCCCTTGTAGGGAATATGCGTGAGCTTCAGACCGGCCGCATTGGCCAACATTGACCCCAGAAAATGAAACGAGGTACCCAGACCCAGCGATCCATAATTGGCGTACTTGGGATCCGATTTCGCCAGGGCGACAAACTCCTGCACATTCTTCGCCGGCACGTTCGCTGCCACCGCCATGCAAAATTCAAAACTGCACACCGCCGAAACAGGTAACAGATCGGTAAGCGGATCGTAGGGGAGCTTGCGATACACATGCGGATACAGCCCGCTCACCGAATGCGGCGCGAGATACAAGGTGCTGCCATCGGGCTCGGCCGAAAGTAATGCCTGCACGATCACCGCCTGCAAAGCGCCGGGCCGATTCTCGACCACAACGCTGGGTGCATACGCGCCGCGCAAACGCTGCGCCAGTTGCCGGCCCATCAGATCGGCGGTGCCCCCCGGCGGAAAACCCACCAGAATGCGCGCCGGCTTGTTGAGGGTCTGGGCGCGAGCCATGGGCGGGACAGCGCCAGCCGCAAGCAGCGCCATGGACGAAGAAAGAAAACTGCGACGGTCACTCATTGGAATTCCCATGGTTGAAAGATTGTTTTCGCATGATCGTGAATCGCAATACTACTTGCTCGTCGAGCCGTCCGCACCCTCGGATCCAACGCCGCCTGGCGCGCCTCGCACCAGTGCCTCGCGCTCCGCCGTCGGCGGGTGCGATGACAGAAAGCCGGGAAAGACGCCGCCCTTGGATGAGCTTGCCTCCAAGCGACCCAGTATCGCGGCGAAATGACGCGCCTCAATGCCGGCGCGCTGCAGCATGGTGAGCGCGTATCGATCGGCTTCTCTTTCATACTCACGCGTAAATTTCATCTGCAACAAGAGAGTCGGCGTAGCCGCCGCCAGCGAGGTGGTCGATGCGATATCGCCGGTAATGCCGGCGACAATGAGGGCTGCGGCGGAACTCTCCAACAGGCCGCGCATGCTGTGCCGGTGGTGCGTGTGGCCGATCTCGTGCGCGAGCACCGCGAGGATTTCCTCGTCGCTTTTCGCCAGTTGCACCAGCTCGTCGGTCATAACCAGTATTCCCGAGGGCAAGGCAAATGCATTGGGGCCAATCACGGTGCTGGACCGGAATTCAAGGCGCAGCGTCGAGGCCGCGCCGCCGGCTTTCGCCATCTTTTCGAATTGCGACCGCAGCGCAGTTTGCCTTTCTTCGGTGAGCTTTGACGCCGCGAGCAAAGACATGTCAAGCCCGTCCAGGGTTTCAAGCCCCAACCCTGTTTCCACGGATAGCGGAATGCGTTCGGCGACAATCTCCGCCATCGCCGGCAACCCTTTATCAAACAGCAACCACAGGACTGCCACCACCATGGCAACCGCCACGGCCGCGTAGGCCGGGCGCGATTCCCATTTATGCAGGGTATGCGCGAACGGCCGCTCATCGCTGATCCGATCAACAAATTCGTTATCGGCAATGGCACAGGCGCCGCCATCGGGAAGATAAAGCCAGCGCGGGGTATTGGCGATGCGCGGTGAGACCCGTATCTTGCCCGCGTCAAAGTTGCAATCCACCTCGCGCCCGATTACGCGCAATCTTCCCTTGGAAAGAATTACGCTCACCGAATGACGCAGGGTGCGTTTCCCATCGAAGTAAGAGGCTTCCAACGGCTGAATGGGCTGCACGATCACAGCCCCAGGTCCAGATTGAAAAGATCGCCCAATTCCTGGCCGGTCGCGCCAATGGGCGCAAGCGCGGAATTGGCCTCATGCACGCCAGGTCCATCCACAATGAGCGCCAGATTCTCCAGGCGGTAACGAAGCGTGCGCACCACCGCCCACGGAATCAGCAAGCCCACGGAGCAGGCAACCGCCAGGATATTTCCCAGGTAAATCCCGATCAAGCGCTTGGCTGAGAGAGAGCTCTCAAAACGCATGCCGGGGCCGGTGGTGCCCTGCCACAGGAGATTGGTGGTGCGCACCTGAATGTAGGCATAGGCCACTACGTATCCGAAATACAGCGCAATCGCCGGCAATGCCAGTTGAAGCCAGGAAAGGGATTCGAACTCCTCGATGCCGGGCAGTACATAGGCGCTGAGCAGGCCCATGGGCACGCCAACGGCCGCGATAATGAGCCCGGAGATGAAATAGATATTGAAAAATGCACGCCCCGATATTTCGCATACAAACCGCGATGTGCCAAGGGCGTGATGCGATACGACGAACGACTTGACACGCGCCAGAAACCACGCAAATCCAATGCCAAGCGTCAGCACCGCGACAATCAGCCGGCCAATGCAAACCCAGGCCATCGCACCTGTTGTCGCGGTAAAGTCGAAACGCACACCGCGCCACGCGGAATTGCGCGCATTGAAGGTAAAGGCGCGCACCACAAGACCGGGAAGCAACACAATGGCCAGAACCCAGAAGATGAAACGCGAATCCGGAAACAACTCGCCGGCGAACACATAGATGATCAGCAGCGCGGCGGCAAGCACGCGTCCTTTGAGAATCGATTTGGGATCAGCAAAATAATCGAAGCTATCGCCATCGAATCGTGTACTGCCGTAGAAATACTTTTTCTTTCGCACCTTGGCCCAGGCTGAAAAAATCCCGAGGGTAATGAGAGAAAAAAAGAGGTTGACGATCCAGATGCGGAAATACTCGCCCGCCGCTCCATTAAATTCAGCCTGGACCCTGCGGCCTTGTTCGGGCGCGCCCGCGCCGCCAGGGGCGCTAAAGGCCAAGGCAACTCTCGCGCAGCGAGATCAGCATGAGCTTTTTCGGGCAGGTTGCAATGCGCCACTCCGGCGAGCGGATGGAATTTCTGAAAAATGATTATTAATTTTCACAATTTAAAACTTTTATTTAATTAACCAATTAATCTACATAGTCAGAATACTATTTTTTATTTCGTTCTGAAATAATCAATCCGCTTTCATCCCGGTGGCCTTGACGATCCGCAGGTAGCGCTCGTAATCACTGCGCATTCTCGCGGCCATATCCTCCGGCGAGCCTCCGCCAATCTCCAGGCCCTGTTGCGCGAAGCGTTCGCGAACTTCCGGCTTTTGCAGCGCCCGATTGAATTCCGCGTTCAGCCTGTTAATGATCGGCTTGGGTGTGCCGGCCGGCGCAACGGTGCCAAACCAGCTCACCAGCTCCACGCCCGCTACGCCTGCCTCAGCGAAGGTAGGAATATCCGGCTGAAACGTCGAGCGACGCCCACCGACTGTGGCGAGCAGTTTGAATTTGCCTGTGGCCACGTGAGGGGCGATCGCCGGAAAACCGGTAACGGTCATATTTACCCGCCCGCCCAGAAAGTCGGTGACGCCCTGCGCCATGGCCTTGTAGGGCACATGCAGAATATCCAGGCCCGCTTCGATTTTCAACGACTCCATCGCAAAATGATGCAAGGCGCCGTTGCCTGGAGTGAAGTAGACCAATTTGCCGGGCCGCGCCCGCACAAACTGCACAAACTCGCGCAAGGTATTTACCGGCACAGATTCCTGATGCACGGTGAGATAGAACGGCAGGTCGGTCACATGCCCCACCGGTTCGAAATCCTGGAAAAAATTGTAAGTCCGCGTGAGATTGATCGCCTCGCCGATCACAAAAACATTGCCACCCAGCAAAACCGTATGACCATCGGGCGGTGCTCGTTTCACATAGGCAGCGCCGATGGTGAAGTTGCCGCCAGGCTTGTTGTCGACCACGATGCTGCCCAAGCCGGCGCGCGCGCCGTCGGCAAGCGTCCTTCCAATCAAATCGTAGGCGGCCCCAGGCGCGGAAGGAATGACCAGTTGCAGCGGTTTCGAGGGAAACGACTGCGCGAACGTCGGATGCGTTCCGAGCCCGCCAATGAGAGCCGCGCAAAATAGCGCTCCTGCTTCGCGAAGTTGCATGACAAATTCTCCCCATGGAACGCACCGGCGCGACCATTGTTTCTTTTTCGGTGCAGCCCCGGTTTCCTTACGTCGTAGAGTAGCCAGTCGAGCCGCGGCTTCCTAGGCTGGCGTGAACCGCGTCGGCACCGCGCGCAATCCGAAGCGCTGCAATGCCTCGTTCTTGCTCGCATTGCAGGTTTCGCGCAGGCGGAACATGGTTTTTCCTGCGGCGGTTTTTGTCCAGAACCATTCCTCGGCTTCGGCCGCGGCCTTTGCGCCAGGTTGGGCCGCCACCGACTCCAGGTAATAGGCGCGGATGTCGTGGCATGCGAGCCTCAGCGAAGGCAGCAACTCCATGTCGCTGCGGTAATTCGGCGTGGCGTCGTTCTGCGCGAGATCGCTGACGAACTTCCCCGCCTGCGACAGCGTCACGCCGGACAGCGAAGCGGTGGTGCGGCCGCGTTTCTTTTTCGTCATCTCATGCCAGGTGGAAAGCTCCGCGATCTCGCGTTGAAACTCTGCCGCAAGATCGCCGTCCGTCACAGGCGCAGCGAAGCTCACCGGGCAGACGAATGTCTCCGCGTCTTCGCCGGTCGGGGCGGGTGCCTCTTCGGTGAAATCCTCCAGCACCGGTCCAGAAGGTTTTTCCAGCAGCCGCAGCGCCGCCAGCACCACTCGGCGTTGAAACGCCGCATCGTTCGGCACCCCAAAGGGCCGCCCCAGCACGAACGGCACCCACAGCGCGCGTGGTGGCTTCATGGCTTCAGTGTGTTCGCGGATCAGCGAAATCTGCGTGGTCGCAATGCCTTCTTCTTCGAGGTAGTGTCCCAGAGCGCTCACGGCGCTCGTGCAGTTGGGTCAAACCGGTGTGAGGATCACCGCATCGACTCTATCCTGCTTTAGCAAGCCTGCCAGTGCGCGGCCGCGTGGTTCCAGTGCCTTGGCTGGCAATGCGCCCATGAAGGAATAGTGAAAGTCGGCGACGCTGCCGATGACTTTTTCGGCCGCCAGTTCGCGCAGGCGGTCAATGGGGAACACCACGTTGATGTCCTGCTGGAATCCGGTGCGATCAAAGTTGATCGAATTGTGGCTCATGGTCAGCTCAGCGGCGCCGGCATCGCCGGGGATCACGCGGTAGTCGGCTTGCGCCGGACCCTCGGTGAAAGGCACATCACCATGTCGGTGCAGGCCTGCGGTGGTGATGATGGCCACGCGGCATTTCGAAAGCGGTGGCGGATCGATCCACGCGCCTTTCGCGGAAAAGCCCGCCAGTTCCTTAATCCTTCCGAGCATCCCCTTGTGCTCGCCTTCTGACAGATCTGCCAATCGGACCATGGGCTCTCCTTATGCTTTGTGTTTGCCAACGCCCCAGCCATGCGAGGCGAGGAATTTGTTGCCGACTTCGATTGGACCATCTTCCAGGGGTGTCGCCATGGTGTCGTTCCAGCGATTGAGGAAGCCGAACATGGCGATTAGCGCGGTGATGTCGACGATCTGGTTTTCAGTCCAGTGTTTTTTCATTTCCGCCATCAACTCATTGGTGACATCGTTGGGCACGGAGCCGGCGGCCAGCGCGAAATCGAGCGCGACGCGCTCGTTTTCCGAGAACAACGGGCTCGACCGGTATTCCCACACCGCGGCAAGTTTGGCGTCCTCGACCCGGTGCGACGCGCTGTGCGCAGTATGCGCCATGCAATACTGACATCCCGCCGCGCGGCTGCACACATGCGATATCAAAGCCATTAATCCGGGCTCGATCTCGCAATCGCTGCTGCGTATGGCGGCGCCCATGGCGACGAAGGCTTTCACAATTTTCGGCCGGCGCTGCATGATGAGCATGCTGTTGGGCAGAAAACCCATGCGTTGAATGGTCGCATCGAACGCCTCCTTGAGCTCGGGATGCAGGTCGGGTGCAAGCGGGGCGATGCGCGGTGAGGGAATGACTTTCTGATCCATGGGGTCTCCTAATCGGGTGAGAGATGCGAAACGGCTTACGCCGCCTTGGCGAAATCGGCTTGTACTTCTGCTTCGTAGGCAAGCAACTTTTTCACGCTTGGCCGCTCTTGCATGCGTTCGTAATGCGCTACGCAATTGGGGTAAGGCGTGACATCAATCTTGAAAATCACCGCTCGGCGGAAGCACCAGAAGAAATAGGCGTCGGCCGCGGTGAAATGGTCGAAAAACCACTCGCGCCCGGCAAGCATCTCGTTGGCGATGGTGAAATTTTCAACCAGGAGCTTCTGCGCGCATTGCTTGACGTTGTCCTCCGACCCCGGCAGGTCGCAGTAGCGCTTGGGGTTGGCATTGGGGGTCAATGCCGGGTGTATGCCCGAGGCGCACCAGGCCATGATGGAAATGGCCTTGACTTCCTTCATCGGGTCCGCGGGAAGCAGCTTCGCTTGCGGAAAGTTGCGCGCGATCCAGATCTGGATGGCGACGTTTTCGGTGAGCGGCTCGCCGTCGATCACCAGCACCGGAACCTTGTGCTTTGGGTTGAGCTTGAGATACTCGGGGGTGTTGTGCCGCCCTTTGCCCATGTTCACGGCTTCGACTTCGAAATCCGCACCGGCCTCGGTCAGGGTTACATAGGGAACCAGCGAACACGCCACCGGCGCGTAATAGAGTTTGAGTTTCATTGTTGTCTCCTCTTGGAATGAAAATTTGCCGGCGGTAAGCGGCTTATGGATCGCGCGTCGGGCGCAATGGCGATTGACCGTGCAGATTGTGGACTATATGGTACACAAACATGTATGCGGCATTCACCGACAAGCGCCAGCTCTATAGCCGAATAGGAATCATGCGATCCGGCAGACGTTACGCAGTAGATCCGGATTCTGGCATCGCAGCCGCCACCGGATTGAACATAATCGGCATTGGCCGCGATTTTGAAACCCCAAATCACAACATGGCAGAGCATTCCATCCGCCCACGCGCCTTACGTGCCGATCGATGTTCCTATCCTTAACTCCCATTATTCAAGCTTGATTCCCGACTCTTTGATGACCCGTATCCACTTCGCCACTTCACTTTTAATGAAGCTGCCGAATTCATCGGGCGTGGTGGGCGCGGGTTCGCTGCCGGTGACCAGAATTCGCTCACGAACATCGGGCTGGCGCAGGATCCGGCCAACCTCCGCGTTGACGCGATTGATCGTGTCTACCGGCGTTCCCGCGGTGGTAAAAAGGCCAAAGGAACCCAGTGCCTCCCATGCTGGCAATCCGGCTTCAGCGGTGGTCGGAAGGTCCGGTGCCAGGGCACTGCGCTGCCTTGCGGCGACGGCGAGTACTTTGATGCGCCCCGATTTCAGGAAAGGCCCGACGGTTCCAAGATCCACAAAGGCCATTGGGATCTGCCCTCCGGCCAGATCCGTCAAGGCCGGGCCATTGCCCTTGTAGCCCACGTGCTGCAGTTCGTCCAGTGCGAATATTCGTTTGAAGTATTCGCCCGCAAGGTGCATGCCAGAAAAATTGCCGCCGGACCCGAAAGAGATCTGCTGCGGCTTGGCTTTGAGCAGGAGAAGAAGGTCCTTCACCGATCCCACCGGCAGCATGGAAGGGTTGACCGCGACGATAAATGGCGTGGTGACCGGAGCGTGATGGGAGCCAGTTCCTTGGGGTCATAGGACAGGTTGGGAATCAACAGCGTATTGAGACCCATCACCGTTGAGGTGCCCGCGATCATCAACACGTGGCCGTCCGCCGGCGCCTTGGCAGTTACTTGCGCGCCGATGCTGCCGCTCGCGCCGGGACGATTCTCGATCACAAACGGCTTGCCCAAGCGCTCCGAGAGCGCCGGAGAAATAATCCGCGCCATCACGTCGGATGAACCGCCTGGGGGGAAGACCACGATCAGGCGCACCGGGCGGTTGGGATAGTTCGATTGCGATTGTGATTGAGCCGGCGCGCTCGCCATGGCGAGCGCGGTGCAGGAAATGGCAAGCAGCAGTGACCAAACGCGATTCATGACTGTTCTCTTCGATTCATTTATATACCATTATTAGAATTAAAAATGTAGTAATATCCACGTCAATAAAGGATTTAACTGTTAAATTCATGGAATTTACAGTGCCTGTCAATCTGGCTTGATCTTGCCGGCCTTGATAACGTTCTGCCAGGTGAGCATTTGTCGGGCCAAAAACATTCCGCGCTGAAACACTTTAAGGTTGGAAGGTTTTGTTTTCTCGCGCCAGCTGCGACAGCAGCGGCGCGGTCGTCCATGATTCTCCACGATAGCCTTTTGCAAAAACCTCGATGGAGTTGACCACATTGGACAGGCCCACGCTATCCGCATAAAACATTGGTCCGCCGCGATAGGCTGGAAATCCATACCCGGTCAGATACACCATGTCGATATCGACGGCGCGAGCGGCGATACCTTCTTCCAGGATGCGCGCGCCTTCATTCACCAGGGCATAGATGCAGCGTTCGACAATTTCCTTGTCGCTGATCTCACGCGGTTTTATCGAAGCGGCGGCGCGGCATTCATCGATCAAGGTGGCGGCATGCTCGTCCGGAATCGGCGCGCGGCTGCCTTTTTCGTAACGGTAATAGCCCGATCCGGTTTTCTGGCCGAAGCGTTTCAACTCGAACAAACGATCGCCGATGCGTGAGTAGGGCAGCTCCGGCATGGCGATGCGCCGCCGCGTGCGTATGTGATAAATGATGTCGTTGCCCGACATGTCGCACATGGCGAAAGGGCCCATCGCCATGCCCCAGTCGGTGAGGGCTCGGTCCACCTGCTCGGGCGTAGCGCCCTCGTCGAGCAGGTATTCGGCCTGGCGCAGATAAAAATCCATCATGCGATTTCCGATGAAACCGTCGCACACGCCCGAGACTACGGCGACTTTCTTAAGTTTCCTGGCCAGCTTCATGGTGGAGGCCAGGGTGTCCGGAGAGGACTTCGCTCCGCGGATTACTTCCAACAAGCGCATGACGTTCGCCGGACTGAAAAAATGCGCGCCGACCACGTCTTGCGGGCGCGTGGTCACGGCGGCTATCTCATCCAGATCAAGACTTGAGGTATTGGAGGCCAGAAGGGCTCCCGGTTTCATGGTGGCATCCAGGCGGGTAAAAACCTCGCGCTTTACCGCCATGTCCTCGAACACCGCCTCGATCACCATATCGGCTTGGCTGATTTCCTCGATGAGAAGGGTTCCCCGAATGCGCGCCATGCGCGCATCCATATCGACCTGCTTCAATCGACCGCGCGATACCGCGCCGGCGTAGTTGGCACGGATTGCGTTCAAGCCGCGCTCCAGCGCCTCGGCCTTCATGTCGAGAATTTGCACCGCAATACCGGCATCGGCGAATGTCATGGCGATGCCCCCGCCCATGGTGCCGGCGCCCAGAATGGCGACGCTGCTAACGTCTCGGGTGCCGGCGTCCTCGGCGATTCCAGGAATTTTCGCGACCGTCCTCTCCCCGAAGAAAGCGTGGCGCAGCGCTTTGGATTCGCTGCCCTCGAGCAATTGATCGAACAGGCTGCGTTCAAATCGCACTCCCTCGTCCATGGGCATGTGCAGCGACGCCTCGATGGCATCAATGCATTTCGCTGGCCCCGGATAGCCACGCCAGGATTTCGCGGCCCGCTGGCGTTGTTCGGCGAAAAACGTCGTGGCATTCTCGATGCTTGGCGTGATGTCGCGAAGCTTGCGCAGGGCAGCATTACCAGCGGGCAGCTTGCGCGCAAATTCGACCGCGCCTTCGACCAGATCGCCCTTGATGATCGCGTCAACGAGCAATGTTCCCGCCACTGAATCCGAGGTCACGGTTTTCGCGTTAATAATCATGTCGAGCGCGCGTTCCACGCCCAAGGCACGCGGTAATCTCTGAGTGCCGCCAGCGCCGGGGATGAGGCCCAGCTTCACCTCAGGCAACGCGAGTTGCGCGCCCGGCGCGGCAACCCGGTAATGACACGCGAGTGAGGCCTCCAAGCCACCACCCATTGCTGCGCCATGAATGGCGGCGACCACTGGCTTGGTGCAATTCTCTAGGGCAGCGACCAGGTCGCGAGAATTGGGAAATTCATTGGCCACTGGTGTGTTGAATTCGCGAATTTCCGCGCCGGCGCAAAAAGCGCGACCGCCCCCCGTCAAAACAATCGCCTTAACCGACGCGTCCGCCACCGCTTTCTGCAATAGATCGTGCATCGCGATACGCATCTGATGCGCGAGTGTATTCAATGGCGGATTCGAGAGCCTTATGACGGCGATGTCGCCGTGCAGGGAATATTCGGCGGTGGACATGCTTGTCTGCTCCATGGGTGCTGAAGATACTCGGGGATAGTCCCGACAATTTGGCGCCGGGCGATGATCCCATAATTTCGCGCTGCCGAGCGACATGGCGCTAGAATGGCCACTGCCAATTTTCGACAGGCTTAACGTGTCCCAATTCATCCATGTCACTCGCGAGGGCGCCGTTGTTTTGATTGGTATCAATCGCCCCGAAAAGAAGAATGCATTGACCGCAGAAATGTATAAGGCGTTGGCCGATGCGCTTTATGCCGCGGCGGCGGATGAGGCGGTGCGCGTGGTGCTGCTCCATGGGGAGGGAGGCTGCTTTACCGCAGGCAACGATCTCGCGGATTTTGCCACCCCAAGGCCGGATGCCAACGAGACACCGGCAATACGCTTTCTTCGGGAAATCGCGCATTTCAAAAAGCCGCTGGTCGCGGCGGTGGAGGGCGTGGCGGTGGGCATAGGCACGACCATGCTTCTGCACTGTGACCTGGTGTATGCCACGCCGCAAACGCGCTTCGCACTGCCTTTTGTGAATCTGGCGGTGGTGCCTGAGGCGGCCTCGAGTTACTTGCTGCCGCGCATCGCCGGTTGGCAGCGCGCCGCCGAAATGCTGATGCTGGGCGAACCCGTTTCCGCGGAGCAAGCGCTGGCGGCAGGCATGATCAATGCGATAGTCTCGCCTGATCGTTTGATGGAAATCGCGATGGCGGCGGCGAGCAAATTGGCTGCAAAGCCTCCTCTTGCATTGCGCGAGACCAAGCGACTGATGAAGCAGGCTGACTACGAGCGCATCGACAGCGCGCTTCGCGCCGAGGCGCGCGTATTCGCGCAGTGTCTGCAGTCACAGGAAGCCCGTGAGGCGTTCGCCGCTTTCTTCGAGAAGCGCAAGCCGGATTTTTCGCGCTTTTGAAAGGGCAGGGTAATGCTGATCTTCCGGCAACTTTTCGATCCGCAGTCCTCGACCTACACCTACCTGTTGGGCGATTCGATCAGCCGCGAGGCCCTGCTGATCGATCCGGTGTTTGAACAGGTAAGGCGCGACGCGGCGTTGATCAATGAATTGGGGCTGCGTCTGAATGGGACTCTGGAGACCCATATGCACGCCGATCATGTGACTGGCGCGTGGCTCTTTAAGCGGCGCTTGGGCAGCCGTATCGCGCTTTCCTCCGCCAGCGGCGCCGAGGGCGCGGATTTGCTTCTCAAGCATGGCGATACTGTTGCATTTGGCAAGCGTTTCGTTGAGGTGCGCGCAACTCCCGGTCATACCAACGGTTGTTTGACCTATGTGATGGACGATCAAAGTATCGCCTTCACCGGCGATTGCCTGCTGATTCGAGGCAGCGGCCGCACCGATTTTCAGCAAGGCAGCGCGGCGTCTCTGTACGCGTCGGTGCGCACGCAGATATTCACCTTGCCATCGGCTTGTCTGCTGTATCCCGCGCACGACTATCGGGGGCTTACCGTCACCAGCGTGGATGAGGAGCGGCGCTTCAATCCGCGTCTGGGTGGTGACATCGGCGAGCAGGATTTTGCGGGTTACATGGACAATCTCGGCCTCGCTCACCCCAAACAGATTGATGTCGCGGTGCCGGCTAATCTGAAATGCGGGCGGCCTGAGGTGGAGCAGGTGGATAGCGGGGATCCAAGCTGGGCGAATCTGACCTATACGTTTAGCGGAATCTGGGAAATTCAGCCACAGGCATTGGAAGAAGTGGCGGGCAAAGTGCAGATTATCGATGTCAGGGAGCCCAACGAGTTCAATGGTCCGATCGGGCGCATTCCGGGATCGACGCTGATCCCGTTGGGAGACCTCGCGGTGCGCGCAGCCGAAATATCAAGGAACCGACCCGTAGTGACGGTGTGCCGCTCAGGCGCACGCTCCGCGCAGGCGGCGGTCATTCTGCAAAAGGCCGGACGCAACGATGTCGCCAATCTTGCCGGTGGCATGTTGCGTTGGCGTGCCGAGGGTCATTCGATAGAAGGCGGGCGAGGGTAAACAGATCCGGTCAGTCGCGGCTGGTTTTTCGGGCGCAATACCGGCCCAAAGATCAAGCACTGGCGCGCTTTTTCGGGCATTTTGGCGCTTAATTACTGGACTGTTCCAACAGCCGCCCATGCCCGGGGTAATGCCCGCTTTCGCCCACCAGCCGCATCGCTGCCCAGAAGCATGCAGGAGTACTCGCCACCACTGGAATGCCTGCGTTCGTTTCGATGGGTTTGGCCACGCCCAGGGTGCGCAAGCCCCCGCAGGAGATCAGCATGCCTTGGGCTTCGGGCGCCGCGGCGTGAACTTTTGCCGCGAGGTCGATGATGTCTTTTTCGGTTTTGGAGCCGGGCGCGCCGAACTCGGTAAGCCCGAAGCCTTCAAGCATCAGTACCTCAAACCCCGAATCGGTGAGAAAGTTTTCCAGCCGTTTATTCACTTCGTCGCCATAGGCGGTGCAAACCGAAATGCGCTTTGCGCCAACCGCTTTAAGGCCATCGACTATGGCGCTGCTCATGGAGCCGGCCGGCTTGCCGGTGAGTGCCCTGACTTTTTCCAGCATTCGCGCGTGCGCTTCTGCGCCGCGATAAAAAGTGAGCGAGGTACCTGCCACCATGATGGCCTCCACGCCCTCGCGCCCGGCCAATTCTTCGGCGGCGGGAATAATGCCGTTCCAGGCGCCATCGTAGCCCTCGGGGGTCAGGGCACGCACGCCCACGCCCTTGGGGATGAAATTCACATCGGGATACATCTGTGCGCCTTCGGCGGGTACGCGGTCCACGGCTTGCGGCGTGACCAGTCCTATGGTGTGTTTTTTGCTCATGGTTTGTTCTCCGAAGAATCAGGCCGACACCTTAGCAGGGGAGGCGCCGGTGTGCTGTGTCGAGCGCGAGAGATCGAAGGCTTCGGCCACCAGTTCGTAGGAGCGGCGCCGGCTGGCGTAATCGCCGGTAATGGTGAGAAGCATCAATTCATCAAGGTCATAGCGTTCGGCCAGGCGCAGCAATCCGTCCCGCACCGTTGCGGGATCGCCGTGTACGAGGCGTGGACGTTGTTGCGCCGCGTAGGCGCGCTCACGCGTCGTCCATGGGTAGGCATGCGCTTCTTTGACGGTTGGTATGGGCGCTTCCACACCGGTGGCCATGTGGATGCGGCGCAGATCCATACTGATGGCGAGGCGATCTGCCTCTTCATTGCTTGGCGCACAGATGACAGAAACGCAGGCAAGGCCGCGAGCGCGCGGCACGCCTTGCGACGGACGGTAGTTTTGTTGGTAGGCGCGCATTACATCCTCGCCGCCGTGGGGATTGATGAAATGCGCGAATGCGAAACGCACGCCGATACGTGCGGCAAGCGCGCCCGAGTAGTCCGACGAACCCAACAGCCAGATTGCAGGTGATCCATTGCCCGCGGGTTGCACAAGCACCGGTGTGTTCGGGTGATTCTCTGGAAGCGAGTCCTCGAGATATCCGATCAGATCCATCATCTGCTCGGGAAAGCGATCCGCATCGGCGAAGCCATCCTCGCGCAACGCGCGCGCGGTGCGCATGTCGCCGCCTGGCGCGCGGCCTATGCCCAAGTCAATCCGGCCGGGATAGAGCGCCTCCAGCATTCGAAATACTTCCGCGATTTTCAGCGGGCTGTAATGAGGCAACAGAATGCCGCCGGTGCCAACGCGAATGCGCGTGGTTTCCGCGCCGATTCGCGCGAGCAGGATCTCAGGGCAGGGATCGGCCAGGGCCGCGAGCCCATGGTGCTCGGCGAGCCAGTAGCGGTGATATCCGAGATCATCCGCAAGGCGGGCGAGCGCAATGGATTCGTGTATCGCCTGCGCCGGCGTATGGCCTGAGATGACAGGGGATTGGTCGAGAACGCCGAGTTTCATTCGCGATTTTTATTCGACATTCGGCGCTTACAGGAAATTGACGAGACGTGGACTGCACGAGACGTGGGCTGCACGAGATGCCGACCACCCCAGACGCAGGCTACAAATCCTGGGCAACCCACACCAGCGAGGCAACGCCGGCGCTGGCAAAACAGGTCAGCCAGAAAAGACCCACGATGCGCTGCTTGTCGCCCTTGGTGAAGCCTTCCTTCTTTTTCGTGGCCAGGACGTAGTCCCAGATCATCAGGCCGATTCCAAGCACGATGACAACGAGCGCCCATTTCAGTATTGGTGACATGGTTTTCTCCTTGTTGCAGGATGAGCCTTCTATATTATAGTGATTCGGCCAATGGCCGGTCGCGCAAGGACCAGCGGTGTAGAGCAGGTAGCGCCACCAGGCGGGCGATGGCCACTCTATGACTCGCCGTTCTAAGGGCTGACGTCGGGCGGCACCACGCCGGATTTAATCCACGAATGCATCGCCAGCACGGTTTCGCGTTCGACACCGATATACCCGTGCGCCGTGCGAGCTTCGCAGGCGTCGCCGGTTCCCGGCCCGCCCCCACGCACCGTAACCAGCGGACTTGCGCTTTTTGCCGCGAATTCGCGCGCCGTGCGATAAAGAGTATAGGGACAGGGGTCGTCCTGATGATGAACCCAGAGCAAGGGGGCGGGCAGTTTTCCCCAATCCCAGACGCCATATAAACCAGGCCCGCTGCGCGAGGCCAAAAACACCGACGAGGTCAGGATCAGTCGTCGCGCCAGGCCGGGATTGAGGCGCGCCGCGTGAAACGCGGTGATGGAACCGTCGCTGGTGCCGATATATGTCCAGTCGGTGATGCCAAATCGTCGCGACGCTTCATTGACCAATGCCGCGATGTCGGCGCCATATCTCGGCGTTTCGCGGAATCGCTGGCCGAACGCCATCCACTGATCGGTGGGGGCATCCACCACCAGAGTCAGGGTTTCATCATCCAGCCATTGGCGCCGCGACCGAATCAGGAAATTGCCGCGCAGTTCGAAATGTATAGCGCCAGCTTCCTCCCGGAGTTTGATGATGCCCGGATAACCAGGAAACAGGACGATTCCATAACGCAAGGCCTTCGCGTCCTGCCGGTGCGAGGCCAGGCCGGAGATGTTTCGATCTTCCAATTTGACGGTAATCAAATGATTCGGGTGCTCGAAATTCGGGTCCGCAGCGTTTGCCTTGGCCTGAGCGATCGCGGTTCCGGGCGCGGCGAAGGTCAGAACGGCAAGCGAAATCAGGATGGCCACCAATGGCAAAATGGACATCAAGGGCAAGTGAAAGCGAAATACGTGGTTGCGACTCATGGGAGCTTATTCTAGGCCAGGCCGCTTTGAATTTCCGGCGCGATTCGCGGCAATGAGTGCGTTTTGTCGTCATCAAAACGTGGGTGCAACCGACAAACGCGCAATGGCTGCAGCGCTGTTTGAGCGTTCCGGGGGGGATTCGCACGGATCAATCCCTGGAAGGAGCGCCTCATGATCAAGACGGCATTGATGGGGTAGGATAGCTGCCTAGGGCGCGGACACGTGCGCCGGTTTCCTGGAGAAGTCATGGCTGACTATCTTGTCTGGCTGATCGCCGGTCTCGTCCTGGTCATTGTCGAGCTGGTCAGTGGAACCTTTTACCTGCTGGTTCTCGGGATTGCCGCGTTCGCCGGCGCTGCGGTGGCGTGGGCCGGCCCCGGTATTTGGTCCCAGACCGCGGCCGCGGTCGCGGTGGCCGCCGCGGGCGTGGTCTGGGTGCATCAATGGCGCAAGGGCACTGCCAAACAGCAGATGCCTTCCCTGGATGTGGGGCAGATGGCGGCGTTCGAATCCTGGGTGAGCGAGGACGGGCGGCTTGCACGCGTGAAATACCGCGATACGTTCTGGGATGCGCAGGTAGAAGGTCCCGCGGAAGGGCGGGCCGGCGAAATATTCCATATTGTCGCGGTCGATGGCAGCACCCTCAAGATCTCCAAGAACCGTAGCGCCTGATTGGGCGAATACGGCTTTCATTCACTCTGTTGGTTCATCGGGAGGCAATATGTTCGGCAAAGTCATTGGTGTAGTGATTGCGAGTGTCATCATCGCGACCTTCGAGGAAACCCGTTCCTTCGCGGTGCCGTTTTTCATCATTGCCCTGGCCGTCGTTTTCGTGATTGAAGGCGTTCGCGTGGTGCCTCAGCAGAACGCCTGGATCGTGGAGCGCCTAGGAAAGTTTCACGAAACGCTCGAACCCGGATTGAACGTCATCATCCCCTTCGTCGACCGCGTGGCCTATCGGCATTCCTTGAAGGAAGTGCCGCTGGATATCCCCGAGCAGGTTTGTATAACAAAAGACAACACCCAGCTGGCGGTGGATGGGGTGTTGTATTTTCAGGTCACTGATCCCAGGCTTGCATCCTACGGCTCGGAGAACTACATCAACGCCATCAGCCAGCTCGCGCAGACCACGCTACGTTCCGAAATCGGGAAAATGGAACTCGACAAGAGCTTTGAGAGCCGCGAGGAGATGAACCACAAAGTGGTCTCGGTGCTCGATGAAGCGGGTCGCTCCTGGGGCATCAAGGTGCTGCGTTATGAAATCAAGAGCATCACCCCGCCCCAATCGATCCTGCATGCCATGGAAAAGCAAATAACCGCTGAGCGCGAAAAACGCGCGGTGATCGCCAAGTCCGAGGGCGAGCGCCAACAGGACATCAACATCGCCGAGGGGAAAAAGCAGTCCGATATCCTGAAATCCGAGGGCGAGAAGACCGCGCGTATCAATAAGGCGCAGGGAGATTCCACCGCAATCCGGCTGATAGCCGATGCGAACGCGGCGGCGGTCATTGCGGTTGCAGAGGCCTTGTCAAAGGAAGGCGGCCAGCAGGCGGCTAACCTTAAGGTCGCCGAGGCCTACGTCATCGCATTCTCTAACCTCGCCAAGACCAATAACACCTTGATCGTGCCCTCCAATCTCGCCGATGTATCCTCGATCCTCGCCACCGCGATGACGGTGCTCGACAAATCGCGCCCCAACGGGCTCGCGACCAAATCCTGATGGGAAGTGATGCGTGAAAAGGGATGATATCGGCGGCCCGATCCGGGGCCGTTACCTCGATGACCGCTTCGAACAGGGCATATTCCGGCTAAATCCGCGCGTCTATAGCGATCCGGAGTTGTTCGAACTGGAGATGAAGCACATCTTCGAGCGC
>CAMDFL010000073.1 GCA_945897475.1 Bordetella parapertussis
GCATCCAGAAGCGCTTGGACAGGCGTGGCTTCGGACACCAATATGGAGATGTCCCTGGTCATCGGCGGAAATTTGGAAACAATCTGGAATTGCGGCAACACTTGATTGAGCAAAGGCTCAATTTCCAGCTCAAAAAGTACCGGCGGCCGGGGTAATTCATACTTTTGCTGCAAACGCGGATGTAGCTCCCCCAGCCAACCGATTGGCTTCCCATCCAGGAAAATCTTCGCTGTCCGGCCCGGGTGTAAGGCGGCATGCGTGGCCGCCTCGAAGCGGGCAGTTCTTGGTAACAGCAGGGCTTCAATGTCCCCTTTGAGATCGAATAAATCAACCAGGCGCGTTTCAACGCCCCATTGCTCGTCGATCGCGGGCCCGTATGCCAGCGCCCCCAGATGGATGGGCTGCCGCAATCCCGCAAGGCAAAGCGGCCCATCCACTATGTTGGGATCGCGAAAATACACACGCGCGATCTCGAAGACACGGACGCGATCAAGCTTTCGATTCAGGTTATAGCTCAGATTGGCAATCAGGCTGCCAAAAAGGCTGCCGCGCATGACAGAGTACTGTTCAGCGATCGGGTTACGCAGACGGATGGGATCGTTGCCGGCAAAATCTTTTTCCCAAGCTTCATCGACGAAACTGTAATTGATGACCTCGGTAAATTCGCGCGCGGCGATCAACCGTCGCAAATCATGCGCATCACGGCGTGCCTCGGTTTGCGCCTGCATCACCGCAGGCGCCAGCGGCGGATTTGCCGGGATGCGCTCAAACCCGTATATCCGGGCAATTTCCTCGATCAGGTCTTCCTCGATGCCAATGTCAAAGCGGTACGAAGGCGGCGTCACGACAAAATACTCGTCTGCCCCAGTGCCTTCGCGGGTGAACGCAAAATTCAATCGAGTAAATATTTCCGCCATTTCTGCTGCATCGATGGGAACACCAATGACTTTGCGCGCGCGTGCCGCTCGCATTTTCACAGAGGGCCGTGTCGGCAATGCCTTGACTTTGTCTTCGACCGAGCCGGGCTCGCCGCCGCAAATGTCGATGATGAGGCGCGTGGCTCGCTCGATACCGGCGACATTGTTCTCGAAATCCACGCCACGTTCGAAGCGGTGCGCGGCGTCACTCGCGAAGTTAAAGCGCCGCGCGCGGCCAGCGATGACATGCGGATGGAAAAACGCCGATTCCAGATAGATGTTCCGGGTATCCAAATCAGCTTTGGTGGAATCACCTCCCATGATGCCGGCCAGACCGATGGGACCGCTATCGTCGGTGATGCAAAGAACCTCTTCATCGATATCGACCGATTGGTCGTTGAGCAGTTTGAGACTCTCTCCTTTTTTGCCGAATCGCACGCCTATGCCACCCGACAATTTATCCAGGTCATAGACATGCAGTGGACGGCCCAATTCGAGCATGACGTAGTTGGTGACATCCACCAGAGCGGATATTGAGCGCTGCCCCGCGCGTTCCAGGCGGGTCCTCATCCAGTCTGGCGTCTTGGCTTTCGCGTTGACATTCTGGATAACCCGGCCGGTGAAGCGTCCACAACCATGGGAGTCGATACTGCCTAAAGGCCTTTGCGCATCGCTAGTCGCCGTGACCGCCCCGATATCTGGCGCCTTCAATGGCGCTCCGGTCAATGCGACGACTTCGCGGGCCACACCGAGCAAAGAGAGGCAATCAGCGCGATTGGGGGTGAGCTTTAAATTGAATATTTTGTCGTCAAGATCCAGAAGCTCTCGTACATCGAGGCCCACTTGCGCATTACAGTCCAGCACAAGTAGACCGCCATGATCCTCTGAGAGCCCCAGCTCACGCGCAGAGCACAACATGCCCTGACTCTCCTCGCCGCGCATCTTGGCCGCCTTGATGACAAAGGGGGTGTCAGAGGTATCACCGGGAAGCAGTGCGCCGATGCGTGCGCAGGGAACTTTCATTCCGGCGACCACATTGGGCGCGCCGCACACAATCTTCAAGACCGAACCGGCGCCTGCGTTGACCTCGCAAACACTGAGCCTATCGGCGTTGGGATGGCGGGCAACCGACAATATCTCGGCCACCACCACGCCAGAGAACAATGGCGCCACTGGGTCGCGGGACTCAACCTCCAGCCCCGACATAGTCAACAGGTGCGCCAACTCCTCAGAACTTAATTTCGGATCGGCAAGAGTACGCAACCAGTGCTCTGAGAATTGCATGGTTTAGCGAAACTGCTTTAAAAAACGCAGATCACCGTCGAAAAACAGACGAAGATCGTCGATGCCATAGCGCAACATCGATAAGCGCTCAAGTCCGGACCCAAACGCGAAGCCGATGTAGCGCTCAGGATCAAGACCGAAATTTCGCACCACCGCAGGATGCACCTGACCAGCCCCGGAAATCTCCAGCCAACGCCCCTTTTGCGGACCAGAGGCAAACATCATATCAATCTCGGCGGAAGGCTCAGTAAATGGAAAATAGGATGGGCGAAATCGCACCTGAAGCTCATCGGTCTCGAAGAATCTGCGCAGAAAATCAGTATAGACACCCTTCAAATCGGCGAAGCTGACGTTCTCATCAATCCACAAACCCTCGACCTGATGGAACATGGGTGAGTGCGTTGCATCGGAATCGACGCGATAAGTACGTCCCGGTGCGATTACCTTGATAGGTGGCTTATGGTGACAAGCATAGCGAACTTGCATGGGACTGGTATGAGTGCGAAGCAGCAGCGGCAATCCCGAGGAGTCCTCGCCCTCCACATAAAAAGTGTCCTGCATCGAGCGCGCCGGATGATTCTCGGGGTTGTTCAACGCAGTGAAGTTGTACCAATCAGTCTCAATTTCCGGACCGTCAGCGATATCAAATCCAACAGAGCGGAATATTGATTCGATACGCTGCAAGGTGCGAATCACGGGATGAATTCCGCCCAAGCCGTGACCGCGCCCTGGCAGCGTCACGTCGAGTGATTCCTCGGCGAGGCGCGCATCGAGCATGGCACTTGCCAAGGTTTCACGCCGTTGTACCAGAGCCGCTTCGATTCGATCCTTGGCAGCATTGATACGCGCGCCGGCTTCGCGGCGCTGATCAGGCTCAAGCTTGCCTAGCGCCTTCAACATCGCGGTCAAGCTGCCCGATTTGCCCAAAAATTGCGCTTTGACACGTTCGAGCTCATCCGGATCGGAAATACGACCGAACGCCTCTGTGGCGCTCGTGACGAGGGCGTCAACATCGCTCATGGTGAAAATACCCAATGCATGACCCGCCCGCCAATGCGGGAGGCGGACCGATAAACTAAGCTGCCAGGGTCGCCTTGGCCTGCCCGACGATCGCAGCGAACGCCGCCTTGTCGGCTACGGCCAGATCGGCAAGCACCTTGCGATCAATTTCGATTGCCGCTTTTTTCAAGCCGTTCATCAGGACGCTATAGGTGATCCCAAGCTCCCTGGCGCCAGCGTTGATACGGGCAATCCACAACCCGCGAAAGTCGCGCTTGCGCTGACGGCGATCGCGATATGCGTACTGACCGGCTTTCATCACCGCTTCTTTGGCGACGCGATATACGTTCCCGCGGCGACCGCGAAAACCCTTGGCTTTTTCTATGACTTTTTTATGGCGTGCGTGCGCTGTTACGCCGCGTTTGACTCTTGGCATGATTCTTACTCCTGGATTCTATTCATGGACGGTGATTAAACTGAGGGCAATGCCACTCAGCCATAGGGCATCATCGCCCTGACCGAAGCCAGATTGGTTACATGCACGGCGGTAGGCCCGCGCAGCGCGCGTTTGCGCTTGGTGGTTTTCTTGGTGAGGATGTGGCGCCGAAATGCCGTCGACCTCTTGATACCACCGCCTCCCAGAACGCGGAAGCGTTTCTTCGCAGAACTCTTAGTCTTCATCTTGGGCATGGTATGACTCCTATTTTCGACAGCGGCGGGTGGCCGGCACCCCAAGGCGACCGACACTTTAGACCACGACACTGCTTGTTATCGAATGCGGCGACTGCCGCTTCGTTTATTTAAGCCAGAATTACTGCGCTGACTCCAAAACCTCGGTCTTTTTTTACTGCGTTGACTCCACGTCCTCGGCCTTTTTCTTCAGTATTACCTTCTTTGGCGCCAACACCATCACGAGCTGACGGCCTTCCATCTTAGGCCATTGCTCGACCACGCCATAGGCCTCGAGATCCAGCTTTACTCTTTCAATCAACCTGTAACCGAACTCCTGGTGCGCCATTTCCCGACCGCGGTAACGCAAGGTCACCTTGGTTTTGTCGCCCTCGTCGAGGAACTTGATTAGATTGCGCAACTTGATCTTGTAATCACCCTCGTCGGTCCCTGGTCGAAATTTGACTTCCTTGACCTGGATCTGTTTTTGCTTGAGCTTGGTTTCGTGGGCTTTTTTCGCCTCGCGGTATTTGAACTTGCCAAAGTCCATCATCTTGCAAACTGGCGGCACCGCCAATGGCGCTATTTCAACCAGATCGACTTCCTGCTCCTCAGAGAGCTTCATCGCCTGCTCGATGGGCATTATCCCTAACTGTTCGCCTTTTTCTCCAACCAGCCGCACTTCGGGCGCGGTGATTTCATGATTCAAGCGCTGTGCTTTTTCCTGAACGATGTCGGTGTCTCCTTTTTAACCAAAAATAAAGCCGTCCCGCTTACCGCTTACACGGGCCTCGTCTGAGCCATTGTCGACTCAGCATCAAGGCGGGCGGCGAACTCTTCTAGGGACATTGTTCCAAGATCTTCGCCACCCCGGGCACGGACGGCCACCCGGTTTGCTGCCTTTTCCTTTTCACCCACAACCAAAAGGTAAGGCAACTTTTGAATGCTATGTTCCCGAATTTTATAGGTTATTTTCTCGTTCCTCAAGTCGGAATCAACCCTAAATCCATGTTGCTGAAGCTTTTTAGCAACAGATTCGGCGAATTCCGCCTGGCCAGCAGAAATATTCAGAACCATCGCCTGAACCGGTGCGAGCCATAGCGGTAAGGCGCCAGAGTGGTTTTCAATCAAAATGCCGATAAACCGCTCCATGGAACCCAAAATAGCCCGATGCAGCATGACCGGTGTCTTGCGGGCATTGTCTTCGGCGACATATTCAGCACCCAAGCGCTGCGGCATGTTGAAATCAACTTGAATCGTTCCGCATTGCCAGACACGTCCAATAGCGTCTTTTAACGAATATTCGACTTTGGGACCGTAAAACGCGCCTTCTCCAGGAGTTACCTCGAATTGGCAACCCGCATGTTTTAGCGACTGGATAAGAGCTGCCTCCGCCCGATCCCACAATTCGTCCGAACCGACTCGTTTAGCCGGGCGAGTCGCGACTTTATAAACGATCTCATCGAATCCGAAGTCTTTATAGACACGCTGTAACAGCGTGGTAAATGCCGCGCATTCCTCAAGAATCTGTGCGTCGGTACAGAAAATGTGTCCGTCATCCTGGGTAAATCCGCGTATTCGCATGATGCCGTGCAATGCGCCGGAAGGCTCGTTACGGTGACAAACGCCGAATTCGCCGTAACGCAACGGCAGATCGCGGTAGCTTCGAATACCCTTATTGTAGATTTGTACATGCCCCGGACAATTCATCGGCTTAACCGCATAGTCGCGGTTCTCCGATGCCGTGGTAAACATGTTCTCCTTGTAGTTCTCCCAATGGCCGGACTTTTCCCACAGGCTGCGATCAAGAATCTGCGGACAACGCACTTCCTGATAACCGTTGTCGCGGTAGACGCGCCGCATGTACTGCTCCACCTGCTGCCAAAGCGTCCATCCCTTGGGGTGCCAGAACACCAGGCCGGGCGCCTCCTCTTGCATATGAAAAAGATCCAGCAGCGTTCCGATACGACGATGGTCGCGCTTTTCGGCCTCCTCCAACATGGTCAGATGGGCGTCCAGCTCTTCCTTTTTCGCCCAGGCTGTGCCGTAGATTCGCTGCAACATTTCGTTTTTTGAATCGCCGCGCCAGTAGGCGCCCGCAACCTTCATCAGCTTGAACACTTTCAGCTTACCGGTCGAAGGCACATGAGGTCCGCGGCAGAGATCGACAAAATCGCCCTCTCGATACAAAGACACGTCCTCGCCTTGCGGGATCGAGGCGATAATCTCTGCCTTGTAATGTTCGCCAATGGATTTGAAAAACTCTACCGCCTTATCGCGCGGCCAGACTTCGCGCGTCACCGGCAAGTCTTTTTTCGCGAGATCCATCATTCGCTTCTCGATGGCCGTCAAGTCCTCTGGCGTAAACGGACGCTTATAGGCGAAATCGTAGAAAAAGCCGTTTTCGATCACGGGACCGATGGTCACCTGAGCGTCAGGAAACAACTCCTTTACCGCATAGGCGAGCAAATGGGCCATGGAGTGGCGAAGAATATCCACGCCATCGGCATCGCGATCGGTAACGATCGCGAGTTCCGAATCCGCGTCGATGCGGTGGCTGGTATCGACGAGCTTTCCATCCACCCGGCCAGCCAATGCCGCGCGAGCCAGACCTGCGCCGATGGAGCCGGCTACCTCCGCCACCGTCACAGGGGATGGATATTCTCTTTGGGAGCCGTCGGGAAGTTTAATGAATGGCATAGGAAGTCAGATTGGAAGTCAGATTGGGATTCAGATTGGGATTCAGATAAGTAGGCATATAGCAGACATATAGGCACCAATAAGGCACCCAGGACGAAAATCAAACCTCATCATCATCGGCAAAAAAGCGCGGATTAACCGCGCTTTCCCCTTAAGTCCCGACGCGTAATTTCTCGCTGACGACTCATCCCAACTCAATAATTTTCTTCGGCGTTTTGTGAATGCTTTCACCGGGGCCATTGGGCCCGATAATGTAATTATCAGTATTGGTCATGAACAGGCGCTCATTCATGATACCCGGGTGCACCACAATATTCATGTTCTCAAGAATAGGCAGCGGCTCATCGTCTCGTATTAAAGGACGCTCGACCATGTCGTAACCCTGCCCGTGGCAATACAGACGTTTTTCCTCCGCCAGGCCTTTGCTTTTCATAAATACGTTGTGCGCCGCGTAGACATCGGCGCAGCTCGCGCCAGGTTTGAGACGTTTCAGTGAATTTTCCTGCGCTTCAAGCACCAGACCGAGGGCGTCGGTGAGTTCCTGCGCGGCCTTGCCGAGGACAAATGTTCGCGAAAGCTCCGTGAACATGCCGCCGGGGCCATTGTTCTCCACCAATAAGGTAAAGGTATCCCCCTTTTGCATGGTGCGTGCCTGCTGCGCCCTCGGCATGAAGCGTGCCGGCTTGCCCGGGGGCGCCGATGAACAAAGGAAAATCCCCTGTTCGCTCCCTAGCAACTGGCCTTGGTACTGGGCGAAGGCCGCAACTTCGAAATCCTTCATGCCAGGCTTGACGTGGGAGGCCACTTTTTTCATCACATCATCCTGCATCGTGGCGGTGGCGCGAATCATTTCGAGTTCTTCCGCGCTCTTGACCACTTTGATGAGGTCAACCAGGTCTGTGGCGTCAACGAACTTTACGCCCTTGGCCTGCGATTTCACAGTATCAACAATCCCGTGGTACATGCCGGCGGGGCAAACCATACCTACCGTCTTATACCCGGATTGAGTGATTTCGCGCGCCAGCAGCTCGCCGTCGTAGCGACCGGTGTATTCGACGCCGCCGGGATAGCTCGGCGTATACAGTTTCTTGCCCACGCCACGGCTGCTCGAATCCTTGCCATCGAGGGTGGCCACCATATTGACCGGTCCCTGCTCGCAGACCGTCATCAAACCATCAAGCGGGAAAATGGCGGAGCGCGGATAGCCGTTGTTGGCGGGCAGCGCGGTGAACCAGCGGATGGTCCCATTCATCCAGTCCTGCATGCCCGAAACCAGCAGCGCGTCGATTCCTTGCTCGCGCATCTTGGCGCGAGTCGCGGACCAACGACGGTTCAGTTCCGCGTCGGAAACTGGGTTGCACACACGTTCTTCAGCTCCTGCCATGGCGCTCTACTCCTGATAACGATTTATTGACGAGGATCGCAACCGTACGGATCGCAACCGTACGGATCGCAACCCAGAGGATCACAACCCGACGGATCGCAGTACGCGACCACGAATACATTTTTCGCGTATGGAAATTTCTCTGCGGAAACGTTCCTTGCCCCCAAGGAACTTTCCTTGCTGCTAATTGCACGACGGCAAGGCCACCGCGAACTGCATTGGTAGGCGCGATTGGATTCGAACCAACGACCCCCACCATGTCAAGGTGATGCTCTAACCAACTGAGCTACGCGCCTAGGAGTTCGTTCCGGATACGCAAACAGCGCGTCCCGGATGTGCACCGGATATCTGCTACTAAAACTTGCCGCACTTTCCTCGCCGGTGCCCGAGTGATGTGCATTCCGTTGCGGCATTCTACCGCAGAACTGCCTGAAACTTAAAGCCGCCTAGCCCTGCCAAGCGCGGCTGCGCGAATCGTAGGTGTAAGGCTTGGTCTTAAATACAATGTTCTGGCAACTCAAGGTGTAGTCGTTGCCCGAAAGTTTGAATTCTATCGCGTCTCCGCCCGGACATTTGGGCAGCGAGTCCACGAATTTTGGCACTAAGCTTGCAAGCGATGCAGGGTATGTGTTGGCCTCCAACTTATAACGTGAAATCGCCTGCACCACCTGCATGCCACGAGACTCAGCAATTGCCTTGTTTTTTTCGCCGTCGCTGTAATAATCCAGAGCTACATAACCAATGCCCAAAATCACCGCGACCACCACCAAGGCGATCACCTGACCGGCCCCACCATTATTTTTTTCCGTCGACATAGCCCTCTCCCGTAGTGGATACTGAGCAGAATGTACCAGAATCATAGACGGCAAACGCATCAAACCCCAGCGCCACGCTCAAGCCTTTCCCGCACTCAACATTTCAGCCGCATGACGGCGGGTGGTCGCGGTTATTTCCAGACCGCCTAGCATCCGCGCAATTTCCTCGACACGCGCCTTTTGATCCAACTGGGCCACCGTGCTCAATACCGCCGCATCGCGAGCTTCGCCACCTGCTTTGGATACCGACCATTGATGATCAGCACGCGCCGCCACCTGCGGCAAGTGCGTCACGCAAAGCACTTGTCGATGTTGGCCCAAAGCTTTCAGACGTCTGCCAACTATTTCCGCCACAGCTCCGCCGATGCCAGCATCGACTTCGTCGAAAATCATCGTGGGCACTTTTGTCGCAGAGCTTGTAATCACCATCAAGGCCAGACTAATTCGCGAAAGCTCACCTCCCGATGCCACCTTGGCAAGCGCGCGAGGTTCGACTCCCGCATTGGCACTGACCGCGAATTCGACGGATTCCTCACCAACCGCACTGCCCAGTCCCGCACCAGGAACAAGATTGACCTTAAATTCCCCCCCCTTCATTGCCAGGTCTTTCATCACAACGCTCACCTCGCGCGACAATTTAGCAGCTGCGTTTTTTCGTCCGCTACTCAAGCGTGCAGCCGCATGGCGATAAGCAGACCGCGCCGATTCCTCGGCCTCGATCAACGCGGCCATATCGGTTGAAATTTCAAGCTGGGCAAGGCGCGCCCGCTTTTGTTGTAGATAAGCGGGCAGTTCCGCGGGCTGGGTTCTAAACCGGCGCGAAGCCGAGTGCAAAGCCTCTATGCGCCGCTCAACTTCGGCCAATCTGCGCGGATCGAGATCGACTTTTTCACCATATCGTCGCAGCGTCTGCGCGGCTTCGCCGATTTGCACATTTGCCGAGTCGAGCAATTCCACCGAATCAATCAATGAGCGGTCGTACTGAACCAAGCCGCTCAGATTCGAGATCACCTCGGTGAGCCCTTCCAAAACGGCACCTTCCGCTTCGGACAACTGGTCTGCGGCCGCGCGAGCGCCCTGTATCAGGCTCGCCGCGTGGGCAAGGCGTGAATGCTCCAGGTCCATCGCTTCCCACTCGCCCTCAACAGGCGCGAGCTTGGTCAATTCCTCCGTCTGCCAGGCAATCTGCTCGCGCTCGGCAAGACGCGCGGCGGCATTGGTCTGGTGATCGGCACGCGCCTTGACCAGCCGCTGCCATTCACGATAACTCTTACCGACCTCGATAACCAGATCATCCAATCCCGCATGTCCATCCAGCAGGCGACGTTGCGAATCACCTCGCAATAGCGCTTGATGAGCGTGCTGACCATGAATACTTACCAGACTTTCGCCCGCTTCCCGAAGTTGCGCGAGCGTCGCCACATGACCATTGACGAAGGCACGCGAGCGCCCACCGCTGTCCACCACGCGTCGCAACAGCACAGAATCGACATCTCCGTCCAGTGCCTGTTCCACCATCCAGAGTTGCAACGCGCTATTAGGTTCAACTGAAAATTCCGCGGAAATCTCGGCCCGTTCGGCACCACCACGCACCTGTTCCGCGTCAGACCGCCCGCCCAAGGCCAAGGCCAAGGCGTCGATCATTATCGACTTCCCAGCGCCGGTCTCACCGGTCAAGACTGTAAATCCCGACTGAAAATCCAGATCTAGCGATTCGACTATGGCGAAATTGCGAATCGACAAATGCCGCAGCATATTGACCCCAGACCCGCTCAATACATCTCGCTCCAGTGCAGCTTCTCGCGCAGCATGGCGAAGTAGCTGTACCCCGGAGGATGAATAAATCGAATCGAATGATCGGCACGCCGCACGATGACCTTGTCACCCTCGTGAAGATCTACCTGCGGTTGCCCGTCAAAATGCAGCAGCGCGTCTACCGCGCTTTTCAATGTAATCTCAATACGGGAATTCTCGCTCACCGCGATAGGACGATTCGACAATGTATGCGGACATATCGGCACCAGGGCCACCCCGGCAACGGTCGGCTGAACAATCGGTCCATTGGAGGATAAAGCGTAGGCCGTCGATCCAGTGGGCGTCGCCACGATAAGGCCATCTGCGCGCAGGTCGTAGACGAACTCATCGTCGATATGCACCAAAAATTCAATCAAGCGCCCGAAGGCCCCTTTATTCACCACGACGTCATTGAGGGCGATAGTCGAAAACACTTTGACGGCGTCCCGAACCACCTCGGCCACAAGCAGCGTACGGTCCTCGACCGAAAATTTGCCCTCCAGAACTTGATCCATTGTATCGAGCATACTGCCGGCGGCGATATCCGTCATGAATCCAAGCCGGCCTTGGTTGACCCCGATCAAAGGCACCTTGAAGCGTGCCAGGTTGCGCGCGGCATTCAACATGCTTCCATCACCGCCCAACACCACCGCAAGGTTCACCTGCGCGCCTAAGGAGGCGTAATCCGCGGTATCGAAACCAACAATGCCGGTTGCGGCCGCGCTATCCTTTTCGATCAGAACGCGACATCCTCGCCCGAGCAGAAACTCGCCAAGCGTTTTAAGGGATTGCGCGCCGTCTCGACCGTTATAGCGACCGATTAACGCCACAGAATTGAATGAGGGCATGGAAAACACAAAAGTTGTTGCCGCATTAAAACAGAATCTCAGGCAAACGACAAAACCTGTCAAAGCAGCAATGTGTCAAAGTGGCCATGTCACAACGACCATGCTGGTGTTTCCAAAACTTTTCGGTAGAATGGATTTCATGCTTGATCGCCGCGCGCAAATTCTTCTCAAAACTCTGATTGAACGCTACATCGTTGAGGGCGAACCGGTAGGCTCACGCGCCCTGTCGCGTTATTCAGGATTAGACTTGTCTCCGGCGACCACACGCAACGTCATGGCCGACCTGGAAGATCTGGGATTCATAGCCAGCCCGCACACCTCGGCCGGGCGAATACCAACGCCTCGCGGTTACCGGATTTTTGTCGATACGCTGCTCACCACCAAACCCTTAGACCTTGTTGAAATCAATCAACTTGAGGGCAACTTTAACGTCGATCATCCGCAGACGCTCATCAGCTCGGCATCGCAACTGCTCTCGGAGCTTACGCATTTCGCCGGCGTGGTGGTCGCACCGCGGCGAAAATCGCAGGCGTTCCGGCATATCGAATTTTTATCGCTGTCGGAAAAGCGGGTACTGCTCATCATAGTGACCCCCGAAGGCAATGTGCAGAATCGCATATTGCAGACTGAAAAAGCCTATACGCCCTCGGATCTGACCACCGCGACTAATTTCCTGAATCAGAATTACGCGGGCCTGACCTTTGATCAGATTCGGCGGCGCCTACAGGAAGAGTTAAGGAAACACCGCGAAGACATGACCGCCCTGATGACCGCAGCCCTGGAAGCCAGCGATCGCGCCATTGCAGAATCCACTGAGGAGTATGTGATTTCCGGGGAAAAGAATTTGCTCGATTCGCACGATCTGGCCTCAAACATGAAGCGCCTGCGCGATTTATTTGAGCTATTTGATCGAAAAACTCAGATCATTCAAATACTTGACAGCAGCTCCCGCGCGCAAGGCGTACAGATTTTCATCGGCGGAGAATCTGACATCGCGCCTTTGGACGATTGTAGCGTGGTCACCGCGCCGTACGAAGTTGATGGCCAGATAGTCGGCACGGTGGGTGTTATCGGCCCTACTCGAATGGCCTACGAGCGAGTAATCCCGATCGTGGACATCACCGCCAAACTGCTATCCAGCGCGCTGTCACAGCATTGATATCGTCGCGCTGGGCCCATCTTCCGGATCCGCCGAAATGAGTTTATGAATTACCGTCCCGAACCAGAATTCGCGCATGGCACGAAGCCGCGTACCGCGATACTTCTTATCAATCTTGGCACGCCAGATGCGCCGACCTTCTGGGCGGTGCGTCGCTATTTGAAACAATTTCTCTCCGATAAAAGGGTCGTTGAAATACCGCGCGCATTGTGGTGGCTGATTTTGAACGGCATCATTCTGTGGGCCCGACCGGCTGCCTCCGCGCGCAAATATGCTGCTATTTGGACCCAGGACGGTTCGCCTTTACGGGTGCATAGCGAGCGCCTCGCCTGCGCTTTTCGCGCAAAAATGGCGGCGAGTGGCGACACCGCGCCCTTGGTCGAGTACGCAATGCGCTATGGCAATCCTTCGATTGACGCTGCACTGACTCGCCTTCGCGCTGCGGGTGCGGAGCGAATTTTACTGGTCCCGTTGTATCCGCAATACGCCTCGAGCACCACCGGCGCGTCCTACGACGCGGTTGGGGATTGGTTACGACAGGCGCGCAATGTTCCCGAGATTCGGTGGGTACGGCATTTCCACGACCATCCGGCCTATATTCAATCGTTGTCCCGCCTTGTCAGCGAGCATTGGGAACAACATGGCAAGCCGGCGCGCTTGCTCATGAGTTTTCACGGACTACCTCGCTATACGCTCGACCGTGGCGATCCCTACCACTGCGAATGCCACAAGACCGCGCGACTGCTCGCCGAGGCACTGGGACTGTCTGAAGACCAATGGCAGATTTCTTTTCAATCACGATTCGGACGCGCGCGCTGGTTGGAACCGTACACGGTGGCGACGCTACGTAAATGGGGCATGACCGTAGTCGGTCGGGTTGACGTTGTCTGCCCCGGCTTTGTCGCCGACTGCCTTGAGACCCTGGAAGAAATCGGCATCGAAGGCAAGCAGATTTATCTGGCCGCCGGGGGCAAGGAATTTCACTTGCTGCCCTGCATCAATGAGCGAGATGACTGGGTCAACGCGCTCGGCGAAATTACGGCCAGCCACCTATCCGGGTGGTTGCCACCGGATTCCACATTTTCAGATGTGACCCGTGCCCGCGCCCTGGCTTTAGGCGCGAATAAATAACATCCCCTTAAGGTTCAGCGCAGTTCGACTCACGCCTTGACCATGTCCTGGCTGACCACGTACGCGTAGATGCCTTGCGCCGGCGCGCGGAATTCCGATTCGGTAGCCGTTTTTTTCCTTTCTGCGTACAAAATTAGCTCCCCCCGTTATGGATCGTTCCCGAAAACCTGCCTCGTCAGAGGCGTGTTTTGAATTGGAGCATGAATTTATATCCGATTTCACCCTACTTGAAATGCCGGATTTCGCCCCCATTTGCTCGCCTGTCATCCAAAAATCTCTGGCTACCAAACCATCATGTCCGATCCCCTGCAACCTGAATCCGTCCCGATCCCGCCGGAAACGCCTGCGCCCCAAAACGAATCCACCAACAGCCAGGATGGGCAATCCTCGCCGTCCCCGGCTGTGCAAGGCGCAGCCGAATCGCCACCCAGCCTAGAAGAACTCCTGGCCCAAGCCGAAGCTCGCGCCCGGGAGCATCACGAGTCCTGGCTGCGCGCCAAGGCCGAAACCGACAATGTGCGAAAACGCGCTCAAACCGATGTCAGTAACGCGCACAAGTTCGCGGTTGAGTCCCTGGCGAGCGAGCTGCTACCCGTGAAAGACAGCCTGGAGGCAGCGTTGGCCACTGAAAACGCCGCGCCGGAAACGCTGCGCAGTGGCGTTGAGCTTACCCTCAAGCAACTGGCCCAGGTTTTCGAGAAAAGCCGTATCAAGGAAATCAACCCTGTGGGCGAAAAGTTTGACCCGCACCGCCACCAGGCGATTTCCATGTTGCCCTCGGACAAAGAGCCGAACACGGTTATCAATGTCCTGCAAAAAGGTTATCTGCTTCACGAACGCGTGATTCGCCCGGCTCTGGTCACAGTCGCCGCAATAAAGCAGGATTAAAGACTGCCGGCTTAAAGACCGACGGCTTGAAGAGCGAACATCGCGCCCCCATATTCAACGCTAACTCGCATGAACTATAAGGAAATGCTATGAGCAAGATCATCGGAATCGATCTCGGTACCACTAACTCCTGCGTCTCCATCATGGAGGGCGGCACGCCCAAAGTGATCGAGAATTCAGAAGGGGCTCGCACAACGCCGTCAATTGTCGCCTATCAAGAAGACGGCGAGGTGCTGGTGGGCGCATCGGCCAAGCGCCAAGCGGTGACCAATCCAAGGAATACCTTGTATGCAGTAAAGCGTCTCATCGGACGCCGCTTCGAGGAGAAAGAGGTGCAGAAGGACATTGATCTGATGCCCTTCAAGATCGGCAAGGCCGATAACGGCGACGCGTGGGTTGAGGTTCGCGGCAAGAAGATCGCACCACCGGAAGTCTCGGCCCAGGTTCTTCGCAAGATGAAAAAAACCGCCGAGGATTATCTAGGCGAGGAAGTCACCGAGGCCGTAATCACGGTTCCGGCCTACTTCAACGACTCGCAGCGCCAGGCAACCAAAGACGCGGGCCGCATCGCCGGACTGGAGGTCAAGCGTATTATCAATGAGCCTACAGCGGCGGCGCTCGCCTTCGGAATGGACAAGAAGGAAGGCGACCGCAAGATCGCGGTATACGACTTAGGTGGCGGAACGTTCGACGTGTCCATCATCGAGATCGCGGCGGTCGAAGGCGAGCATCAATTCGAAGTGCTCTCGACCAACGGTGACACCTTCCTAGGTGGCGAAGATTTCGATCAGCGCTTAATCGACTATCTATGCGATGAATTCAAGCGCGACCAAGGCATCGACCTGCGCAAAGACGTGCTCGCATTGCAGCGTCTCAAGGAAGCCGCAGAAAAGGCCAAGATTGAGCTCTCCTCATCCCAACAGACCGAGGTGAACCTGCCCTATGTAACGGCGGATGCCAGTGGCCCGAAGCATTTGGCCATCAAGATTACACGCGCAAAGTTTGAAAGTCTGGTCGAGGAACTCATCAACCGCACCATCGATCCCTGCCGTACCGCCATCACTGACGCCGGTGTAAAACTCACCGACATCGCCGATGTGATTCTGGTGGGCGGTATGACGCGCATGCCCAAGGTGCAGGACAAGGTGCGCGAATTCTTCGGCCGCGAGCCGCGCAAGGACGTCAATCCCGACGAGGCGGTCGCCGTCGGCGCGGCGATTCAAGGTGGCGTGTTAAAGGGCGATGTCAAGGACGTGCTGCTGCTCGACGTAACGCCGCTGTCTCTTGGTATTGAGACGCTGGGCGGGATCATGACCAAGCTCATTCAAAAGAACACTACCATTCCGACCAAGGCGCAGCAGGTGTTCTCAACCGCTGAGGACAACCAGGCGGCGGTCACCATTCACGTTCTCCAGGGCGAGCGCGAGCGTTCCCTGGGCAATAAGAGTCTGGGCCAGTTCAATCTTGAAGGCATTCCTACCTCCCCGCGCGGCATGCCGCAGATCGAAGTGATGTTCGACATCGACGCCAACGGCATCCTGCATGTGTCCGCAAAAGACAAGGCTACCGGCAAGGAAAACAAGATCACCATCAAGGCCAATTCCGGCCTCTCGGAAGAAGAGATCCAGAATATGGTCAAGGACGCGGAAGTTCACGCGGCCGAGGACAAGAAAATCATTGAACTGGTGACCGCGCGCAATCAACTCGACGCACTGGTGCATTCGGTGAAGAAATCCCTGACCGAGTACGGCGACAAGATCGAGGCGGACGAAAAAGCGAAAATAGAGGCCGCGTTGAAGGATGCCGAGGAAGCGCTCAAAGGGGACGACAAGGAGAAGATTGACGCGCGCGCTCAGGAATTGGGGCAAGCATCACAGAAACTCGGCGAGAAGATTTACGCCGACGCGCAGGCAGCGCAAGCCGCTGGGGCGGGTGCGGCAGGCGCAGGCGGTGCTGCGGGTGGGCCGGGAGGTAAAACAGCCGCGAAGGATGAAGGCGACGTAGTCGACGCGGAGTTCACTGAAGTCAAAGACAAGAAGGCCTAAGCCCTACGCGCGATGCGCCGGGGTTTTGCTGATCGGGATGCAACGGACGAGCCTTGCTCGCCGTTGATCACGGTCGTGTAAATTTAGCGAACACGGATTTATTGAGGAAACATGGCTACAAAACGCGATTACTACGAAGTGCTGGGCGTCAATCGCGATGCCGACGATGAGACGATTAAAAAGTCCTATCGTCGCCTTGCCATGAAGCATCATCCGGACCGCAACGCGGGCGACAAAACAGCCGAAGGCAGATTCAAGGAGGCCAAGGAGGCCTACGAAATGTTGTCCGATGCGGACAAGCGCGCCGCCTATGATCGCTATGGCCACGCTGGCGTGGATCCTTCAGCAGGCGCCGGCGCTGCGGGAATGGGCGGATTTGGCGAGGCCTTTGGCGACATATTTGGGGACATCTTCGGTCAGGCTCGCACCGGACGTTCATCGGTTTATCGCGGAGCCGACCTGCGCTACAACCTGGAAATCAGCTTGGAACAAGCCGCGCGCGGCACGGAAACCAAGATTCGCATCCCAACGCAACAGGCCTGCACCGTCTGCTCCGGCACTGGCGCCAAACTCGGCACCAAGCCGGTAACCTGCCCCACGTGCCAGGGACACGGCCAAGTACGCATGCAGCAGGGTTTTTTCTCGATTCAACAGACTTGCCACAAGTGTCATGGCACTGGCAAGTCGATCGCCGAACCTTGCGCTACCTGCCAAGGCGCGGGGCGAGTAAAAAATCAGAAAACGCTATCGGTGAAAATCCCCGCCGGCGTCGACGAAGGAGATCGCATCCGGCTTGCCGGTGAGGGCGAACCCGGCGTCAATGGCGGCCCCACCGGCGATCTGTACGTTCAGCTCCAGGTAAAGGCGCACCAGGTGTTCCAACGCGAGGGCGACCATTTACATTGCGAAATGCCGCTCTCCTTCACCATCGCGGCTCTGGGCGGGGACATTGACATTCCCACGCTGGATGGCACAGCGACCCTAAAAGTACCGGCCGAAACGCAATCGGGCAAAGTATTCAGGCTGCGTGGCAAAGGCATCAAGGGGGTGCGCAGCCATGCCGTCGGGGATCTGCATTGCCATGTCGTAGTCGAGACGCCGGTCAGCCTCACCGAGCGTCAAAAGGAACTCATGCGCGAGTTCGAAGCGATCAGCTCGAAGGACCGCGAACGCCACAACCCGCGCTCGAAATCCTGGTTCGACAAGGTTAAGGAATTTTTTGAGCCGTAGGCTCAAAAAATCCTTAACCTTCGGGAAAGAGAAGAACGGGGGGCGTGGCCGCCCGTTACCCCCCACAGCCGTCAGGCAGGCATGACGGCCTCCCCTGTGAGCAGCCAAGCAATGTATTGACCGAGGCCTAAGCGCGCCGCCAGGTCGTGCCTTTGGGTCCGTCCTCCAACAGGATCCCAGCATCAGCGAGTTGCTTGCGAACTAGATCGGCTTCGGCGAAGTTTTTTGCTTGCTTCGCGGCTGATCGCTGCGCGATCAAAGCGTCGATCGCAGCCGCATCAATCCCTCCATCGGTCGATCCACCGGCGGCGGCTTTCAGATAGGCGTCACTGTCGCGGCCCAGGAGGCCCAGCAATCCACCCAGTGCGCGCATCTGCGCTGCAAGCACCGGGGATTGCGTCTTATTGAGTTCATTGGCCATATCAAACAGCACCGCCAAAGCTTCGGGCGTATTGAAATCGTCGTCCATCGCCTCTCGAAAGCGAACACCATGCGGCGCGCTCCAGTCAACCGTGACCGTTGCCGCGGAAAAATCCTTTAGCGCCGTATAAAGCCTGGTCAGAGCGCCTCGCGCGTCATCCAGATGCTGGTCCGAGTAACTGATCGGACTGCGATAGTGCGCACGCACGATGAAAAAACGCACCACCTCAGGGTCATAGCGCTTGAGCACGTCGCGAATGGTGAAAAAGTTGCCCAAGGACTTGGACATTTTTTCGTTGTCCACGCGCACAAAACCGTTATGCATCCACAGATTCACGAAATGCCGCGCTTCCCCGGCGGGCAAGGCGCCCACGGATTGAGCGATCTCATTCTCATGGTGCGGAAATTGCAAATCCTGCCCGCCGCCATGAATGTCGAAATGCCTGCCCAGAAGTTTCGTTGACATGGCCGAGCACTCAATATGCCAGCCCGGCCTGCCCGCGCCCCACGGAGATTTCCAGAACGGCTCACCCTCCTTGGCGCGCTTCCAAAGGACAAAATCGAGCGGGTCCTGCTTGGCGCTGCCCACCTCTACGCGCTCTCCGGCACGCAGGTCCTCCAACGACTTGCCCGACAGACGGCCATAACCGGGGAACTTGCGCACCGAGAAATTGACATCCCCATCGGAGGCCACATAGGCAAGACCATTGGCTTGCAACTGAGCAATTACACACTGCATCTCCTCGACGTACTCAGTCGCGCGCGGCTCAAAATCCGGCTTCTGGATTCCCAGCGCGGCCGCATCCTCATCCATGGCGCCGATGAAGCGCTCGGTCAATTCGCCAATAGATTCGCCATTTTCCAAGGCGCGCTTGATGATCTTGTCGTCGATATCGGTGATGTTGCGTACATAGGTCAGTTGGTAGCCGCTCGCGCGCAACCACCGCTGCACGATGTCGAAGGCAAGCAGAAAGCGCGCGTGGCCCAGATGACAGAAGTCATAGACCGTGATCCCGCACACATACAGTCCGACTTTGGGTGGCGCAATCGGAACAAAGACAGTCTTGCCCCGCGTGAGCGAGCTGTAAATCTTGAGCATGGCAATTTTTTTGTAACTTGGAAGGCGAACCGCGCAATCGCAGCAGGAATCTCGCAAAAACGCTAACTGCGAAGTCGCAGCAGGAGTCTCGCAAAAACTATTGATTATTGTGGACTTTACGGCCTTCTTGTTACAATGCGTCGGCTCCTGAATCCACGAGGAAAGCATACCACAATGACTCGTTTCTCCCGTCACCTGGCCGCATTGGCGCTCGTAAGTTTTTCGGCATGGTGTGGAGCGCAAACTAACGACCTCGCGGAAATCAGCAAGCTGCTTCGCTCCGGTCAGCACGCGCAAGCGCTTGATCGCGTGAATCAGCATCTATCCGGAAAACCCAATGACGCGCAAGGACGCTTTCTCAAGGGTTTGATTCTCACCGAGCAGAATAAGACAGCGGAGGCGATCGAAATCCTTACCGCGCTGGCCAAGGATTTCCCGGAGCTACCCGAGCCCTACAACAACCTCGCGGTGCTGTACGCCTCGCAAGGTCACTACGAGAGGGCGCGCCAATCGCTGGAACAATCGATTCGAACACACCCTGCGTATGCCACCGCCTACGAGAACCTGGGCGACGTCTACACCAAACTCGCAAGCCAGGCCTATGACAAGGCGCTGAAACTGGATTCCACCAACACCACTGCCCAGACCAAACTCGCGCTGGTGCGGGATTTGGTCCCCAACAGCAGCAAACCGGCTAAACCCGGTGTGCAAATCGCGCGGGCAGCAGAACCTGCCAAACAGGTGCCCATGGTTATTGCCCAGGCCACACCGCCCGCCACGTCCCCTGGTACAAAACCTGCCGCGACGGAGGCCAAACCGACGCCTGCCAAGCCAACACCGACGGGGGACTCCCAAGCCAAGGATGGCAGCGATGAGGTCTTAAAGATGCTTGGGAACTGGGCGAAAGCATGGTCCTCAAAAGACGTCAGCGCCTACCTGGGACACTATGCCCCGGATTTCAAGACACTCAACGGCGAGCCCCGCGCGGTCTGGGAGTCAGAGAGACGCAGGAGAATCAACGCGGCAAAAAACATTGAGGTCGCCTTGGAATCGCCCACGGTGAAGATCAACGGCAATAGCGCAACCGTCGCCTTTCGTCAAAATTATCGCTCCGATGCTGTGAAACTCAACAGCGCCAAGACACTCTCCTTGACGCGCAGCAATGGCAAGTGGCTGATACAACAGGAGCGCTCGGGAAACTGATGGGGAGAGTCACGCCAGTTTTCCTGTTCGCGTTATGAGAATCGCGCCATTTTTCCTGTTTGCCTTATTTATGCTGGCGGCCGGCGTCAGCGAGGCAAAAACCGCGGCGAGCCAGCCACGTGGTCGGGAGGCCAGCGAACCACTACTTAACAAAGCGCTGGACGAAATAAGCAAGCAGCGGTTTGACGCGGCGTTGGGGCATATCGATCATCTATTGCGTGTGCAGCCCAACTTCCGGCTGGCTCACCTTATTCGCGGGGATTTGCTGCTCGCCAAGGTGCGCACCCTCACCACCCTGGGCAACGCGCCGCGTGGACACGAAGATCGTATTGAGGACCTCCGCGAAGAGGCCATCGTCCGCCTTCGCGCCCTGCGCGACAAACCCCGCGACGACCAGATTCCTCGTTATCTGGTGCAGATGCCTACAGATCAGAAATACGCGGTCGTGGTTGATACCAGTCGCTCGCGCCTGTTCGTGTATCGCAATGAAGGTAAGCAACTGCGACTGGTGAACGACTATTACATCAG
>CAMDFL010000074.1 GCA_945897475.1 Bordetella parapertussis
CCACATATCGGTGCGCGTGCCGCGCCGCTCTCCGATGAGCGCGACGCGGTAGTCCATCAGGCTCTCGACACCCGACACCGGCGCTTTCTTCATGACGAAATAGGGAAACGACATTTCGATACGACCACCTTCAGCATCGAGCCGCTCGATCATGGCGTCGAGCAGAGCCGGAAATGCTTTTGCCGAGAGATCGCGATCATGGTGCAGGATTTCCACGAAACGCGACATATGCGTGCCCTTGACATCGTGTGGCAGGCCTACGTACATGTTGAAGTTGGCGATGCTGTGCTGTTCTCGATTGGAGCGGTCCCTGAGTCGCACCGGGTGATTGATGTCCTTCACCCCCACGCGGTCGATCGGGATCTGGCGCGTGTCGGCGTAGCTTTGTACATCCTCGATTCCTTTGACATTCTTATTGTCAATATAGTTTGTAAACGCTACTATTCTTGCATCATCAAGGAGCTGAAAATGGACGGTCGCGTTATCGCGGAGCTGGTCCTGCACTTAGGGCGTATTGCCTGCGGCGACGGCGTCGTGGAGGGGCTGACGCCGACCCAGTGGACTGCGCTCAGATACTTCTCGCGGGCCAACCGCTTCTCGCGAACGCCGTCTGCCTTCGCCGCGTTTCATGGCACCACGCGGGGAACGGCGTCGCAGACGATCAAAAACCTCGAAACCCAAGGCTATCTGACGCGCCTGCGCTTGGAGGCCGACGGACGGAGTGCCCGGCTCGATCTGACCGACAAAGCCAAGGCCATTCTTGTGAACGACATCTTTGAATCCGTAGTCCGTGCCGCAGACGACCTACCCACCGGAGTGCGCGACCAATTCGCCAACGTCTTGCAGCGCATGCTCGGCCAAGTGGCGTCGGAGAGATGCAAGCCTGCCTTCGGCACCTGCGCCTCGTGTAAGCATCTGCAAGGCGACGGCTATTGCCGAGAGGGACAGGCGCCCTATACATGCGGGTTCTCGAGCGGGCCTCTGCTTCTGAATGAGCTCGGCGAGCTCTGCATCTACTTCTCGCCTGATAAGCCTGTTCGCGCAGTCCGGCCATGATTTTCGCGCGCTTATGCGTTCGGGCAAGACCGACGCGCAAATTGCCGCTGTCATGGGGTTGATCTGGAATCGGCGCGAAGACCGGTATTCCGAAATACTCATGGAAGCGACCTCGCGGACGAACAAAATCGAGATGTCTTATATCGGCGGCTGACCCATTCATACGCACCAAACATTACGTTTCCCAAGCAATGTCCCGACAATCGGGATAGAACCACAAGCAACCAGAGAGGAATAACCATGTCCCTAGACGAACATCTCCGCCAGCAGATCGCTGACATCGTGGCGCAAAATCCGGTCGTCCTCTTTATGAAGGGAACTCGCCAGATACCACAGTGCGGGTTCTCCGCCCAAGTCGTGAAGATCCTCAACGAGCTACAGCTGAGCTACGGAACGATCGATGTACTTAGTGCCCCCGAGGTCCGCGATGGAATCAAGGCGTTCTCCGATTGGCCGACAATCCCACAGCTCTACGTCGACGGGCAGTTCATCGGTGGTTGCGACATCGTCCGCGAGATGTATGCGTCCGGAGAATTGCAGAAGCTCCTCGGCGAGAAAATTTCTGCCCCAAGGTGAAGTAACTGAGCGCACCCGTACACAAGTCCATGATGGATCGCTGGTGAGTCATTCTCTTCCACGTGAGGCCAGAGGCCGCGTTACTGATATACAAAGGAGACCCGCATGTCGTTCCATCCTACTGAGTTCCAAGGTTCCGTCATCGATGCGATGCGCGAGGCCATCGAGCGCCAGATTCCCGATTCACGGGCCGAGGTGAACGGCGGCGGCGGCCACTTCAACATCGAGGTGACCTCGTCCGCGTTCGCCGGCAAAAACATGCTGCAGAGCCAGCGCATGGTGTATAGCGCCATCGCCGACCTTATGAAAGGGGACGGGGCGCCGGTGCATGCGGTCGACAGTCTGAAGACCCGAACGCCCTGAGCAACGCCAGCCTGGCGAATGGCATGAATGATTTTTCGCGAAGCCCCGCTTTAATTGGCCTGCCATGATTCATCCGGGCGTTGAAGTCCGGCATTTCTCAATACCACTAAGAAGATAATAATGGAAAAAACATCAAGGTCAGCAGGAATACTTGGTCTTAGCAAACCGCCGATTGCTATCGGCTTTTTCGAGTCGCCGCCCGCAGGGGTGCCGCGGTGGGAAGGCGGGCCGGTCGCTGCCGGTTGCGTCTTCTGGGACAAAGCCATGAACGGGCAGACCTTTTATACAGTCCCATCCGATCATTACAACTGCGCGGTCGGAAGTTACACCCACAGGATCGCTCAGCCGGCGGAGCGTGCGCAAGAGCTGGATGACACCCTTGCGTTCATGGAAGAAAACCACTACGTCGCCGCCTCGGAAGTGCCGGGCATCCCCACCCTGGCCAAGTCCCCTGGCGCTGTGGCCTACGGCCCAGTGGACGGGGCCGGCTTCAAACCCAATGTGGTGCTGATTGCGGCGAAACCGGCACAGGCCATGCTGATTTACGAAGCGGCCATCAAGGCAGGGGCAGCTAGCGCTCTAACGAACGCCATGGGTCGTCCGGCCTGCGCCGTCCTGCCTCTAACAACGACCAACGGCCAGACGTCGATCTCGCTCGGTTGTAAAGGTAACCGGACATTTACCGGCCTACCGGAGGAAGAAATGTATGTGGCCATTCCCGGCGACAAATGGGAAGCGGTCATCGAGAAACTGACCGAAACGCACGCAGCCAACTTGGCAATGGGAAAGTATTACTCGAATAGAAAGACCCAGCTTGCCGGACCTTAGCACGGTGTCGCGGGACCACTTTATCCATGGAGATCGCCACCCAGTTCGATCCCACGTTCAAATGGAACGATGTCGAGTGGACCGTTCGATCGGGAGGTTTCTCGCACAATACGCGGACACGATGATAGAAGAAGAACTCGCGGCGCTGCCGCCGATCATAAAATGGTGAAATGCCTTGTATAAGCTGACACTCAGCAGGATCAATGACGGCGTCTATTGCGTCCTGGCTGGCCAGGATGAGCATGTGGGTAACCTGAAATTTATTAACGGCGTATGGAAATTCAAGGCCATCGGTTACGAGAAAAATGGCGACGTCATTCCCGGTGGGGGGCCGCTGACTGACCGGCACAATACTACCTTCGACGCTCTCGACGTGGATCTGCTTAACGCCAAGCTTGCCCCGACTTGAGAAACCACTGAGAAACCACTGAGAAACAATCGATCAACGCTGGAGCACTACTGATGGTCAATGATCAGCACGCAGTCGAGCTGCGCAATGTCGCGTGGCACTTCCTTAGATCGCGACCACTGTGATGTCAGGCTCGATAGACTTCACCAAATTCTCGATGCTGGCGAGCGTGCCCGCGATCGAGCTCGGACAGGTGCCGCACGCGCCCTGGTAGTGCACGCTGAGCGTGTTGCCCTCGAGGCCGATCACGTGGAGGTCGCCGCCGTCGCCTTGTAGATAGGGGCGTATCTGTTCGTCGAGCAGTACGTTGATTTTATCGAGGCGTTGCTGGTTTTCGGGACTCAGGCCGGCGATTGCTGTGGTCGCCGCGGCGACCGTGGCGGCAGATTGCGCATCCGCCGCCGGCGCGGCGCGAATCGGCCCGGCAAGCGCGCGCTTCAACTCTGGCCAGTCGGCGCGGCCGTCCTGCGTGACCGTGATCCAGCGGTCGACATAGAACACGTTGGTCACGTACTCGATTTCGAACAGCGCCTCGGCCAGCGGGTCGTTCTGGGCCTCACCAGCGTTGTCGTAGGAGCGCGTGATGCCCCAGGTCAGCGGATCCTTGAGGATGAACTTTTTCGCGTTCGGATTCGGCGTGTCTTCAATTTCGGCAATTTTCGGCATGTCCTATGCTCCGCCGATCGGTGCATGCATGGGATCATCCTCGGCCTCGCTCGAGGTACTGGCGAGCGAATTGAACGCCGCGTGCAGTGTGTGCCATGGCAGGATCGCGCATTTGACGCGCGTCGGCAGGTCGCGCACGCCGGCAAACACGGTGAGCCGTCCCAGGTGGTGGTCACCGGCCGGGTCGAGCTTGCCGGTCGCCATATCGCGGAATTCCCGGATCAGGATTTCGGCGTCGGCGCGCGATTTACCCTTGACGGTCGCGGTCATCATCGAAGCAGACGCCTTGCATATCGCGCAGGACTCGCCCTGAAACGCGATGCCGCCGATTCGATCCTCGGCAAGGTGGAGCGCCACGCTGATGTGATCGCCGCACAGCGGGTTGTGGCCTTCGGCTGTGTGGCTGGCATCACTGAGCGTGCCGTAATTGCGCGGCTTTCTGTTGTGATCAAGGATGACCTCTTGATACAGTGTCCTGGAATTGGTCATGACGAGAAAACCTTCTGAACAGTGCGAATGCCGGCAATCAGCGCATCTACCTCCGCCTCAGTGTTGTAGAACGCAAACGATGCACGCGAGGTCGCCGGCAGCCCGAAGCGCTGCATCACCGGCTGCGCGCAATGGTGACCGGTACGCACCGCGACGCCCTCCTCATTGAGCAGAGTGCCGACGTCATGGGGATGCACGCCATCGACCACGAAGGACAACACCGCAGCCTTGTGCGCCGCAGTGCCGATGATGCGTACTCCCGGTAAGCGATTCACTTGCGCGGTCGCATAATCAAGTAGCGCGGCCTCATACGCGGCGATTCGCTCCATACCAACGCAGCTCAGGTAATCCACTGCGGCGCCCAGGCCGATCGCAGCCGCGATCGGCGGCGTTCCGGCCTCGAATTTGTGCGGAATGGTGTTGTAGGTGGTTTTCTCGAATGTGACCGACAGGATCATGTCGCCACCGCCTTTGAACGGCTGCATGCGCTCTAGCGTCTCCGCCTTGCCGTAGAGGACTCCTATACCGGTGGGGCCGCACAGCTTATGGCCTGAGAATGCGTAGAAATCGCAGTCGAGGTCCTGCATGTCGATTGGCATGTGCGGCGCGGCCTGCGCGCCGTCGACCAGCACCGGCACGCCGTGCGCGTGCGCTGTCGCAATCATCCGCTTGACCGGATTGACGCTGCCAAGTGCGTTCGACACGTGCAACACGCCGACCATGCGGGTGCGCTCATTGAACAGGCTCTCATACTCGTCAATCAGGAGTTCGCCCGCATCATTGATCGGCACCACGCGGATTTTCGCGCCTTTCTCCGCCGCCAGCATCTGCCAGGGCACGATGTTCGAATGGTGCTCGAGGGTGGTTAGAATAATTTCGTCGCCGGCGCCAATGAACTTGCGACCATAGCCGTGCATCACCAAATTGATGGCATCGGTGGTGCCGCTGGTGAAAACAATCTCGCGTTCTTCGCGCGCATTGATGAAGCTGGCGATCTTGCGGCGCGCGTCTTCGTACTCGCGGGTCGCGGTCTCGGACAAGTAATGCACCGCGCGGTTTATGTTCGCGTGTTGCAAGCTCTGGTAGCGCACCAGACGATCGATCACCTGCTGCGGCATCTGGCTGGAGGCCGCATTATCCAGATACACCAGCGGTTTGCCGCCAATCTCCAGTTTCAGGATAGGAAAATCGGAGCGAACGCGCAGGACATCGAACGCTGGCACCCTGAGCGCGGCCGGTAGTGCGCTCATGACGCCTGGCCGGATTGATCGAGCGATGTCTGCTCGAGCAGCGTCTGCTCGAGCCGGTTTCTAAGCGATGGAACCGCAATGCGGGCTATGACTTCGGCGCCGAAAGCGTAGGTCAGCAGCCGGCGAGCGGCGGCATCTGACAGGCCGCGGCTCCTCAGATAGAAAACTTCCTCGCCATCGAGCTGCCCGACAGTCGCGCCGTGGGCGCATTTCACGTCGTCGGCGAAAATTTCGAGTTGCGGTTTGGTGTCGACGCGCGCCTTGCCACTCAACAAGAGGTTGCGGCTCGATTGAGATGAGTCGGTGCGCTGCGCGCCGGGCCGCACCAGGATTTGACCGTTGAACACCGCGTGCGCGGCGCCACCGACAATGCACTTGTGCAGTTGGCGGCTGGTGCCGTGCGGTCTTGTATGATCGATGCGCGTGTGGCTGTCCGCCAGTTGCCGCCCGCCGATCGCCGCCAGCCCGTCGATCGTGCATTGGGCGCCTTCTTGGGCCAGCAGCACGTTAAGGTTGTAGCGCGACAGGCGCGCGCCCAGTGCGATGCTGACCGAGTTGTAGTGGCTGCCTTGCGCGACCGACACCGCGCAGGTCGCGATATGAAATGCCGCGCCGCTGTCCTGTTGCACCCGGATATGGTTCACCTTCGCGTTGTGTGCTAGCGCGATTTCAGTCACGGCGTTGGTGAAATAGGCATCCTCGCAGAGGGCGACAAATTCCTCGACGAGCGTCAACTCGGCACCCGGCTGCGCAATGACGAGGCAACGCGGATAGCTTGTGGTCTCTTTTTGCGTGGCGACGTAAAGCAAATGCACCGGCCCAGCCTTCACCATCTCAGGGGACGCCACAATCAGCGCGCCGCCGTGCAGGAACGCCGTATTGAGGGCCGTGAAAGCGTCGTGCTCGAAACCTGCATGCTGGCCGAGGTGCGCCTCAATCAACGCGCCGTTGCGCGCGGTGCCCGCAGCGAGATCTTCAACCGTGAGTCCAGCGTGGTTGAATGAATGCTCTGGCGCGTAGCGCCCGTCCACGAATACCAGCCGGGCCGCGGCCTCGGGCAGCGCCAGTGGATCCAGCTGCGTGCGCGCGAGTTGCGGCGCATCTTGCGCCGGATGCCAGGGCAGTTGGGTAAGCGGCGACAGGTCGGTGAAGCGCCAGTCCTCGTCGCGCGTGGTCGGCACCGTCAGGGTGCCAACGCGTTCAACCGCATTGGCGCGCAACTGGGTGAGCCACCCCGATGCGGGTGAAGAAAAATTCGCATACTGTTGCGGCAGCCCTGCAAGCAGGTTGTCGAAATAGCTGTTGGCAGTCATTAACCGCATGTCGCCGCTTCCGTCGCGGCGCGAGGCTCGACGCTGACCCAGTCGTAGCCACGGCTCTCAAGATCGAGTGCAAGCGCTTTGTCGCCGGTCAGAACGATTCGGCCTGACTCCATCACGTGAACGTAATCGGGCACGATGTAGTTAAGCAGGCGCTGATAGTGAGTGACCAGCAGAACCGCGTTGTTCTTGTTCGCGAGTTGATTCACGCCGCCGGCAACGACCCGCAACGCATCGATGTCGAGGCCGGAATCGGTCTCATCGAGCAGCGCCAGCCGAGGCTCGAGCAGCGCCATCTGCAATATTTCGTTGCGCTTCTTCTCGCCGCCCGAAAAGCCTTCGTTCACGCTGCGATCGAGAAAATCCGTATTCATTTCAAGGAGTTTCATTTTTTCGCGAACGAAATCATCAAACTCCAACGGATCGAGTTCGTCCTTGCCGCGCTCAGCCTGCACCGTGTTGTAAGCCAGGCGCAGAAACTGGTTGTTGGCGACGCCAGGTATTTCGATCGGGTACTGAAAGGCGAGAAACACGCCGGCACGCGCGCGCGCTTCGGGTTCCAGGTCAAACAGATTCCTGCCTTCAAATACGACCGTGCCACTCGTGACTTCGTACGCGGGATGGCCGGCGAGCACCTTGGCGAACGTGCTCTTACCCGAACCGTTGGGTCCCATGATCGCGTGCACCTCGCCGCTCTTGACCGTCAAGTCGATGCCTTTGAGAATTTCGATCCCGCTTACCGTCGCGCGCAAACCGCGCACTTCGAGCAGGGTTTTGCTGTCCTGGTAAATCATCCGACGCTTCCTTCGAGCTTGAAACCGAGAAGCTTGGTCGCCTCGACCGCAAACTCCATCGGCAATTGTTGAAACACATCCTTGCAGAACCCATTGATGATCATCGACACCGCTCCCTCGGCGCCGATACCGCGCTGTGCGAAATAAAACAACTGGTCTTCGCCGATCTTGGAAGTTGATGCTTCGTGCTCGACTTTGGCGCTTGGGTTGCGAACGTCGATATACGGGAAGGTATTAGCGGCGGACTGGTCGCCGATCAGCATCGAGTCGCATTGTGAGTAATTGCGCGCACCGGCGGCAGTAGGCGCTATCCTGACCAGTCCACGGTAGCTGTTGTTGGAATGGCCGGCCGATATGCCTTTGCTGACAATGGTACTGCGCGTATTTTTGCCGATGTGGACCATCTTGGTGCCGGTATCGGCCTGCTGATGGTGGTTGGTGACCGCCACCGAATAGAACTCGCCGACCGAGTTATCACCCCGCAAAATACAGCTCGGATACTTCCAGGTGATTGCCGAACCGGTTTCGACCTGGGTCCATGAAATGCGCGAATTGACGCCTTTGGCCAGGCCACGCTTGGTGACGAAGTTGTAAATGCCGCCGATGCCATTCTCATCCCCCGCATACCAGTTCTGCACGGTTGAATACTTGATGTCGGCGTTATCGAGCGCAATGAGTTCGACCACTGCCGCGTGCAACTGGTTGGTGTCGAACTTGGGCGCGGTGCAGCCTTCGAGGTAGGACACCGATGCGCCTTCCTCGGCAATGATCAGCGTGCGCTCGAACTGGCCGGACGCTTCGGTGTTGATGCGAAAATAGGTGGAGAGATCCATCGGGCATTTGACGCCCTTCGGGATGAAGCAGAACGAGCCGTCGGTGAACACCGCGGAGTTGAGCGCGGCGTAATAGTTATCGCCGACCGGCACCACGCTGCCCAAGTACTGGCGCACCAGTTCGGGATGTTCATGCATGGCTTCCGAAATCGAACAGAAAATAATGCCGACCTCAGCGAGCTTCGCTTTGTAGGTGGTGACCACCGACACGCTATCGAAAATCACGTCGACCGCGACGCCGGCAAGCTTTGCCCGTTCGTTCATCGGCACGCCGAGTTTCTCGAACGTACGCAGCAATTCGGGATCGACTTCATCCATGCTTTTCAACAGTTTGTTCGGCTTTGGCGCGGAGTAGTAACTGATCGCCTGGAAATCGATCTTCGGATATTTGACGTTCGGCCACTTCGGCTCTTCCATCTTGAGCCATTGCTGATAAGCGTTGAGGCGGAACTCGAGCAGCCATTCAGGCTCGTTTTTCTTGCTCGAAATCAACCGGATGGTGTCTTCATTGAGACCCTTCGGCGCGACATCAGACTCGATGTTCGTCACGAAACCATGTTTGTACGGTTGGTTGACTAGATTTTGCAGTACTGCACTCATTTAAATTGCTCCTTTAACTTGCTCCGAGATCGTCTACATCGAAGAAGATCCCGAGGGTGCGCCGCTTCACCTTGTTGGCCGCGCTGTCGGTAAGCAGCATCGGGGCTTGCATTTCCATTTCGGTCAAATGCGTTTCGGTTGCCGCGTTCATTAGTCCCTCTGTATTGTTTTTTCCGCATCAATTTTCATGTTGAAGCTCTCGCCGCAGCCGCACTCGCTTTCTACATTGGGGTTGTCAAACTTGAATACCTGCTTGAAGTTGCCTTCCCTGACGAAATCGAGCCGCGAGCCGTCGAGGAACGACAGGCTGCCGGCGTCGACCACCACCGTGGCCTTATGCGACTCGAACAATTGATCGCCCGAACGCACTTCGTCGGCGTAGTCGAACGTATAGGCAAAGCCGGAGCAGCCGACTTTCTTCACGCCGACGCGCAGGCCCACCCCTTTGCCGCGCTTGGCAATCTGCGTCTGGATTTGTTGCGCCGCACTTTCAGTCAATGCAATTGTCATCACTATTCTCCGTTTACTAATCACTACACAGTCGATAGCTCAGAACGATACCGACGTGGGTTGGCGCTTGGTCAGCGTTCCGCGCATGTCCTGCACCTGCACCACGCTGATCTGCTTGGCTTTCTGCTTGTCAACCACCTGCTTGAGCGTTATCGCACCGAGGTACTCGACGATGTGCTGATTGAGATTGGCCCACAGGTCGTGGGTCAGGCATTTTTCGCCGTCCCTACAGCTTTCCTTGCCGCCGCATTGCGTCGAGTCGAGCGGTTCGTCAACAGCATGGATGATCTCGGCAATCGACACCTGCCCGGAGTCCTTGGCGAGGCGATAGCCGCCACCCGGACCGTGCACGCTGTTGACCAGTGCGCAGCGGCGTATTTTGCCGAACAACTGTTCGAGGTAAGACAGCGAGATCTTCTGACGCTGGCTGATTGCGGCGAGCGTCACCGGATTGCTGCCAGGCTGCATCGCAAGATCGACCATCGCCATCACTGCGAACCGCCCTCTCGTTGTCAGCCTCATAGGAAACCTCTCTTAAGAATCTAATTTCTTCGTCAGTCGATCTAGTACGTGACTTTTGGCATCAACCATCAATACTTGATTAATTAAATCAACTATATAATACTTGATTAATGTAGTCAACAATTAAATCGCGCGCAATTAAATCGCGCACTTTAAACGCAACCGATTTATCGTCGTTAATCGCTCTGGATAGCTATGCAATTTCAAGCTAGCGCTCGTGTCGATATCCAGATGAGATAGGTGGGCTAGCCGCGATGCACGGCTACTCCAAGGCTGCGCGTAACTCCGCGGGTATTGGAAACGCCTTGATCCGTCCGGGGTGTTCAGGGTGCGGTTTCACGAAAGCGCGAACCTCATAGCCTTCAACGGCTTTGACATCGCCGTTGTAGACGGTATGACTTACCTCAAGGGTCTTTTCGTTCCACTTTGAGATGCCACTCTCAACCACGATCTGGTCGCCGAAGCGGCTGGGGGCGAGAAACTTCGCCTTGGTCTCGACGATGGGCATGCCGGGTGAGCCGTATTTTTCCATCATCGCGTTCCATCCGAATCCGGCGCTCTCGAACAGGTGTAGCGCGCTCTCATCGAACCAGACGAAATAATTGGGATAGAAAACGATTTTCGCCGGGTCGGTATCTCCCCAGTGGACGTAGATTTTATGACGATAGGTTTTCATTGTCAGTAATTCTCAAATGAATGCGCGAATGAATTCGCGTCCCTCAGGCCTGCCACGCTTTGTATTTCACCGCGAGTCGCTCGGTCTCGCGGGCGAGAATCGCCACATCCGATCCCACCGTGATGAATTGCGCGCCCAGGTCCACATAGTGACGGGCGCGTGTTTCATCGTTGGTGAGAATGCCCGGCGCCTTGCCGCATTTGCGAATGGTGGCAATGCCCGCGTCCAGTACCTGCTGAACATCGGGATGATTCATGTTGCCCAGGTGTCCCATGTCCGTCGATAAATCGCCTGGGCCAAGAAACACGCCATCGACACCCGGCACGCTGGCGATCGCCTCGAGGTTTTGAACGCCAAGCCGCGTCTCCACTTGCACCAGCACACAGATTTCACTGGCGGCTTTTTTCGCGTAATCCTTGATGCGCATGAAGCGCGATGCGCGTGTCGGGCCACCCGAGCCGCGCACGCCATCCGGGGCGTAACGGGTGAAGGCCACGGCGTTTCTTGCTTCCTCCTCGGTTTGAATCATGGGAATGAGCAGCGACTGCGCGCCCGCATCCAGAACGCGTTTGACTGTCACCATGTCGTTCCAAGGAATGCGCACCACCGGTTGCGTTTTGTTCTCCATGGCGGCCTGCAACTGGCGCACCATCATGAACATGTCGATGGGCGCATGCTCCATGTCGATGATGAGCCAATCCATGCCTGCTCCTGCCGACACCTCCATGGCGTATTCGCTGCACAGATTGCACCACATGCCGATTTGCAGCTTGCCGGCGGCCAGTGCGTGTTTGAAATGATTGACGGGTAGTTCCATGGAGAACTCTCCTTGAGAATTAAATTTAAAACAAAACGCGATACTTAAACAGAAAACGCGATATTCAAAGCAAAGCGGAATACTTAGAGCGAAATCGAGATTTAAAATAAAACGAGGGGATTGCTCCCCTCGTTTCGAACTGGCGTGTGTATCGGCGGTCGAGGCTTACTTTTCGTCCTTGATCGGATTGCGAAGTACACCGATGTTTTCGATATCGATTTCGCACACGTCGCCATCTTTCATGAAGATGGGGGGCTTGCGTGCCCAGCCCACGCCCGAGGGTGTTCCCATGACGAGTAGATCGCCAGGCTCCAAGGTCAGGCATTCGCTGGCGAGTTCCACGGTTTCATCGACCGGGAACAGCATGTCGCTGGTGTTCGCGTCCTGCAGCACCTGGCCGTTCAGCCGGCAACGAATTTTCAGGTTGCTGCCACCTGGGGGTAGTTCGTCAGGTGTGACCATCCACGGGCCGAAACCGCCGGTGGAGTCGAAGTTTTTCCCTATCGTCCATTGCGCGGTCTTGCGCTGATAGTCACGAACCGACCCTTCGTTAAAGCAGGTGTATCCGGCGATGTACTGCAGGGCATCCGCCTTTTTGACATGACGTGCTTTTTTACCGACGATGGCCACCAGCTCGGCTTCGTAATCGAATTGGACGGAGACCCTGGGGCGGATCATCGGCTCGCCGTGCGCGGCAAACGAGGTGGCGCCACGCATGAAAAAGCTGGGGTAGGTGGGCTTCTGATGCCCGCCTTCCGCGGCGTGGTCGGCGTAGTTCAAGCCAAGGCAAATAATCTTTCCGGGACGAGGGATGGGCACCAGGTACTTGAGGCCGGCCAGCGGACGCTTCTGGTCCGCGCCGGCATTGGCCACGGCCTTTTTCACCGCGTCCATGCCGGCAGCACCCAGGTTGATCAATGCAAGCAGGTCGGCGGGAAGGTCCGGTGCGGCAAGCTTGAGGTCGACGACCGATTCGCCATCAACGACGCCGAGCCGCCCCGCACCCTGATGTTCAAAGTTTACGATTTTCATAATTAGGATTCTTTTCTCTTGGAAATATGACGAAATTGACGGTCACCCCGACCGGGCGAAGATTTTACCTCGCCGCGGATATGTAGATATGGAATTCACAGACCAGGAATTTACGGACCGGGAATTTACGGACCGGGAATTCACGGCCAGGGAAATCACGGACCAGGAAATCACGGCCAGGGAAATCACGGACCACAAAGTGGAATTACGCTTTAGAATTGTGCCGGAACACACATTTGATCAAGCTCGGGCTAGCGGGAATAATCGGAAAAAAATGATGCCTTGGATTGTTTTTCTCGGACTTTGTATCGCCGGATTTTGTGTGGCACCGACCGTGTCTGCCGCAGAACCGGCGAAAAAGATGTATCGCTGCGGTAACGTGTTCCAGGAGCGGCCTTGCGAGGGGCCGAAAGCCGCGCCTGCCGCGGTCGAGGCGCCCAAACAAGCTGGACCCAATCAGTCGCAGCTTGATTCACGCAAGCAAATACGCTGCGATAATTATCAGCGGCAAGTCACCGAGTTGGTAGACCGAGAAAAAATCGAAAAGAATGGCGAACTGCTCAAGGGTTTGGTATCTCAGCGACGAGTGCTGGAAGGCCGAATGAAATCGGATAGCTGCTAGACCGCTCTGAAACTTGTGAGACCGCTCTGAAACTTGTGAGACCGCTCTGATATTTATTAGAGCCGCGCATGCCTCGTGAGTGCTTGAGAATCCCCTCTGCTTAGGAGATCAAAATGGCAAATAACGCCAGTAACAGCATGAACAAGGCATTGATGGTGCTCATGTTGGTCGCCGCCTCGGGTTTGGCGCAGGCGCAGGCGCAGGCCTGGCCATCAAAGCCGTTACGCTGGGTTATCCCCTTCGTACCCGGCGGGGGGCTCGATATCATCACTCGTTCCTACGCGCCGTATCTTGGCGCGGCCCTCGGGCAGGCGGTGGTTCCGGAGAATCGCCCGGCCAACGCCGGGATCCTGGCCCTTGAGTATGTCGCCAAGGCAGCACCAGATGGTTACACGCTGCTGACCTTTGGTCCGGGTTCGCTCGCCTACAACAAATTTATCTATGCCGATGTCAAATACGACGCTGATCGCGACTTCGCGCCGGTGACTCTTCTAGTCAATGCGCCCATGGCCTTGTATGTCAACGCTGCGGTGCCGGCCCAGTCATTGGGCGAATTCATCGCACTGGCCAAGGCGCCGGGATCGAAACTCAACTATGGGGCACCGGGGCATGGTCATATCTTTCATCTGGCCATGGAGCTCTTCAAGGATCGCGCCGGGACTGACATTCAATTCGTTCCCTACAAGGGTAGCGCGCCGGTGATTCAGGACATGGTTGCAGGCAACATCCACGCGGCCTTCAATCCGGTGACCAGTCAGTTGATAAGTCTCATCAAGGCAGGGAAGATCCGAGCGCTTGCTGCGGGTGGTGACGCTCGCCTGCGGGATTTACCGGAGGTGCCCACCGCCATGGAGTCGGGCGTTAAGGATTACTACGCGATGGGCGGTTTCGCCCTGTATGCAACAGGGGGCACACCACGCGATATCATCCTGCGGCTCAACCGCGAGATGGGCAAGCTGTCCACCCAAGCCGAGGTGGTCAAGATTCACGAGGGGCAGAACCTGCTGATCGCGGTTGGCACGCCCGAAGAGTTGCTCGCGCGGCAGCGGCGTGAATACGAAATCTGGGCGCCGATGATCAAGCGATTGGGCATCAAGGCGCAGTAGCCATGCAGGGAGGGGAGTAATAATGAATCGAAACCAGTTCTCATCAGTTTGCGCCGGCGTGGCTTGGGCGTTAATGGCCCAATGTGTGTTGGCGCAATCGTTTCCATCCAAACCGGTTCGCCTGATCAATCAGTTCGCACCGGGTAGCAGCGGCGATACGACCTTGCGTGTCATCGCTCCGATAATGAATCAGGATCTGGGGCAGCCCGTGGTGATCGACAATCGTGCCGGCGGTGGCGGCGTGGTGGCCGCGGAACTTGCCATGCGCGCCGCGCCGGATGGCCACACCATTTTGGCGGCGACTTCGGCGACGCAAATTGTTCGCGCCTTCATGGTGCGCGATTCGACATTCGATGCGCTGAGGGATTTCACCCCGATCACCGCGCTGTATTCGGCGATCACGCTGATGGTCGCGCACCCTTCCGTGCCGGTGAGCAACATGGGCGAATTGATCGACTATGCGCGCCGCAATCCGGGAAAGCTTTCCTATGGCAGCTCGGGCATAGGCACCGATCATCACATGACCGGCGAGCAGATTCGCATACTCACCGGCGCCGATATCGTGCATGTTCCCTACAAAGCCACCGCGCAGGCCTTGATCGACGTGGTGACCGGGCAGTTGCCGCTCACCTTTGCCATCACCGGCGCGGCGGGATCTTTCATCAAATCGGGCAAGATCAAAGTGCTTGGCGTGGTGAAAAATCAGCGCGTCGCCCTGCTGCCCGATGTCGCTTCGTTCGGCGAGTCCATGCCCAAGTTTGTGCAACCGCCGAATTGGACGGGAATTTTCGGACCGGCGAAATTGCCGCCGGCCGTGCTCGCCCGATTGAATGCTTCGGTGGTCAAAGCCTTGCAGCACCCGGACGCGCAGGCGCGTTGGGTCGCCAACGGCTATGAAGTGATAGGCAATACCCCCGAGGAATTCGCCACTCAGATCAGGCAGCAGACCGCGCTGGTGGCCGGCATCGTCAAATCCGCAGGGATTAAACCTGAATGAGGATTGGCGAATGCTGCCCCGACCTTTTCGGCCCGACCTTCGCCAGGTTTTCCGTTCCCTGCTAAAGTAATTTCGTGTTTCGGTGTGCGCCGCGCCGCCGCTCTTGCGGGCATGGTGCCTGAGCAAAAAAGATTACCCCTGCAAAAGGAGATCGCCATGAATGCACCACTTATCGGAGCCCGCGTCACCCGCAAGGAGGACTACCGTTTCCTGACCGGCGCGGGGCAGTACACCGACGATATCTCGTTCCTGAATCAGACTTACGCTGTTTTCGTTCGTTCGCCGCACGCGCACGCGCTTGTCAAGGCGATACGCAGCAATAAGGCGAGTGAGATGCCCGGCGTCGTCGGGATTTTTACCGGCGAGGATCTTGCCGCCGCCAAGGTCGGGGGATTGCCCTGTGGTTGGCTCATTACCGGCGTCGATGGCCAGCCGATGAAGGAGCCTGCGCACCCCTGCCTCGCGCAAGGCAAGGTGCGCCATGTGGGCGATCAGGTGGCGGTGGTGATAGCCGAATCGCTGAGTGCCGCGCGCGATGCCGCCGAGTTGGTGGAGGTGGATTACGAAGTGCTTCCTGCCGTTGCCGATGCCGCCCGCGCTCGCGCGCCCGGAGCACCGGTGTTGCATGAGCTCGCTCCGGATAACACCTGCTATGTCTGGGCGATAGGCGGCAAGGCCGATGTCGATGCGGCGTTTTCGAACGCCGCGCATGTCACGAAACTGGATTTCATCAACAACCGCCTCATTCCGAATGCCATCGAGCCGCGTGCGGCCATCGGCCAGTACTCGCGTTCGGACGGTCAATACACGTTGCACGTGGCCAGTCAGAACCCGCACGTCGAGCGCTTGTTGATGACCGCGTTTGTGTTGGGGCTGCCAGAGCACAAGGTTCGCGTGGTAGCGCCCGATGTGGGTGGCGGCTTCGGTTCGAAAATCTATCTCTACGCTGAGGACGTGGTGGTCACCTGGGCGGCCAAGCAGCTCAATCGCCCGGTGAAATGGACCGCGGAGCGTAGCGAATCTTTCATGTCGGACGCGCATGGGCGCGATCACATCACTACCGCGGAACTGGCATTGGACAAGGATGGCAAGTTCCTTGCGTTGCGGGTGCATACCACCGCCAATATGGGCGCCTATCTGTCGACCTTCTCGACGTGCATTCCCACAATACTTTATGCCACCTTGCTGGCCGGCCAATACGCCACGCCGCTGATCTACTGTGAGGTGACCGCCGTGTTTACGAACACCGTGCCGGTGGATGCGTACCGCGGCGCGGGGCGGCCCGAAGCCACCTACGTGGTGGAGCGCATCGTCGAGACCGCCGCGCGCGAACTGAAGATGGACCCCGCCGAACTGCGCCGCCGCAATTTCATTCGCGATTTTCCGTATCAGACCCCGGTGGCGCTTCAATACGACATCGGCGACTACGATGCAACACTCGACGCGGTGCAAAAGCTCGGCGACGTGGCGGGATTCGCGCAACGCAAAAAGGATTCGGCCGCGAAAGGAAAACTTCGAGGCCTGGGTTACGCCTGCTACATCGAAGCCTGCGGCATCGCGCCTTCCGCAGTGGCGGGGGCGCTGGGGGCTCGCGCCGGATTGTACGAGGCGGGAGAGGTGCGCGTGCATCCTACCGGATCGGTGACAGTCTTCACGGGATCTCATTCGCATGGGCAGGGACACGAGACCACCTTCGCCCAGGTGGTCGCTGATCGCCTCGGCATGTCGATCGATGCGGTGGACATCGTGCATGGCGACACTTCCAAGGTGCTCTTTGGCATGGGTACCTACGGTTCACGCTCGATCGCCGTGGGCGGCGCGGCCATTGTTAAGGCGCTCGACAAGGTGATTGCCAAAGGCAAGAAAATTGCCGCGCATTTATTGGAGGCCGCCGAGTCGGACATCGAATACGAACCCGGCGTCTTCAAAGTCACCGGCACCGACAGAAAGAAAACCTTCGGCGAAGTCGCCTTCGCCGCCTACGTGCCGCACAACTATCCGCACGACAAGCTGGAGCCGGGATTAAACGAGAACGCCTTCTACGATCCGAAAAACTTCACCTTCCCCGCGGGGGCATACGTTTGTGAGGTGGAAATTGACCAAGAAACCGGGACGACAGAAATCACCGGCTTCGCGGCCGTGGACGATTTTGGCAATGTCATCAATCCCATGATTGTCGAGGGACAAGTGCACGGCGGCATCACCCAGGGAATCGGACAGGCGCTGATCGAAGGCTGCGGCTACGACGCCGACGGACAGCTACTCACCGGCTCTATGATGGACTACTGCCTGCCGCGCGCGGATGACCTGCCTTCGTACAAGCTCGATATGCATGGCACGCCGTGCACACATAATCCTTTGGGAGTGAAGGGGTGCGGAGAAGCCGGGGCGATTGGCGCGCCGCCGGCGTTGATGAATGCGATTACCGATGCGCTCGGGGTGAGGGATCTGGCGATGCCGGCCACGGGGGAGAGGGTTTGGGGAATAGCGCGCCCAAAATTGTAGGAATACGGTGAATGCGGATTGGCGATTAGTACGTTTTAGCGTGCGATAGCGCTCAATCGACGGAGAATCGCCATGGCAGCCCCAATCACCGCAAGCCAAGCACGCGCCAGCCTGTACAGGCTCATCGATCAGACGACCGAGTCGCATCTGCCCATTCTTATCTCCGGCAAGCGCAGCAGCGCGGTTCTGGTTTCGGCCGAGGACTGGCAGGCGATTCAGGAAACGCTCTATTTGCTATCGGTTCCGGGCATGCGTGAGTCCGTCAAAAAAGGCATGGCTGAACCGCTCGACAAAAGCGCCAAGCGACTTACCTGGTGAAGTGGGAAGTCGTTTTCGCGAAGCCTGGGGGGAAGGACGCAAAAAAGCTTTCCGACGCTGGCTTGAAGAGCAAGGCCAGGCTCTGATTGAGGTGCTGACAAGCGGCCCGTTTCAGAATCCGCCGCTTTACGAAAAGCTTGTCGGCGATCTTGAGGGCGCCTATTCACGACGAATGAACATACATCATCGCCTGGTCTATGAAGTCTTCAACAAGGAGCGAAAGGTTCGCGTGCTGCGCATGTGGACCCATTACGAGTAAATGCTGCGCCCGACATTGAACATGACCGGCATTGTGCGCCAAAAATATAAGCATTAAAGCGTCGAAACGCCCGCCAGTCATGGCTCTTCAGGCATCGTTGCGAATTTATCGCGTCGCCTCCACCAGCACGAATGCGATTCGGCACATGGTGTCCGAACGGTTGCTCCAGGCGTGGTTGGTGCCGCGCTGAATCAATACGTCTCCGGTTCTCATGAGTTTTTCGCCCTTTTCCATGATCGCGTAGACCTCACCCGAGAGCACGATGGCGTAATCGATGGTATCGGTTTCGTGCATGCCGGGATGGCCGCCTTCGAAATTTCTGCGCACGCCGGGTTCGGGGCTGTGACCGCCACGGCGCATGACTTCGCGCATTCGCTCAAGTGTGAGTGCGCGATCGCCGGTGTCCACGGGTTCCGGGGCGATATCGACGATCTTTAAAAAGGCCCCGCCCTTGGGGGGCATGATGCCGTGCGCGTCGGGGCCGTGATCGGGTTCATTCACCGAAACAGGCAGTTGACTGGTCGCCCAAACCGGCCAGGAGCGATGACCGGGCCGAGCGGGGTTTTCTTTGAAGGGCGCGACCGCATCTTCGGTGAATATGGATTTTCCGTCGGCGTCAAAGCCGGTGACGATGCGACGGATCAGGGGAAGAGATTCACGCGTTGCCATTTCGATGTCCTTTTTCAAGTGGAGATAAACTCGCACTTTAATCCCGCCTAAGGAAACGCAAGTTCCCGGATGTCCCGACCATTTGTGAAGCCGGATACCCACAACTGGAGGCGCCCATTTGGACGGCGTGGTTCGCCCCTGCTGGTACGCCCGACCCTATCGTTCGGCGCCTGATTGGCGAGCTCGCCCGTGTGTTGAACAATGCCGACTTCAGGCAGCGCAATCATGAAGGCGGGCCGAACCCGCTGGTAGACGCTACCCCCGAGGAAGTCGGCGAACAGGTGAGGCAAGGATTGGCGAAATAGGGGCCTATCGTGAAGGGCTCGGTAATCAAGCTCGATTAATAGAGAAAGCATCGGGAGGGAGCGTATCCCTCCGACGATGGTTCAGCCGGTTTTTTCCGGAATCAGCAAATCGGCGCAGGCTTGTGCTACACCTTGAGTGGCTTCCTTCTCGCCCGCCATAGTGGCAAATCCAGCTTTTCCCACCACGTCGCCGCGCGAGTAACGTTCCGCTTTTTGCAAGGTGGCCAGACGCTCGTCAAAATCCTTGCTGCTTTTAAACTGCGCGCTGCAAACGCGCGCGTAGGCGGCGACCACTGCGCTGTCTGATCCGCGTTTGACCAGTGTTTCAGCCGCGCTGCCTGTCTTCCAACCAAGGGCGTCGAATCCTGTCCATACGGCGATAACGGCCCCTGCGAGTGCGCCCAACAAAAACGGTTTTGTATCCTTGTGCATTGCCATTAACGCCATGATTTTTTCCTTGTCTTCTGGTGAGGGGAATCCCTCGGTCGCGCAGGTTACGCGAATCGGCGTTCGGGGTCTATTTGATTCATGCCCCCAAATTCTGATCGATATGATGTCGCGACACGCAAATGGGGCGCGATAGCGTCGAGGTCAAACCGGTGTTTTTCACAAGGATCAAGGCCTTAGATGCAAAATGACCTTAAAATTCCATGCCCTTAAAATTCCATGCCGCTAAAATTCCATCATTCTCATATTCCATGGACGTCAGGCGCGCGTTCTTGTAGCCTCGCGCCTCAGGCGGGGGGCAGCCAACCCGGATGGGACGCTCAGGAGGCGGTAGGGTCGCGGGGCGGTCCCCCGAATCAATATCGCGAATTTTCTAGAAGTTCATAATTCATGACAAAAACATGCCTCTTGTGAGACTGTCATGTTTTTGGGAATGATCAATAACATCGGTATCAAGGAGAGCGCTATGCAATTAATGAAATCGCGGCAATCTATGACATTTCAAGGTTTGATGAACTCGAACGCGAATGCCGCTGGCTCTAAGGCTTCGCGATCACTAGCGCTGTCCTTGACGCTCGCATTGACCTTGTCTTCGTTGGTTGGAGAGGCACGCAGTCAGGCATGGCCGCAAAAACCGATCCGCGTGATCATAGGATTCGCCGCCGGTGGCACGCCAGACATCGGCGTTCGCATCCTGGCGCCAAAAATGAGCGAAAGTCTGGGGCAGCCGGTTATCGTTGAAAACCGCCCCGGCGCGGGCGCCTCGACCGCGATGGAAGTCGCAGCCAAGGCGCCGGCCGACGGTTATACGCTGGCCTTGGGCACGCTCGGGTCCCTGGTGATGTCAAAGGCGCTGTTTCCGAATGCGGCGTTCGACCCTATCACTTCGTTCGATCCCATCAGTCTGTTCGCCAAGACCTCCTTCATCGTGGTTTCGCACCCCAGCGTTCCGGCGCGCAATTTGAAGGAGTTTCTGGCGCTCGCCAAATCGCAGCCGGGCAAGCTCAATTACGGCTCATCGACCCCTGGTAGCCCGCCGCATATTCTTTCGGAAATGTTCAAAGCCCAAGCCGGCGTCGACATCGTTGGCATCACCTTCAAGGGATCGGCCGACGCGGCCAGTGCGTTCATGGG
>CAMDFL010000075.1 GCA_945897475.1 Bordetella parapertussis
TTAAATGCCGGATGGGCGGTGACGTCGGTGACCTTCTCGGAACCGACATAAACGGTGCGGCTATCGCGCATTTTTTGCAGTTTTTGTTTGCCTGTGAGCAGCATGCGCAGGGTTCCTTGCGTTGATTTTGCGGCGCAAGTAAAACACAATTTGTGTCGGTTGGGCCGAATGGGTCCTGCTGCATCTATCAAAAAAGGGCAGCCGCGATGCAGGCTCTCCGGTCTAATAAATGTCAGAGCGGTCGAATAAGTCTCAGAGCGGTCTAATATCGAGGCGGAACCGTTATCATGCCGTCCAGCCCGTCGCACGGGCGCCCGCATTGTCTTGGAGCCCCTATGAATTTCAAAATACGCACGATGACTTTCGGCGTTTGTCTCGCAACAACCCTACTCGCCGCGCCGATGTCGGTGATCGCACAGACTTATCCCGCCAAGCCAATAAGGATGGTGCTGGCGCTTGGTGGTGGCGGCGAGACTCTGGCGCGTTTCATCGGTCAGAAAATGGGTGAGTCCATGGGCCAGCCTGTGATCATTGATCCGCAACCGGCCGCAGCCGGCGTGGTGGGCGCAAATATGGTGGCAAAGGCGGCCCCGGATGGCTATACATTTCTTTATGCAGCGACCAATTCCCAGGTTTATCGCCTGGTGCTGTCGCGCAACACGCCATACGACCCGGTGAAGGATTTCACATCCATATCGCTTTTGAGCGACGCGGTGCTGGTGGTGGCGGTGCCACCCAATTCGCCAATCAAGAACATGCGCGATTACGTCGAGCAGGCAAAGGGCGGCAAGCTTTTCTACGGCACTTCCGGCGTCGGCACCTCGCATCACCTGTCCGGGGAGATATTGCAATTGGCGGCGAATATTAAATTGACCCACGTGCCGTTCAAAGACCCGAATCTGGTGGCCACCGAGGTCATTGCCGACAGACTCACCAGCGGCTTTGGCATTTTTGGCACCATGTTTCAACACCACACCGCGGGGAAGCTGCGCATTATTGCGATTAATAATTCCAAGCGCTATGGACGCACGCCCGATATCCCCACGTTAAGCGAGGGTGTGCCTGGCTACGAGCCGCCGCCCGGATGGAACGGTTTTTTCGGTCCAGCGAATCTGCCCAGGCCCATTGTGCTGCGCTTGAACACGGAAATTCACAAAGCCTCGACCGCCCCCGACATGAAAGAGCGCTTCGACCAGTTGGGTTTCATCATGACGCTCTCGACGCCTGAGGAAGTCGATCAGGCGATCAAGCGAGACCTGGTGAGAGCCGCAAAGGTGGTGAAGGACGCCGGAATACCGGTCGAATAGCCGGCGCCGGAACCTCACTCATGAATGCGATTCAAGTGACAGCCGAGGTCGTTCGCGGCTGGATTGACGCGGCGAACCGCGTCGTCGCGCTGACCGGGGCCGGGATCTCCACCGATTCGGGCATTCCCGATTTTCGCGGGCCGCAAGGGGTGTGGACGCGAAATCCCGAGGCAGAGAAGCAATCCAATATCCAGTATTACCTGGGCGATCCTGAAATCCGCAAGGCTTCGTGGCGCAGCCGCCTCAGTCATCCCGCCTGGGATGCGCGGCCCAATTCCGGCCACCTCGCGCTCGCGATGCTGGAGAAGCGCGGCAAACTGCATGCCCTGGTTACGCAGAATATCGATGAGCTGCACCAGCTCGCCGGCAATTCACCCGACAGGGTGATCGAAGTTCACGGCACGATGCGGCGTGTGATGTGCTGGGATTGCGGCATGCGCGCGCCGATGCAAAAGGCGCTCGACCGGGTGCGCGCGGGCGAGGAAGATCCGCATTGCCGCGAATGCAAGGGGATTCTGAAGTCCGACACCATTTCATTTGGCCAGCAGTTGGTGCCCGAGGTGCTGGAACGAAGCCTGCGATGCGCGGGCGAGGCGGACCTGCTGCTATCGGTGGGAACCAGCCTGCAGGTCTATCCGGCGGCCGGCCTGGTACCGGTGGCAAAGGAGGCTGGCGCGCGCATCGTGATCGTTAATGCAGAGGCCACGCCATTCGATGGTATGGCAGATGCGGTTCTTCGCGAACCGATCAGCGAAGTGCTGCCGCGGATTTGCGGCAGCCTATAAAAAAGGGGCCAGGCTCAAATTGTTAATTTGAGCCTGGCCCCGTTTCGAGCTTTTTCGATTATTAGCCGTTGGCCCGCTTCACCCGAACGATGAAGTCCTGATACGCGATCATCTGGTCGGTCAGGAATTTGCGCGTAACTTCGTCGGTGAGTTTGCCTTCGGGGCTGAATTTGCTGACCGAGGATCCGATAAATACCTCGGGTTTCACCAGCAATTGCGTGCCCAGTCCAATCAGAATGCGGCGCAGATCGAGTTGGCCGCGCACGCCGCCCACAGGACCACCGGTGCAGCTCAGTATGGCGGCAGGCTTGTTGGGGAAGGGTTGGTCTTTCAAGCGCGAGAGCCAGTCGATCAGATTTTTCAAAGGCGCGCCCACCGACCAGTTGTATTCGGGGGAGGCTATCAACAGGCCATCGGCTGCTGCAATCTGGTCGCGCAGGCGGGTGACCCCGGCGGGCCAACCCTGGTCCTGTATATCTTGATTGTAGATGGGCAGGTCGGAATAATTGGCAATGGTCATCGTCATGCCCTCTGGCATCTGTTCGCCGGCGGCTTTCAGCGCCGCGAGGTTGAGGGATTTGGCGCGCAGGCTGCCGCAAAGTCCGAGAATTGAGTATGTGCTCATGAGTTTTACCAAGATTGCAAAACGCGGATTATGCCGTGATTTCTGGCGATTGACGACAAAGTTGAGGTCTCACGGATTCCTCTATGTGGCACGTCCCAGGTATAGCTACACCGCGCAAGCCACAGCGTCCTCGTAATTGCACTGGCTGGCTTTATCGGGCGGAAAGATATTTCTCTCCTCGACCCATTTGTGCGTGGTTTCGTACAGGTCACGGGTATAGGGCTCGAACACGATGCGCTCGCCCGGACCGAATCGCCGCACATCCACCAGTTTGGCATGCCGCTCAGGCAATTCGTTCATATAGAAATGGGTATAGGACTGGTGCATGTGATCGATATCCTTCTGCGCTCGACGCAGCGCGCGATAGTACTTGCGCACGTCATTGGTGTCGACGCCGGGTGGAATCAGGGCGGCAATCATGAAAGTGCAATCCAGAATCTTGCGAAAGCCCAGTTGTTCCATGATGTAGTACTGCATGCCGAATACGGTTGCCGCGGGCGCGAGGCCCTTGATCAACTGGTCGACGCGATCGGCGGGCCCGCCGCCGAACTTCAACTTGATCTGGTCGATGGGCAGGAAGGGCTCGAGGGATTGTATGGTGGTGTAATGGCTTCCCGATTGATAGCCGACATGGACGTTCACGCCCGACAAATCCTCGGGTTTTCGCACCGGCGAGTTCTCCGGAACAAAAATGCCGCAGGGGGAAACCGAATAGGCTTCGCCCCACAATTGGCCATGGGCTGCGGAGGCTGCCATGTTCACGGTCCAATGGCAGGCGCAACTGATAGAGGCATCGCGCCCCTGCTCGTAGCTTTGGTAGGCGCCACGCAGATTGTCTGGCACCGCATCGACCTTCGGGTCTTGAGTCTTGTCCTCGGATTTTTTGGTCAGCAAGGTGTGTTGCGTCAGTTCGTAATCAAGGCCCTCCAGCTTGAAATAGCCTTTTGAGTCGGCAATCCATTCCTGTAATCGGCCATGGGTATTGACGATGAATTTGCTCATGTTGGCATCTCCTGGAATTGCTTTAGATAAAAGTTCCCGCGTCACCGGGGAGCGCGGGTTGCGATCCAATTTTCCGGGACGCGGCTCTTGACCGTTCCCGTGAGCGTATCGCCTTTAATGCGGCCGTTGTACTCGACGCCGTCCACTGTGAACACCACTTCCTCGCCGTTGACTCGCCCAAGGTCGATTTTCTTCGCGACACCGAGCGTGCTCAAGGTGCCGGTAATGGTCTGCGCCTTTTGTTCGAGTCGGAGCTCGCCCTGCGGCAGTCGCCAGCTGCCCTCGACTTTCGCCGGGACGATGTACAAAATTACGCTGCACCAGGCGCCGCAGTCACCTTGGGCGGACTCGGTATGCGCCGCCTCCCAACCCTCGATGCCGAAGGTATTGACGACGATGCGGGTGCCTGGGCGCAGGTCAAGAAATTTCTGATTCAGTTTGCGCAGATTGTCGGGGAGAAGAAACAAGGCCATGACTGTGGCTTGCGAAATGTCCGCTGTGAACATATCGCCCTGCACGAACTTGGCCTTGTCAGCCACGCCTTCGTTTGCCGCAGCGCGCTCCGACAAAGTCACCATGTCCGGGTTGAATTCCACGCCGACCGCGCGCGCTCCCAGTTTTGCAGCGGCAATAATATTGCGTCCGTCCCCGGAACCCAGATCCATCACGAAATCCTGCGGTGTGACTTTCGCTACCTCCAGCATTTTAGATACCGTTGTGGCAGGCGTGGGCACCCAGACGACGTCCTTGCCGGGTTGGCCGGAGTAGGGTTCGAAAGACTTATCCTGAGCCCAGGTGAATGGGCTTGCGGTGGCGATCAAAGTCGCGAGCAGCAATTGGCCCGAAAGGCGATTAAGTTTCATGCAAAGTCCCTGTTATCGAGAAGTTCATTATTCATGATAAAAACATGCCTCTTACGAGTCGCCCAACCCCGCTCGCGGGCCAGGCGTTCATGAAAAAATAATGAGTTACGATCCTGTTTCTTGTGAGGCTGTCATGTTTTCGGGAATGATCAATAGCTTGAAATTAGAACGTAGATAGGTGCGCTGAAGATACGGGATTGGGCATTGTCGCGCTATCGCCCGGTCCAAACCGGCGCGCGTTTCTCCAGGAACGCACGGCTGCCTTCTTTTTGATCCTCGGAGGCATAGGTATCCGGCCCGGTATCCAGGCGAATTGCGGAATTGAGCTGCATGCCGTGGGTCTTCCGATAGGTCAATTTCATTCTCTGTAAAGAAAGAGGGGCGGAGGATACGACTTGATTGGCCAGTTCCATCGCCGTGTCCATGAGTTTCTCGCGCGGCACGACGCGATTGACCAGGCCGTAGCGCGCCGCTTCCTCGACAGGAACACGCCGGGCGGTGTAGAGCCACTCCATGGCGATGGCCGGTGGAATCATTTGCGGTAGTACCACGGAGGCGAAATGCGCGCCCCGGCCGCGCTTGGCTTCTGGCAGCCCAAAAAACGCATCGTCAGCCGCCACGCGCAGATCGCAGGCGAGCGCCAACTCGAACCCTCCGGCCAGAGCCGGACCATTGATGATGGCCATTGAGGGCTTCTTCGCATCGATCAGTACCTCGGTCATGACACGACGCGGCGAATGCAGCGGACCATGCACGATTTTTCCGGATTCGGCGCGTTCATGCGCCTCGCGCAAGTCGGCGCCCGAACAAAATGCCTTGTCGCCCTCGCCGGTGATGGCGATCATGAAAACATCCGGGTTGTAATCGGCTGCGATGATGGCCTCGACGATGGCAAGGCTCAGTTCCACATTCAGTGCATTGCGCGCTTCGGGGCGATTGAGCGTCAACAGGCAGATGTGATTCTCTATCCTGACTTTAAGAATGTCGTTATTTGCCATGGGAGGGGGTGTTTCCGGAGAAGACGTCCACAATGATAGAGTTCTTCTGCGCGAGTGGCAATGGTGGCGAGCATTGACTGGATAATAAGTATCAGAGCGGTCTAATTTAGTATCAGAGCGGTCTAATCAGGCTGCATGTTTTGCTCGATGTCTGCATCGGGAGAAAGCAAATGATGGGTTTGTTGCGAACTGTATTGCCGGGCATTATCTTGTTTTTTGCACAAACGGCGTTCACACAGGATTACCCGGCCAAGCCCATCAAATTCGTGCTGCCTGTACCCCCTGGCGCCGGCACCGACACAGTCGCGCGTCTGGTCGGTGAGCGCTTGCAGGCCGCCATGGGCCAGCCGGTGCTGGTTGAGCATCGCGCCGGCGCGGGCGGCAATCTCGCCGCCGAGGCCGTGTACCGCTCGCCACCGGACGGATACACCATGCTGTTTTCCGGGCAGGCGACCCTGGTGATCAACAAGAGTCTTTACGGCAAGATCAACTATGACCCCGATGCGTTTGTGCCGATATCCCTGGTGGCCTCGGGCCTGAGCGTGTTGAGCGTACATCCCAGAGTTCCGGCGAACAGCATCGCGCAGTTCATCGCCTACGCCCGCGCCAACCCCGGCAAGCTCAATTACGCCTCAAGCGGCAGCGGCACCATCCCGCACCTTGGGGCGGAATTATTCAATACGCTGGCCGGGGTGAAGATTGTGCACGTGCCCTACAAGGGCATGGCGCCCGCGTTCGCGGACCTGTTGGGCGGGCAGGTTGACATGATGTTTACCGGATTGAGCTCGGCATTGCCGCAGTCGCGCGAGGGAAAGGTGCGCATGCTTGGCATCGGCAGCGAAAAACGCAATGCCGCGCTTCCCGACCTCCCGGCGGTGGCGGAGGTATTGCCGGGATTCGGCGCCGAGAATTGGTTTGGCTTGGTGGCCTCGCCCGGCACCCCTGCTGCCATCGCCAATCGGGTGTCAGGCGTCATTGGCGCGTCGATGAAAACCAGCGAGCTCAGCACCCGCTTGGCCACCATAGGGTTCGATGCGATTGGAAGCACGCCCGCGGAGCTGGCACTTTTGATGCGTCAGGAGAGCGAGCGCTGGGCGAAGGTGATAAGGAGTACCGGCGCGCGGCCGGAGTAGGGCAGTTCGCTGGCCAGATGGATACGCCGTGGCGCAGGTGCGTCATGCATTTGAATATCGGAGAGGCGAAATCATGCGGGGACTCGTCAACTTTTCGGGCGTGCACTTAATTGGACTGAGTCTTCTTCTGCCGGTCGTCGCAATCGCACAAAGCTATCCCATCAAGCCGGTGCGCATCGTGGTGCCATTCGCCGCGGGCGGCGGGGTCGATAACGTGGCGCGGGCGTTCGCTCAGAAATTCTCCGAATCATGGAACCAACCGGTCATCATCGACAATCGTCCAGGCGCAGGTACTATCAATGGCGCCGATTTCGTCGCCAAAGCCGCGCCCGACGGATACACGTTGCTCGCTTCCTCGGCGAGTCTGGCGACCACCGCCGTGTTGTTTCGCAAACTTCCCTTCGATCCGCTCAAGGATTTCGCGCCAGTCACCCAACTGGTCGCCACGCAGTTGTTGTTCGCGATGAATCCCAAGGTTCCGGCCAATAATGTGCTCGAGCTGCTTGCCCTTGCGCGTGCGCAGCCGGGCAAGCTTAATTTCGGTTCCTCGGGCGTGGGCAGCGGTCCGCATCTGATGCTGGAAATGCTGAAAATGGAGTCCGGGATCGATGTGGTTCATGTGCCCTACAAGGGTGACGCGCCGCTGATGCCCGCACTTCTGGCCGGAGACATTCATCTGGGGTTCATCACCGCAAGCGCTGTGCTGCCGCACACCAAGGCGGGCCGACTTCGGGCGCTCGCCAGTTCTGGACGCGCGAGGATCGGCGCGGCGCCCGACCTGGTCACCATGATGGAGGCAGGCGTGCCGGGTTTCGAGTTCGAGAGTTGGATCGGACTGTTCGCTCCGGCGGGCGCGCCTCGGGAAATTCTTGCCACGGTCAGCACCGAAGCCTCGAGGGCGTTGAAGCAAGTCGATATCGTTGCGCGACTGCCCAGTTGGGGCGGTGAGGCGGTGGGTTCGACGCCTGAGGCGTTTACCGTGCGCTACCGCGGCGATATCGCCAAGCTTGCGAAAGTAGTCAGCGTGGCGCGCATTCCGCCCGCGGACTGATCAGCCCACCGGCCCCAGGAAAGTTTCGCCGCAATAGCTATCGACCAGTGGATCGAGCACCTCCGGCCAATTCTCGTTGTCAATTTTCCTGCGTTGCGCGCTCGGACACGGCTTGCCGTCCCAGCCGATCTGCTCCATGTAATCGTAGAGCTGCATGGCGTGTCCTTCGGGGTCGATAGCGAGTACCGAGTGGCCAACACCTGGGAACAATTCCGCCGGCAAATTCTTGAGGATGACGCCTTCACTGGTTAAGAATTCCTTGGCGGCGCGCAATTGATCAAAGCTACCCACTTTCATGCCAAATGCCATCAATGAGGTGTGCTCGGACAGGCCAAGTTCTCGGCGCAGCGCGCGCGGATACAGCGCCAGGGAATGATGCTCGGTGTTGGCGCGCAGGAACACGCAGCGATGGCCGCGCCAGTTGACCTCCTCGGTCACGACAAGGCCGAGCGTGTCGCGATAAAACGCGAATTCTTTTTCAATGTCATCGTAGAACAAGCGCACCGGCCCGATGCGCTCGACCTTGAAAGGCCGCGGCAGCAGCACGCCGCCGACATCGTATTTCGCGGGGTTGGAATCGATGTGGCGATAGCCGCGGATGTCGATGCCTTTATCCATTGCTGTCTGCACTTCGGCGAACTCGGAGCGATGCGGCAGATCCGGCGGCTGCATGTAGTGTTTCTCGTGCATGGCGCCCGGTTTGGACAAGCCGTCCCAACCAACCTGCTCGATGCCGTAATACAACTCATTGGTGTGATAGTTCGGGCCGACCGGATAGGTGTGCCAGTTGGAGCCGGGGTTATCGCGTCCGGTCCTGTTGATCTGCAAATCCATCTCCGACAACCAGCGATTTCCCTCCACTACTTCGCGCAGGGTTCCGACCTGCCAGGTGATCTGGTTGATGGTCATGTCCTTGGGGTATTTTTCGCGGCCGGGCCGGGCGTTCACCACGCGCAGCGGAAATAACACGAAGGAATGATGATCGGTACCGTGGCGCATGAAATAGCCGATCCCCGAACCCACTTTTTCAATGGCGGTGTGCTCGTCGCGGTTGAAGTTGATGGGGTCCGAGACGGCGAAGCCTAAGAGGTCGCTGTAGAACTTGATTGCCCTGGGTACATCGACGACGTTGACGCCGAAATGCCCGAGACGGCGGATCTTGAAGGGCCTCTCAAGGCGCAGCCCCCCCACATTGAATCCGGCCTGGATGCGTGGATCATTCATGGTTAATTCTCCTTACAGATTTCCAAGATTTAAATTTGATTGACGATTTTCGATTTGATTGCCAAGTTGATTGCAACCTACCATTTGGCGTCCAAATCACGGGCGAACGCCTCCCGCCAATCCTGATCCGGCGGCACCAATCCATCGTGCGGCCGAGCCGCGCGCGAGCTCGCCGGGTCGCTGCCCGGCGGCGATTCGCCGCGCTCCACCGCGCGGGTCGCTTCGAGCAGCAGCCTGCGCATGCTGACGATCGCCCTGTCCGAGGTGCCCAGATGCTCCTGTGAGCGATCGACAATTGCCCCCATGCCTTCCTGAACGGCGAAATCCTGGGTGTTGAGGCCGGTGATGCCGGTAAAGCTCGCGGTCTTTTGTTTGTGCCGATCGATCATGTATTCGTTATCCGCGGATTTCTTCAAACGGAAGGTTCCCGGCAGCAGATCGTTGTTGCCGCGGCCGAAATAGGTTTCCGTGGCTTCCAGATACTCGGGCGAAAACGCGAGATTCTCGTCGTAGCCGCACATGAAGTTGTAGACCATGGTGTTCTCATCGTCCACCGGCACCCAGATGTGGCCGTCGTATTTGGGGATGGAGGCACGACCCTGAGTTCCATTTCTCGCTCCGCGCATTTGCTGCGCCGGCATCACATACTGATAGACGCGCACATAGTTTCCGTCAGCCCCGGCCTTGCGAACCGAGACATAGTAGTAACCGTAATCGGTGGGCTCAACGCTGATCGCGGGGGCTCGGTCGCGCTGGCGCAGATCGACACTGCCCACCAGCGCATTGTTGTGCAGGTAGGAGGAATGCGAGGTATCCAGTCCGCCTTCCAGTGCCTGAAGATAATTGCAGTTCTCATGCGTTTTTGAGACATGCCTGTGCGTGGCAGGAGCGCGTGTCCATTCGAAGTCCGGCGGCAAGGGCATTGTGTCTGCCGGACCGAGGTAGGACCAGATCACGCCGCCACGCTCCACCGTAGGGTAGGCTTTAATCGTAATGGTTTCACGCATGCGGCTGGTGGCGGGCTCGGAGGGCAGATCGAGGCACTGGCCATCGGCTGCGAATTTCCAGCCGTGATAAACGCAGCGAATGCCGTTCTCCTCGTTGCGCCCGAAGTAAAGCGGCGCTCGGCGGTGCGGGCAGAATGCATCGACCAGGCCAACCCGGCCGCTGGTATCGCGATAGGCAATGAGATCCTCCCCGAGGAGGCGAACTTTTACCGGCGCGCCGTCAGGCTCGCTTACTTCACTGCATAAAAGAACCGGTTGCCAGTAACGGCGAAACAATTCACCCGCGGGCGTGCCGCGTCCGACCCTGACCAGCCTTTCATTGTCTTCGATACTCAGCATGGATGGTTCCCCGCCAAAGTGTTCATTCGGTTGCTTATGCGGTTACTAGCTTGCTTATGCGGTTATTAGCTTGCTTATGCACTTATGAGGTTGCTTATGCACTTACTACGTTGCTTATGCACTTACTACGTTGCTTATGCAATCATCAGAATTCTACAACCTGTGTGGCGCGCTTCACTTCCGCAGTTTGCCCCACAACTCATCCAGGCGCGCATAGCGACCGCAGCCGGCGGTATAGACGCGGTAACGCACCGGGTTTTTCCGGTGATAGTCCTGGTGATATTCCTCGGCCGGCCAGAATTCGCCGGCAGCGACAATCGGGGTCGTAATTGCCTCCTTGAAGGTCTTGATTTTCTGATACCGCTCTTTTGAGGATTCGGCGAGCTTCTTTTGCTCCTCGTCGTGCCAGAAAATGGATGCGCGGTACTGCGAGCCGACATCGCAGAACTGCCGGTTGGGCGTGGTGGGATCGTGATTGATCCAGAATTGATCGAGCAATTTCTCGTAGCTCACGCGCTTAGGGTCAAACACCACCTGCACCACCTCGGTATGGCCGGTTGAGCCTGCGGATACTTCCTCGTAGGTGGGTTTCTGTTTTTTTCCGCCCATGTAGCCGGAGGTGGTTGAAACCACGCCGGGTATTTTGTCAAAGAATTCCTCGGTGCACCAGAAGCAGCCCGCAGCGAAGGTGGCTTTGGCGAGAGCCGGTTGACCTTGAGCGACGACCGATACGCCAGGCATCACTACCAGGAAAATCCACACGAGCAATATTCTCAAACGCATTTGGCGTCCTCAGAGGAGTCCAATTATGGCTCAGAGATGCCGATGCTGTGTGGTTCGTTACCAAGCGCTGCGCGCGCGATGCACTCCCAGGTGCCGGCCGATGCCTACGAACTGGTGGAGTAAGGACGGCTCACCGAGGAGGATTTCATCGATTTCGTCTTTGGTAACGCGGCCAAGCTGGATCGCGGAATGACCGGGAATTTCTTCAAAGGCACCAGGGGGCAGGACCTTGTTCGATAGGGAGGGGGCAGGTTCACATTAATGACGCGCGTCTCACTCGCGCCAGTTTTATTCGTACGCAGTCATACTCGAATCATTGCATCTCAGGCCTATCCGCAATAGGATTGCGATGCTTATGGGATCGGCGCGGGGGCCGGTCCTTCTCGATGCACAGGGAATTTTTCCCAACCACTTTTAAGGTGTAATCCAAATGGCCTATAACATTCTTCTTCTGGGCGCTTCCTACGGGTCGCTGCTTGCCTCCAAGCTTTTGTTCGGCGGCCATTCGATCCACCTCGTTTGCCTGCCCGAGGAGGCCACTCTCATCAATGCCGAGGGTTTCAAGGTGCGGCTTCCGGTGCGCGGTCGCAAGGACCCGGTAGTGCTGGAATCGCAAAAGCTTCCCGGCAAGGTGACCGCCGGCCCCGCGACCGGGGTCGATCCGAAACAATACGATCTTGTCGGCCTTTGCATGCAGGAGCCGCAGTACCGCTCGCCCGGCGTTCGCGAGCTGCTCGACGCGGTGGCGAAATCGCGCGTGCCTTGCATGTCGATCATGAACATGCCGCCCTTGCCCTACATCAAACGTATTCCGGGCCTGGATTACGCCGCGCTTGAGGCGGCTTACACCGATGCGCGGGTGTGGGATTCGTTCGATCCCAGGACCTTGACCTTGAATAGCCCGGATCCGCAGGCGATCCGTCCGCCGGGGGAGGCCGCCAACGTGCTGATGGTCACGCTGCCGACCAATTTCAAATGCGCGCGATTCGAAGATGAAAGTTCGACCGCCATCCTTCGCCAGTTGGAAAAGGATGTCGACGCCGCGCGCTTTGACACCCCGGAGGGCAAGATCGAACTTCCGGTGAAGCTCAGGATCTACGATTCGATCTTCGTGCCCCTCGCCAAATGGTCCATGTTGCTTGCCGGCAATTACCGCTGTGTCACCGAGGACGGCATGCGCACCGCGCAAGAGGCGGTGCATACCGATCTAGAGGCTTCGCGTTCGGTCTACAACTTTGTGTTTGACTTGTGCGTCAAGCTCGGCGCCGCGCCCGCGGACCTGGTGCCATTCGAGAAATATGCGGCGGCGGCGCAATCCCTGGTTCGTCCGGCATCGGCGGCGCGCGCCTTGCAGAACGGCGCGGTCAACATCGAGCGCGCCGACAAGCTGGTGCAGTTGATCGCGAAGGGCCGTGGCTTGAGTCACCCTGCAATCGATGCGCAGGTCGCCCTGGTTGACAGGCGGCTGGAGGCGAATCGGAAAAAAGCGGCGGCTTAGGCAGGTCATGCATCGCTGTTGCAGGCCTCGCGGGTATGCCGGCCGCGTTTGAGACGGCGGTACGTCAACACATTGGCGGTGAACCCAAGGATTTCGACCAAATTGCGTTGCGCCAGACGCGCCGAAAAACCGACGAGGAAAAATTGTCGATGCAGAGGCGAGCAAACAGGCGGGTGATGGCATTCGGGCATTGATGCGCAGCAAACGCCCGCGGGAGTTGCAGGTGATCCGCCAGGGCTGCGCGATTCTGCGTGCCATGGCTGACGCGCGCTGAAGGCAGCGCATAGCGCGGGGCGCGGCGTTACAGCAGCGGTTATCGAGGCTGAGCACGTCGGCCATAAAATGGGTGCGCAGGAAGTGCGAACCCTGTTTAGTTTTGACGGTGGCAGGACATTGCGGCCATTCCTTGTGCCGTTTGATAAAGTGATCGATACGCTGCAGGTGTATCTCTCCGTCAGGTTTAACGGTTACTGGGCCGAAGGCCATGTGGCGATGTGAAAAGCCGCGAATCCAGCGGCCAATCATGCCATCGTCTCGGCCATGGTGGCGGTTACCGCCTCGGGTAACGAGGTACTGTGGTCGTCTTGATCCCGGTTTGCAGCGAACAGCAGACTTTATAAGCGCATAAAAAGCGGTGAACACGGTTTTATGAACACGGTTTTATCGTTCTGAATTCTGTGTCGATCGATTTTCATTCGTCGGTCGCACCACCAGCGCGACTCCAACGACCGCGACCACCATGCCGGCAATCGCAAGCGGTGTGAGTGTCTCATCGAAGATCAGCCATGCCATGATTACGGTGATGGCGGGAACCAGGTACATGAGGCTGCTTACGGCGGTGGCCGCGCCGCGCCGGATCAGCAGCAGCAGCAGGGTAATCGCGCCCAGGGACAGCACCAGTACCAGCCAGGCAAGCGCGAAGATGAACTCTCCGCTCCACACCACCGGCCGGGTTTCCAGCGTCAGCGATAGGGGCAGCACGACCGCCAGTGCCGCCAAGAACTGCACCACCGATTGGGTGCGAAGGTCCTGCGAGCCGCAGAAGCGCTTCTGATAAAGGGTGCCCGCCGTAATCATCAGCAGTGCCAGCAAGCTTGCTGCGAGCGATGCGCCGCTCACCATGCCCAGGTTGATCTTGTGGAACACCACCATGAATACGCCGCCAAGGCCGAGAGCCAGTCCGGCCCACTGGCGGCGGCTGACGACTTCGCCAAAGCACATCCCGGCCGACGCGGTGAGAATGGGTTGCAGGCTCACGATAATTGATGCCAGCCCCGCGCTCATGCCGAGGTCTATCCCTACGAACACGCCGCCCAGATATCCCGCCTGCAGCAGGATGCCGGCAACGGCCACGTGCGCAAGCTGCATGCCGTGCGGCCAGGGCGCGCGCATCGCCAGCGCGATCAAGGTCATCAGTGCGATCACGGCAATGAATCGCAGCGAAAGGAACATGAGCGGCGGTGAATAGGGCAGGCCCAACTTCGCGCCTATAAATCCGCTCGCCCAGAGCAGAACAAAAAGCGAGGGCATCGCACTGCTGAACAGGTTTTTATTTTTCTGGTTCATATGACGGTATGGATAGGATAGAACTGATTGTCAGTATGACGGTTCGGCGCCACCTCGCTAAAAGGCATAATCAGACATCTCTTAAGGAGGCGTCCATCGATGAAACCCGCCCTGCCTTTATTTCTCGCCAGCATCTTTGTCGCTGGATTTGTCCACACCCAAGTCTCGTACGCCCAAGCCTATCCCGCGAAGCCGATCCGCCTCATTGTCGGCATAGCACCCGGCGGAGGGCTCGATGCCTCGACGCGCATTGTTGCCGGGGCGCTCACCAAGCTCATCAATCAGCAGGTGCTGGTCGAGAATCGCGCGGGCGCCGGGGGGACCATCGCTGCGGGAGCGGTCGCGGCGGCGGCGGCCGATGGCTATACGCTGCTCTACGGTTCGACTTCGCTGATGATTGCGCCGGGCATCTACGAGAATCTGACGTTCGATCCCGTAAAAAGTTTTACCCCCGTCGCGGGAACGGTGACCGATCCGCTGGTAATTGCAGTGAATCCCAATCTCGCGGCGCGCAGCACTGCCGAGTTGATCGCGCTCGCCAAGGCAAGCCCTGGCAAGCTCAGCTACGGCTCCCCCGGTGTTGGCTCGGTGCACCATCTGGCAATGGAGTCATTCAAGATGGCCGCGGATCTGCAGATTGTCCATGTCCCCTACAAGGGCGCGGCGGGCTACGTGCCCGACCTGATAGCGGGCATATTGCCGATAGCGGTGGTCAGCGTCGCAGCGTCGCTGCCACAGGCGAAGGCAGGCAAGCTGCGCGTCATCGCCATCACCAGCCCTGGGAAACTCCATGTCGCGCCGGACTGGGCGTCGCTCGCCGAAACCTTGCCTGGGTTCGACATGCCCTCGGTGCAGTTTATCGTTGCGCCGATTGGAACGTCGGCGAGTATCGTCGGCCGCTTGAGCGAGGCGGTGAAGATGGCGCTTGCGCTCGATGACACCCGGCGCGCCTTCGACGCCGTGGGCGGTGTGCCGGAGTACGTGCCGCCGGAGGTGCTGGCGGTGCGTATTCGTGACGGGGTGCCGCGCTGGGCCATAATTGCGAAACAATCGGGAGCGAAGCCTTGAAGATCTCCGAAGTCACTGTACGACGCTATAACGCGGGAGTCGCGGTTCCCGACCTGTCGGTGGGGCGTGAAACCCTGGTGGTGGAAATCCGCACCGACGAGGGTCACTCGGGCCTCGGATTCATATACTCGAACATCGCCGCGCACGGTAGCGCGGGTGGTCTTTTGGCGCGTTATATCCGTGGCAATCTGTGTAAATTGCTGTTGGGCCAGAACCCGTTGCATACCGAAGCCATTTGGAGATTGATGTACCAGTCCACCTGGCGGCAGGTGCGCGGACGATTCGGTTTGATGTGTCTGTCCGGCGTGGATCTCGCGTTGTGGGATTTGAAAGGCAAGATCGCCGGCGTGCCGGTGTGCGACCTGCTCGGCGGGCGCCGCGAGCACATCCCGACCTACTGCACCGCCGGATTCCATATGGAACCCGACAAGCTCGGGCAAGCCGCGGCGAAACTGGTCAAGCATGGTCACCGTGCCTTGAAGTTGCGAGCGTCGTTTCCCGCAACGTCTCTCAAAGATGCCGTGGCACGGGTGCGCGCGGTTCGAGAAGCGGTCGGGCCAGAGGTGAAAATCATGGTGGATGTGAACGGCACCTGGAGCGCCGATGTCGCGATCCAACAACTGAAAAACTGGGAACCCTACGATGTCTATTGGCTCGAAGAGCCGGTCCCGGTGGACGACATTCCCGGTTATGTGAAGGTGCGCAGCCGCGCGGGCCATACCCGCATCGCCGGTGGCGAGAACCACGCCGGCATCGCCGAATTCAGGCAACTGATAGACGCCGGCGCCGTGGACATCGCGCAGCCGAGCCACCTTGCCACCGGCGGCCTCACCGACTGGCTGAAGGTCAACGCCTATGCGGCCGCGAGGGGCGTGCCGGTGTCGCCGTGGCAGTTCCCGGAGGTCAACACCCACACCGCAGCCGCGTTTCCCAATGTCATGTGGATCGAATATGTCGCGCCGCGCAGCGAATTGCAGGGGCACGAATTGTTCAAATCGCCGGCATTCGAGGAAGTGGTCACCGAGGAGGGCGTGTGTCTTAAGACGCCGCTATTGCCCGGCTTCGGCTTTGCGCTTGATGATGAAGTGGCCGCGCGCATCTTGATCAAGGATTAGACCGCTCTGATGCTTAGTGGGCGTTGAGCGAAAGGGTTTGAACGCCGCGGCGATCGCCGCGTTCACCAACCGCTATCGCCGCGTTCACCAAGCGCTATGGCCGCGTTCACTAACTGATACGCGGGACGCTTATTCCGTTTTGCTGCCTAAGGCGAGGCCAGAGGGCTGCTCGTCACTTGGTGGGCCTGCAAGCGTGGCAGCACGCCCGAGGCGAAGCGGCGCAACTGTTCGATGAACATGTCATGCGGCATGGCGCCGCGGTTCATGCTCACCAACACGGTATTTGCGCCCAGGCTTTCCGCGTTCGCGATGAGGCGCTCGGCGACCTCGTCGGGCGTGCCCCAGGGCATGTCCTCGGCGCGTTTGGCGAGCGTCTCCTTGGTGAGTCCGCGGTAGTCCTCGCGCGCGCGTGCCGCAGCGGCGAGGTTCTCTGGCCGCACGTGGGCGGATGCCTGGTCGCTGACGTAACCGGCCTCGCGCTGCAGACTGGTTTCGGTGATATTGCCGTGAGAAAACAGCGTGCGATTGAAATAAAGCTGATACGGCGCGTTCTCCTCCACCGCGCGCGCCTTGCTGTCGGCGACGTAGGTGACTGCGGCCATCGAGATGTGCTCGGGCGTCATCTGCCCGCCTGCCTTTGCCATGCATTCTCCGTAGTAACGCACCGTGTCCTCACGCAATCCAGCGGTCGAGCTGCCTGGCGTGATCGGTATGCCGCGCTTTGCGGCCCACTCGATCGACTCCTTGCTGCCGGTGACCGGCATCCATACGGGGGGATGCGGCTGCTGTATGGGGCGTGGCCAGATGGCTATGTCGCGATATGACCAGAAGCGTCCCTGATGTGAGAACACCTCCTCGCTCCAGGCCTTGATAAGGATTTCATAGGCTTCTTCGAACCTGGCTCGTGACTCGTCCATTGGCACATTGTGTACTTGGTATTCGCGCGGAATGCCGCGAGCGACGCCGCAAATCACCCTGCCCTTGGAGAGGCAGTCCAGCATCGCCAACTCCTCGGCGAGGCGCAGGGGCTGATGCAGCGGCAGCAGATTGCCGTAGATGAGTAGCTTGATCCGCTTGGTGCGCTGTGCCGCGCTCGCAGCCAGCAGATTAGGCGAATTCATCAGGCCGTAGGGCGAGGTGTGATGTTCATTGAAGCCAACGCCGTCGTAACCCAGGCGGTCTGCCTCTTCCCAGGCCATCAGATGCTCTTCGTAAGTTCTAGCGCACACTTGCGGATCGCAATGTTGCTTGCCTAAGGGATAAGGCAGCTCGGCGGCGCCTGCCTTCAGGTGTTCGAGGTTCTCACCGTAGGGAAGCAGGTCGAAAACAATCACTTTCATTAATTCTCTCCAAATTGGTGCGTTCGATATTACATGGCATCTTGATAAAGAGGCATGTTCTGTCGTGAATTATGAACGTATCGACAATTCATATATTTTCATTCATAAATTTTCAGGCGGGAAAATCATCATTACATTACAGTGATAAGTGCCAGGAAGTGAACGCGACAAATTGGAAGCGCGGCGCAGGCGAATAGACCCGACTGACAGGAGTGAGCAGGCATGAGCACGCAAGCAGGTGAAACGATTCCCCACCGCGACCTTTATTCCTATGCCGTCCTTTTGATCGCCGGGCTGCTGCTCGTATTGGCGCACTCGGCCGGGGCTCGCGCACAAGATGCGTTTCCCACGAAGCCGTTGCGGGTGATCGTGCCTTGGCCGCCCGGCGGGCCGCCGGATGTCTTCATGCGTTTGCTTGCGCCGAAGTTGGGCGAGGGATGGGGCCGTCCTGTTGTTGTTGAAAATCGCGCCGGCGCAACCGGCACCATAGGCAGCGATCTTGTCGCCAAGTCGGCCCCCGATGGCTATACGCTGCTGTTGACCTCGAATCAGCCTCTGACCATCGCACCGAGCTTGTTCAAGGTTCCCTACGATGCGAAAAAGGACTTCGTTCCTGTGGCGATAGTCACGGAAGAGGCGCTGGTTCTAGTGGTCAATGCGAATCTGGGCATCAACTCGGTGGCCGGACTCATTGCTGCGGCAAAGGCCAAACCCGGCGCGCTCACCTACGCGACTGCAGGCATCGGTTCGTTCGGCCATTTGAGTGGGGAGTTTTTCAATATGCTTGCCGGCGTGAATCTCTTGCATGTGCCTTATCAGGGCACCTCGCAAACGATCGCGCCGCTGTTGTCGGGGGAGATTTCACTGGGCTTTCCGCCGCCGTTGCCGGTGCTTGCGCATATAAAATCCGGCAAGCTTCGTGCCCTTGGCGTCACCAGTCCCAAGACATCGTCCCTATTGCCCGATGTACCCCCGCTGACTTCTCTGGGAATGGAAGGGCTAGTCATCACCACCTGGAGCGGCGCCCTGCTTCCCGCGAAAACGCCGCAGGTTCTGGTGCGGGCCTGGAGCGTTGCGCTGAGGTCCACCTTGCAGGACGAGGACCTGCGCCAGAAGCTGCGCAGCGCGGGAATCGACAATCCTGAATGGCAGGACGGCGCGCGCATGGCCGAGCTCTTGGACGTCGATATTGCGAAGTATCGCAAGGTCATTGCCGCCGCCAAAATTGTCGCCCAATAAGTGTTTGCGCAAGACGTTGCGGGCCTGTTTGCGAAGCGTGGCGATATAGGAGCGGATGGCGCAGAAATAATCGGGACCGTCGAGGGTACGGAAACACTATGGGCGGCGGATCGAAAATGCTTGAAGATCCGCGCCAGTCCTTGATCTCACTAATTTTTATCGGTCACCTTGAAAGGCCCTTGCGACAGGTTTGCGGCGTCTACGTCGGAATCAGCCACGAATTATTCGCATCCCCCAGGCCGCTTGTAAATCAGTTGGCGGCCATCTCGTCGGATCGGCCCAAGGTCCATACGGCGCCTAGTCCAAACGAAGTGCCCTTGTCTTTGATGTGTAGCGGGCTATCGCGGTTAGCCCCGTTACCTGGAAAATCGGCGCGGGTAAAGGCAAACAAGCGTACGTCATTGTTGATTTGTCGCGAAAGTGAGAGTTGCACGCGCGGCGTGATCAAACCTGATTTAGCGGTGTAGGCGGGACGGCTAGGCGTCGCAAACTGGCTGGGTACGCCGTAATAAAACTGGTTTAACTTTTGATCGCCGATCACCAACCCGGCGCTGGCCGTCGCGCCCCAGCCACCGCCGATATTGAGGTCGGCGTAAGACAGGCGCGGCTCGAAGGCAAAGCCGCGCTGCTTTATACCGCCGTTCGCTTCAAACACGCCACGCAGCGGCAAGTCGAGCCGCACAATCGCATCAGCCGAGGGGCGCGCCAAATTGATGCGCGCACGTGGACCAAATTCGAACTGAAAGCCCAGGTCGGGCATGCCTTGACGCACCTTCACATCGTTGCTCGATGCACCCAACGCACCGGCGAAGCCTACGTCAAACTCGACGGTTTGCGTTTTCAGCAATCGCGCACCCACGGCGCCTCCGTCAGCGCGAAGCACTGGGCCACGATAGACAATCCACGGCAAGACCAGGCCACGACTCACTGACTCAACCGCGCCCGGATAGGCAGGGCTCTTGACGCCGAAGCCCGCCATCCCCGCCTCCCACAGGGGCCGATTGGCGGTCTCGACATCGGGCTCTGACTGAGCATGGGCGAGCGGGGCAATGCCCAAGCACATGAGGATGGCGAGGCGGATTGCTGGGGTATGCACTGGCATGATGGTCTCGGCGAGGGTAAGGGAAGGCAAGGAAAGCAGCCTCGTACGAGGCATATTTTGTCATGAATTTTGTCATGAATTATGAACTTCTCGATAACTCCCCTTTAACCATGCCTTGGCGTCTAACTTTTGTGTTTCGCAAACGCCAGCGCCATCGCACTTGGGCCCTGCGGTTCGGGAACTGATTTTCGCGCTGCGGCGCTACGCGCATTCGATCCGCCACGCGTCCCGGTGCCCGGCCCTGGATTCGACCTAGCACCAGTATTGCTGCCGGGTTGCGATCCGCGCTCCCCGGCGTGATCGTCGAGGCGCATCGATAAGGCGATCCTCTGGCGCTTCACGTCGATCTCCAAAACCTTGACCTTGACGATCTGACCGGGCTTGACCACCTCATGCGGATCTTTGACAAACTTGTTGGCCAAGGCCGAGACATGCACCAGACCATCCTGATGCACGCCAATATCGACAAATGCACCGAATGCCGCCACATTGGTAACAACACCCTCGAGAATCATATCGGGACGCAAATCGGACAGGGATTCCACGCCTTCCTGAAAATTCGCCGCCTTGAATTCGGGACGCGGATCGCGGCCGGGTTTTTCGAGTTCGGCGAGGATATCCTTGATCGTAGGCAATCCGAATTTTTCGTCGACAAAGTCGCGCGCCTGCAGGCCCTTCAAGGCGTCCGGCCGCCCCATGACATCGGCGATGCCCTTGCCGATACGCGCAAGAATCCGCTCGACCAGCGGATAAGCCTCCGGGTGCACCGAGGAACGATCCAGAGGGTTGATCCCGGCACTATCGGCGTTCTTGATGTCGCGACCGTTTTTTTCAGAGGTGCCGGCAGGTGTACCTGCTGGTATGTCACTTCGATTGTGCGTCTCGCCATTGATTCGCAAAAATCCGGCCGCCTGCTCGAAGGTTTTCTCGCCAAGGCGTGGCACACGGAGCAGGTTGCTGCGATTGCGGAAGGGCCCATTCTTGTCTCTATAGTCGACAATGCTTTTTGCCAGGATCTGATTCAAGCCGGACACCCGGGTCAG
>CAMDFL010000076.1 GCA_945897475.1 Bordetella parapertussis
TCTGATAGCAATGGTGAAAAGGCCGCGTCGCCGAGATATTTGGGGCCGTAGCTGGTGAATAAGCCTACGCCATCGGCTCCCAACACATCCATGCCGTATTCGAGCTCCCTCAAACTGCCTTCGACATCCGGCATTGACAGTGTGGTGAAAATGCCGAAGCGCGTGGGGTGATCGGAGCGCGTCTTGGCGGCAAAATCGTTTATTTCGCGCGCCAGCGAGCGCGCCTGCTGGTCGCTCGTGAACCAGGTTCCGGGTTGAATCACCGACAGAACCGATTTCGCTACGCCGCCCAGATCCATGTCAGCAAGCGTGCCCTGCACCGACCAGGATGACACGCCACCTCCGCCGGCGGCGCGCGCCTGGCGGAACCAATCGGGCGAGCCGAAATGATGATGCACATCGATTCGTTTTGCGGGCGGGAACGGCGATTGAGCGAGCAAACCCTCGGGCAGCAACAGCGAACCCGCGCCCAGAGCCGCGAGGCCACCGGCGAAACTGCGGCGCGAGAGATTGCATCCGCAATCCATCGATTGATTGAGGTGTTGCCGCGCAATATTGCGGGTCATAAGGTTCTCCAGAAATGGAATTATTTTGGTCGAATTATTTTGGTCGAATTATTTTGGTCGAATTATTTTGGTAAATGGTAATTTTGTTTGCGCATATTGGCGATGTGTTCGCCATAGGAAAACGGCGCGTACCTGGCGGGATTGCTCGGTCCTTGGCAGCTTGGCAGGCAAGTGATTTCGACTTCCTCGCGCGTGCTCACGAGATAGGCCGCGGAGTGGCGCAAATGTCCGGAACTGTTGATCACGCGGTGCGGCGTGGCAGGCACTTTGTCATTCGACCAGCGCTCGAGCATCTGACCGGTGTTGATAAGGAAATGCCCTGGCAGGCTGGGCGCCGGGATCCACTCGCCCGAGGGCAGCATCAGCTCCAGCCCCGCAGTTGGGCCTTGGTGAAGAATGGTGATGCAGCCGTAATCTGAGTGCGGACCGATGCCGAAAAGGTTTTCTTCATTAGGATCCTGAGAAGGATATTCGAGCAGTCGCAGCGTCGCGGTGAAAGGACTGAAGCCCGGGTGTTCGGTAAAAAATTTCGGACCCATACCGAGGGCAATGGAAAACAAAGGCAGCAGATGCCGCGCCAGGCGATCCAGGCAGGAGTAATAATCGAGCAGCGTCTCGCGAAACCCCGGCAGGTGTTCCGGCCATTTATTGTTGTAATAAATAGAGCGGTCTTTGTCCAGCGCGCCCTCGGGGGCTGCACGGCGCATATAAAACGAGGCGCTTAGTTCGCGGCGGGTATTTTTGTTGTACGTGGAGGAGGCTTGTGTCTGTCCGCCAGGCGGCAGATAGCCCAGAATATCCGCGCCGACCTTGACTTTCAGTTTTTCCTCCATCGGCAAACCATGAAAGCGGGCGCTTTGTTGGAGGATGCCCTGCATCGCATTGGGGGGCACACCGTGGTTGGCGACAAAAAAGAAGGCGAGGCCCTGGCAAGCGTCGAGCAGCTGCGCGCCGGCGCGTTCCTGTGCGCCGGGATCGCCCGAAATCACCGGCGCCAGATCGATAACCGGGATGTCCTTGATAAACTCGGCGGCAGCGATATTGATGGTGTTGTTCATGATTCACCTTGTGTGCGCAGGGTGTAAAACCGCGGTTCTGGCATTGTCGTGATTCTCCTTGAACCGCGGCAACTTGCCGCTGAGAATCTTGCCACAATCCACAGCGCAACGTGAGGCGCACCGTGCACGGCGCTGTGCACGGCGCTGTGCGCGCGACATTTATGTGGTAAATCTGTGTATCGCAATCTGTGTATCGCAATCTATGCATCGCATTCTGAAAATCGCGGCAAGTGATGCAATTGAAAAAGGAGACTGCAGTGGATATGAATTTGGCAGGACGTACGGTTCTCATTACCGGCGCATCGAAAGGCATTGGTTTGTCGCTTGCGCAATGGTTCGCGCGCGAGGGTTGCCATTTGCGGCTGGCTGCGCGATCCGGCGATGCGATGGAAAAAGCCGCCGAGGCAATGCGTCGCGAGAACTCGGTGGACGTGCAAACGCTGGCCCTGGATTTATCCAAGGATTCCGAACGCAATAAGGTGACGGCGGCGTGGCCCGACATTGACGTGCTCATTAACAACGCGGGCGACATTCCGGCCGGTGGCATCGACGATATAAGCGATGAAGCCTGGCGCGCAGGTTGGGATTTGAAGGTGTTCGGCTATTTAGCCTTCACACGGTTTTATCTTGCGAAGATGAAGGCGAAGAAAAAGGGCGTCATCATCAACATCATTGGCTCCGCCGGTGAGCGGCCTTCCGCCGGGTATCTCGCCGGCGCTATGGGTAATATCAGTCTGATGGGTCTCACCTTGGCGCTGGGCGCGGAGAGCCCCAGTTACGGCGTACGGGTGGTAGGGGTGAATCCCGGGCCCATCATGACCGACCGGGTGAAAAAACTTTCGGGCAAACGCGCCGAACAACTGCTTGGCGATTCCAGTCGTTATACCGAGCTTTTCAAAACCTATCCCTTTGGCCGGCCAGGCACTGTGGACGAAGTGTCTCCCATGGTGGTGTTGTTAGCCTCAGATCACAGCAGCTATACCAGCGGAACCATCGTGACGATCAATGGCGGATTATCGGCGCGGCCCCCGCAATAGGTCATCAAGCATGTCAGTAAATCCATGCGAGTAAAACCAGGCGGGTAAAACCAGGCGAGCAAAAAGTAAGCGAGAAAAAATGGACTTCAGCATATTTATCCCGGCCCAGGCTGATACCTGGAAACTGGTCAAGCGAGTTGATCCGCGCGACTACCTTTACCGCGATGCAAGCATTTCGGATTGAATGTCGGCTACAAACATCCTGAGCGGCTGGAGGACTGGGCCGAGGTATTTGAGGGAATCCAGGCGAGGGAATCTAGGCGATAGAGTTTAGGTGAGGGAATTTGGGCTCGATTTGAAAAATGTAGCTATTGTCGGTGGCGGACCAGCAGGACTCATGGCCGCGGAGGTTCTGAGCCAAGGCGGTGCGATGGTCAGTGTTTTCGACAGCATGCCCTCTGTCGGGCGCAAGTTTCTGTTGGCTGGCAAAGGCGGCTTGAACCTGACGCACGCAGAACCCTATGCGACATTTATCACTCGCTATGGCGAACGCACAGAAGCCATGACGCCGCATCTCGATAATTTTTCTCCGCAGCAACTGATTGCATGGACAAAGTCGCTGGGATTCGATACGTTCGTTGGCAGTTCCGGACGCGTGTTTCCCAATGACATGAAGTCCGCCCCCTTGTTGCGAGCATGGCTTCGCCGTCTGCGTGAGGCGGGGGTGCGCTTCCACCTGCGTCATCGCTGGCGTGGTTGGGATGCGCAGGCTTGCTTGCGCTTCGCGACACCGTCGGGTGAGAAGCTGATTGCAAGCGATGCAACCGTGCTCGCCATGGGTGGGGGCAGTTGGCCGCGATTGGGCTCCGACGGGGCATGGGCAGCTTTGTTGCATGAGTATGGTGTGCCCGTGGTCGCGCTGCGAGCGTCAAACTGCGGCTTCGATGTGATGTCTGCGATCAAATCTGGCGGTGTTGCTGGCGGTGCTGTCTCAGCGTCTGGCTGGAGCGAGCACTTTCGCACGCGCTTTTCCGGTCAAGCATTAAAACCGGTGGCCGTGGCCTTCTGCGATCGCAATGGCCTTCCCTTCTACCGTCAGGGGGAGTTTGTAGTGACCGAAACCGGTGTTGAGGGCAGTTTGATCTATGCCTTGTCCTCAAGCCTGCGCGAGGAGATTGCCGCCAGCGGGGCCGCTGTCATCCATCTGGACCTGTTACCCGACTGGGATTTGCAGCGCCTCACCAAAGAGCTTGCGCACCCGCGCGGCGCCAGGTCGATGTCCTCCCACCTGCAAAGTCGTACCGGACTGAAAGGTATCAAGACCGCACTATTGCGTGAACTGGTTCCCGCGATCGATTTTTCCGATCCAGAGCGCCTGGGGATCGCCATCAAGGCGTTGCCACTGCGCCTCACCGCCACGCGGCCACTGGAAGAAGCGATCAGCAGCGCGGGCGGCGTAGCATTCGAAATCCTGGATCAACACCTCATGATCCCTTGCTTACCCGGGGTGTTCTGCGCCGGTGAGATGCTGGATTGGGAAGCACCGACCGGCGGATATCTGCTGACCGCTTGTTTGGCCACCGGTCGCGCCGCGGGGCTGGGTGCATTGGCTTGGCTTGCCAATCGGGGGATGGCCGCAGAAGCAACATGAAGGTCTGGTATCTTTATTTGCTTTTATGCACTGACGGCAGCATCTATACCGGCATCACCGTAGATGTTGCAAAACGCGTTGCTGCGCACTCAGCCGGTCGTGGCGCGCGTTATACCCGCTCGCACCCGCCGAAACGCCTGCTTGCGACCTTTGAGTATCCGGATCGCTCAGCCGCGTCAAAAGCCGAGTACGCAATGAAGCAGCAAACGGCCCTGCAGAAGCGTGCGGCGGCGAGAACCGCGACAAGGCGCTCGAAGCAAGGTGTGAAATCGGGATTGCAAACAGACGTCAAAAAATCCGTGAAACAAACTTTTGCTCCTCGCCGAAATAAATCTATTTCACCGCCCTGATCGCTTGAAGTCGAGTGAGTGAAGTTTTTTTGCAGACGATTTTGGGACTACGTTTTTTTTGAAGGCAATTTCTTCGTTGGTATTTTTGGGGAAGGCAGTTTCTTCGCGGGTAATTTTTTGGGCGACAATTTTTTGGATGGACTTTTTTTAGTTACCGCGGCTTTGATATGGCAATGTTCGGCGAGGATTCGGACCACGGTTTCAGGAGCGTCATCCTGATTCTCCAGAATGAAAATTTCGATCACTTCGGGATTGAACTCGTCCTCCCACAAAGAGATCAGCCCATCGATCATCTGGTGAGGCGCGCTGCCCAGGATGAATTCCTGAACGTTTTTCTGCAATGTGCCATTCTGGCGAATCGCGACTATGGCTGCCGTGGCCTCGGCGGGGCTTATCGAAGGTTTGGGTGGTTTGCCGGCGGCAAGGCACAGGAAAATCGTGTTCATTGAATCCGAATCGGTCATGCCCTGGGTGACACGGCGCCATTCGTCGGTGACCATTGTGTCGTAGTCGCTGATCTCCAAGCTCAGTGATAAGGGATGGAATCGGTCGTGGTATTCGCGCACCAGATCGTTGAAAGGGATGCTGACATCCTTGATGCGTGGAACATCTTTCTCCAGCATGCCCGCCAAGTACCGCTCCAGCACTTCGCGGTGTTCACCCGGCACATCGCTGAGTACCGACTCATCAATAAGCAGTTTTTTCTTTGAACGCCGCAACGCCTTGAGGAAATCCTTGAGCTCATCGGCTGATAGAAGGCTTCCTTCCATGCGTCCTGCAAGGCGTGTGAGCAGGCAAGCGTGCAGAATACCGTCCGAGGGTTCGTTGATCAACGCTTGCCGGGGTATCAACATCACATCGGCGAACCACAGCGCGGCTTCAATTTGCTTTTGATACACGCGCCGCTCATCCAATCGGGCGCGGTATTCGGCGACACTCCACGGTTGTTCTAACGAGCGCTCGCGCAGAAAATCCTTCACGTCCTCGACATCGCTGGGGTCGGGGATGGTGGTGTCGGTGGGCATGGCAAATAGCGACTTCAGCATTTGCGAACCGCCGCGCGAATGCGAGAGGAAACTATTCTCCTGCAAGGAACGCGCCGCGCGATTGAGGTTGCCCTCCGACATATGTTCGAGATAAAGGCTGACAAGAGTGACCATGCGCTTGAGGGCTTCGTCGAGGTCAGTACGCAAATGCGCGGTGCCGAAATAGTCCGCGATCTGAACGACGCCCTTGGCGCCATCGGTGCGCATGGCATCGAGCTTATCTGCATCTACCAGGCCGTTTTTCAGGCCGTGCTCAAGCGCTCGCGCGAAATAGGGCCGGGCATCGTAGGCGGCGAGCGCCTGAGTCGGAGCCGGGGATGCCTTACTCAAAGCGCGGACTCATCGACAGACCCCTTGCCGGCGGGGCCTTTGCCGGACTCTATCGCGCCATCCTGGTCCTCGGACTCGTCTTTGGAAGCCACTGGTGCTTCGGCGTTTCGGGCGCGTCCCGACAGAATCTGGAATACGTGCAGGAACTCATCGGGAAAATTATGCGCGAGCCGCCAGGTGAGTTCCATCCAATCTTTGTCGCTCACTTCATCCAGGCCGATGCCGCCCCTGGGGACTGCGAACTGATCTTCGCGCGTTGCGTCGTCCTCTTCGTCCTTGGGAACCCGGTCCTCGTCCAAAACAACGAAGCTTCCATATATTCTGAACGTTGTCACTTCATCGAAGCGCTCATCGAGATAATCGGCGAGCACTTCGAGGCCCATGTTTTTTTCACAAAGCGCCTCGATGAAATCATCGGGCTCGACATCGTCCCGAAAAATAATCGAGTTGATCATCGAGCGCAGCCGGTCGCGGTTTTTCTCTGCATACAAGCGTTCCATTACCACCGCGTCGGCGAATTGCTTGGGTGTTATTAAGAGATTAATTACCGATTCCTTCGCGGAATCGTACTCGCGGATAATGGCGAGCAGATCTTTGGGGGCGAGCTCATCGAGCACTTCCACCAGCGCGTTGTCGCCTTCGGTGTCCACCAGTTCGGTGAGCGCGGCTTCTGCAGCGCTGATGTCTCCGGCATGAATGAGCGCCGAGGCTTTGATAATGGCTGGATGCGACATGCGGTTCCTTAAGATATCGGTTGGGGCGCGATCAGTTTCGGAGATTAACTTCGGAGATTAACTTCGGCGCCTACCTTCGGCGACTAATTCCGGCGATTGGTTTCCGGGGTTGGTTTCGGCGATTAAATTCGGCGATTAACCGCGGCGATCAAAGCCTTGATCATTCAAATAGTCTTCGCCATCTTCACCGAGATCTTTGTCGTCTTCGCTGTCATCGTCAGTCTGTTTGACCGCGCGCTCCTCTTCGCCGGCCGCGGCGGTCGCGCCCAGACCGGAGAGAATAAATTCAAGGCCCGCGGCGGTCTGCATGAACTGCTCACCGCCTTCGGATTTCAGCGCGGCTTGCACCAATTTTTCGGCCCAGGGTTCCATTTTGATGGTCGCGGCCAAAGCCTTCCAAGCCGGGTGACCGCCCGGATTGCCTGAGACCAGCTTCGCAAGCAATGACTTGTCGCCAAAGTGAAACGCCCCGTGAAACGCGGCTACGACCATTACCGGTTCGAACTCAATCATCGGCAGGAGTTCGCGGAACTGATCGCGCTTCACCTTCAGTCGTAATTTCAAGACATTTGCGCCCCCCGAATCGTAGGTCAGGTCCTCGATTTCATAGGCGTAGGTCTTGGACAGATCCTTGAAAAAAGGCGATAACTTCATGTGAGAGCATTCTTCAGATAAGCGCTCCAGATTACGCGGGCGGTATCAATGGGGTTTTCAATCAGACTACGACGGCGATTGTCATCGAACGCATGGCGCTTTTGCGTATCGGAGAGCACTGCGTAGGCTTCCTGGGCTTCCTGAAAAGCTGAGTGCGCTCGCTCGGAGGGATTGCGATCCGGGTGCAGGGCAGAGGCTTTTTTGCGGTAGGCGCCTTTAACTTCAGCCAGCGTCGCAGTGGTTTGCACACCGAGAATTCGGTAATAATCTTTCATAGCAATTCCGAATCTTTCATAGCAATTCCGAATCTTTCATAGCGATTTGGAATCTTTCATAGGGATTCCGAGGCATTTCCAAATTATTCGATATCGCGGACGTGTTTGAAGTTCCGCGGGGGGGCGCTAGATTAACCGATGCGCTGCCATCAGGTGGAAATCCTAGCGCTTTAGCGGCAGCCTGGGGCCGCGGGCTTAGAGGTATTCGAACCTAGGTAGGGGGCTAGTCAGTGAATTTAGGCATTCTGAATCGCCCGCCACACCTTGTCCGGTGTCGCCGGCATGTCGATATGTGTGATTCCGAGCGGCGACAGGGCATCGACCACCGCATTCATGATCGCAGCCAGAGCGCCGACGTTTCCCGCTTCTCCTGCGCCCTTGGCCCCTATGGGGTTGGTTTTAGTCGGTACCGGGTGGTTTTCCATGTCGAACGAGCACATGTCGTCGGCCCGTGGCATGCCATAGTCCATAAAGGAGCCGGTGAGTAATTGGCCGGATTCGGGGTCGTAGATGATGTGCTCTGAGAATGCCTGGCCCACGCCTTGGCCGATGCCACCGTGAATTTGACCTTCCAGTGTCAGGGGATTGATAACGGTACCCACGTCATCAACAACTGAATAACGAAGTACTTCAGTTTTACCAGTTTCAGGATCGATCTCGACTTCGCAGATGTGGCAGCCGGTGGGGAAATTGGGAATTTCCGGGGAAAACGAGGCCGATTCGGCGAGCCCCGTTTCCATGTCGGCGGGGATCTTCGAGCGTTGAAACGCAGCCTGCACCACGTCGATCAATTTTACCGAACGGTCGGTTCCGGTTACGGTGAAGGTGGTGTTGGAGTATTCAATATCGGCACTGGCTGCCTCCAGAATGTGGGCGGCAATTTTTTTGCCTTTCTCGATAATTTTATCAGTGGCAATGCGCGCGGCCGATCCGCCCAGTACCGCGGTTCGCGAGGCGAAGGTGCCTCCGCCGTCGGCGGCAAGGTCGGTGTCGTTGCGCGACACTCGGATGGACTCCGCGGGTATCCCCAGCCGATCGGAGAGAATGATTTTGTACATGGTTTCGTGGCCCTGGCCGTGCGAGATCGAGCCGGGCACCACTGTGACGCCGCCGCTCGGGTCGAAGCGCACATTGACGAACTCGCCGAACGCCTGCGAGGTCTGCTCAATTATGTTGGCGATGCCTATGCCTAGCAGCCGTCCGCGCTTATTAGCTTCGCTGCGGCGCGCTTCGAAACCCGCATAGCCGGCATTGACCAGTGCGCGTTCGAGATTTTTGTCGAATGCGCCGCAGTCGTAGACATATACCAGGCCCGATTCGAATGGCATGGCATCGGACGAAATGGTGTTTCTACGGCGCAATTCGGCACGGTCGATGTTCATTTCCCGCGCGGCGTTGTCGATGACTCGTTCGAGAATATAAGAGGCTTCCGGTCGTCCCGAGCCGCGATAGGGACCATTGCAAGTGGTGTTGGAGAATACCGCCGAGACTTCCACATAAATGGCCGGTGTGGTGTAGGTGCCGGCAAGACCGCCAAGGTGTGCAGTGGGCGAGATCAGGCCGCCTGGCATGATGAATGCGCCGATGTTGGAAACGTTGGACACACGAAGCCCGAGAAATCTCCCGTCTTTGTCCAAGGCAAGCGAGGCTTCGCTGATGTGGTCGCGGTCGTGGTCGTCGCTAGCCATGCCTTCGCTGCGCTCCGACACCCATTTTACCGGGCGGCCAATGCGCCTGGAGGCCAACAGCGCCAGCACGTACTCGGGAAAATGCCCGCCCTTCATACCGAAACTGCCGCCGACTTCGCCGCAGACCACGCGTAGCTGCGTCTCGGGAATCTTCAGCACCTTCGTAGCAATGTCGTTGCGCGTGGAATGCGGGCGCTGGGTGCCGGTGTAGAGCGTGTAGCGGTCATCGCGCGTATCGTAGTCGCCAATGCAGCAGCGCGGTTCCATGGTGGCGGCGGTAACCCGGTTGATGGCGGATTTCACCGTGGTGACATGATGCGCTATGCCAAACGCTGCATCGACCGCGGACTTGTCGCCCAAGGTGTAGAAGAAGGTTTCGTTGTCGGGGCAACCCTGCCAAAGTTCAGGCGTGCCGGGCATGCCGATACGGGCGGTATCAGTCATTGAGGGCAAGGGATCGTATTCGACGCTGATTTGTTCGGCGGCATCCTTGGCCTGCATCGCAGTTTCGGCGACTACGAAAGCGACCGGATCGCCCACCAGCATCACGCGATCATGTGCAAGGGCCGGGCGGGGCGGATTAAACAATGGCGTGCCGTCGCGACGTTTTCGTGGCATCAATGGAGGAAGGTAGCCGAAATTGCCGGCGGCCCAATCGCTACCCGTGAGCACCAGTTGCACGCCGGGCATGGTTTGCGCTTTGCTGGTGTCGATGGAGACGATGCGCGCGTGCGCATGCGGTGAGCGCAACACATGTGCGTGACATTGATCGACCAAAGTCATGTCGCCCACGTACTTTCCACGCCCGGTCAAAAGACGAGGATCTTCGGTGCGCGGCACCGGCTGGCCCATTGCGAACTTTCCCATAGACTGCTCCTTGCCAAATTAGATTGCTCTGACACTAATTAGATTGATCTGACACTAACCAGGATGACTGAGTGCGACACGAAGTCGCTTGTAGAAGTTGTTCCCACTATAAAGGAAAGGAGGGAACCGCCCGTGTCACTGGGCGAATCTAGGGGCTTGAATAAATAGCGGCACTCATCCGTTTGATGCGACCCGTTCCTGCGGAACTGAAAAATGCCGCATAATGACAGCTTCCGCTGGCTCAAGCCTCAACTGCGAGCGCGACACCGGCGCGCTCATGTCGCTGGAGGTCTTTGCCCTGATATCGTTCTCCATGAATCGGGCGCCGCCAGCGTCGAGGAGGGCTTCAGCGTCCCCTATTTTTTAACAGAGAAGAACCGCATGAATGATCGTAAGACTCGAGTCGCTGTTTTCGGAAGCTATTACCGCGGGTTCTATCTTTTGAACGAATTGATACACGGGAGTCTGAGTGAGCATGTCACCGTCGTAGGTGTTGCGACCGATGACCCGGAGGCTTCTTTTGTAAGTGCAGCGCGTCGGGTATGGCAATACCCGCACCAACCCTATGAAAGGCGTATGGTCGCCGATCTGGCGCGGGAGAGAGGCTTGGAACCCTTTGTGGGCAAGGTCAATGAGCAAGCGTTTCACCAGATCTTTGAGGATACGTGGCAGCCTGACCTTTGCGTCATGGGTACTTTCGGACAGAGAATCGGCAAGAAATTGATTGAAGCCCCTTCCCTCGGTTTTTACAACTTGCATCCATGTATTGACGACGCCTGGCCCTCAAAGTACCTCGGCGGCAACCCGTTTGAAGCACTGATTCGCGACGGTCAACGCTATTCTTGTGTCGTTTTTCATGGCATCGACGAAGGGTTTGATACGGGACCTTTTATCGCGCGAACAGACAGGATTGCCTTGCCCAGTCAAACGACGGTAACCGATATGCACAAGATTACTTCATACGCTGCAGCGCAGCTCGCTTGCCGGGAAATTGGGAAAATCATTCAAACCAATCGGAGGGCATATGGATAAGACCTCAATCGGACGGGATAAAACGTCAGTGGGGTGGCGATTGGCAAAATCAGCTCTGGCCGTGCTTCTACTCAGCGGCGCTTCTGCCATTGCGGGAGAAGTTGATTCAAGTCCTGTTTTAAATGCCATCAAAGAAGCTGGCGTCGTAAGAGTCGGCGTAAAGACTGATGTGGAACCCTTTGGATTCATCAATTCGAGCAGCGAAATTGTTGGGTTTGAAATTGATCTGGCGGAGGACATCGCCAAACGTCTCGGCGTTCGACTTATAAAAGTGCCGGTAAGTACGGAGGTACGTTTCCAAAAGTTGGAGTTAGGTGAGGTGGATCTCCTGCTGGCCACGGTCGGTGACTCCTTGGAACGACGAAAAATTGCAACCGCCATAGAACCAGGTTATTTCGAATCTGGTGTGACCGTAATGCTGCGGCCCGATCAGCGACTCAAGGACTGGAATGCCGTTCGTGGGAAAACCCTCTGCGCACTGCAAGGGGCGTACTTCAATCGCCCCACGAGTGAGCGTTACCTATTGAATCTGCAAAACTATAAAACAGTGCGCGATGCTCTGTTAGCGGTGACTGGTGGGCGCTGCGATGGCTTTCTCTACAACGGCCCGGCAATAAAATCTCTCTTGAAGAGGGCCGAGTTCAAAGGCTACACGGCAAATTTTCCGGAAGCGCTGGTGACCCCATGGACGATTTTCGTAAAGAAATCAGAAGGGGGCAAGGATTTTGAGAAATTCCTGGGCAATGTCACGGCGGACTGGTATCGCAATGGAATGATCAATCGTGCGGCAGCGACTTGGAGTGTCAACAGCAGCAGCTGGCCTGCCGATGAAATCGAGTTGTGGAACCGCAAAGAGTCAGGTGGCAAATACACTTGTGACAGAAACATTAAAGGGCAGTGGCCCGCTGAATGCCGGCGGGTTGAGTTTGTAAAATCGGATGATGTGAGTGGTCTGCATGCCCTTGGTTTGACGTTAAAGGAACATACGGGGATTGATCTCAGCTATGTGTACGACGCCTATGACAGACGCCAAATCGGAATTGGCCTCGCTTACACCTTACTCTTGACGGCGCTCAGCATAGGCGCGAGCCTGGCGCTAGGACTTTTTTCAGCCACTCTATCCGCGGCACATATACCGGTGATTAGCAGGTTGGTGTTGATTGTGATGTCATTGGGGCGCCTGATACCGCCGCTTCTGATGATGTATTTTCTCTTCTTTGCCGTCGGCGGACTACTTTTGACCCACTATGCGGTGAAATTACCTGCGCTCTTTGTGGTGGTGATGTGCCTCGCGTACTACACCGCAGGAATCGTCATGAGTGCGTTGAATGAAGCGACCCATCTCTTGCGCAAGACCAATCCGGGTTTCCAGCTAACGCTGCGAACAGTTGCGCAAGCTATTGACAATGCACGATGGCCCATTAAGCAGGCGCTCATCAACGTTACAAAAATGTCGATGATTGCATCGGCCATTGCAATTCCAGAACTCCTTAGTCAGGCCAACCTGATCATGGCCGAGAAGGGCAATTTGATCGTCATGATGACCACCCTCCTGGTGGCCTACTACTTGATTACGAGCTTTTGGATACATGCGTTCACAATGCTGGAAAATCGTTTTTATGCTTCGAGGCAGCAATCATGACAGAGGTACTCGAATTGCTCGTCACATGGACTCCGTTTTTACTGGGCGGATTCCTGTCGAATATTGGCGTCACGATCCTTGCGGTAACCATTGGAACGTGTATCGGTGCCGGATTGGCAAGACTGCGCATGCACAACAGCGGGGCTCTTGCCAGCGGCAGCGAATTCATTTCTCGGATTTTCCGGAATGTGCCGACACTTGCCATTCTGTTTTTTGCTGCCTTTGTTTTGCCAAGAGAATTTACGATATATGGGTCGGATGTCGTCATCGAAATCCCGCTTTGGTTCAAGGCAGCACTCGGCCTGTCAGGATCGCTGATCGGGTTCACCTCGGAAAGTCTGCTGATCGCGCACCAGAATTTGAAGCGCGATGACGATAGCGCCGCAATGCTCTTTGTTCCCACGTGGGGCGCCAGTGTGATGATATCGTTCATCGCATCCAGTACTGCGTCATTGGTTGGCGTGAGTGAGTTGATTAGCCGCAGCAATTCAATCATTGCAGCGACTGGAACGAGTCACCTTATCCCGGTCTATCTCTACTGCGCCGTCTTCTTTATTGTTACTTGCTTGCTTTGGGTCGCGCTTATAGATCGCATGAAGACTTCATCAATTCTGCTGTCGTTGTTAAAGCGAGCAGCGGCCTAATCATCGTTTCAATCGACCCAATGACGGCACCCTTCGAGTCGTGAGAAACACCGTTCCTTCACAGAATCAGGAGGGGAATTGACATGTCAGAAAATCTTACAAGCTCATTGCCGGTAGGTAAGGAAAACGCTGTAGAGCAGCTGGCACCGGCGCCAAAGTTTGCCATTAAGTTGCGTCTAAGCATTAGTACGCTGTTTTTATGTTTGATCTTGCCGTCTTTTGCCGTGTTTGTTTTCTATATTTACAATACAAACTATGAAATCTATAAGCGCAATGCGGCTGAGCTGATCACCGCGCACAACGATCAGACTTCCGCCAAGTTACTGGCTCTGCTCGATCCCATCGGGGATTCATTGCTAACGCTTGCGAAGCAAATTCGAGATGACCCGCGCTTGTTTGACAGCGAAAGCTTTCACGACACAATGCTGCTGCATCTGGAAAATAACCTCAATCTGGTGTCTATTTTTGTGGCGTCGGAAAAAGGCAGTTTTCACCAGGTTCAAAGTATGCGTGAAGGGATGATCATTGCCAATCGCATTCCCCCGGCAGACGCGAAGTACAACGTTTGGGTGGTGGACAGATCGCGCATGGCTGGCCCCTCGGGTAAGTCGGGCAAGGCGCCAGATAGTGATCTTCTCAAGCCCATGAATGCCGGGCGTGATACTCAAATTGCGCCCAAGGGAGGGGAGCGGGCCAATTCGGTTTTTTCTTTCTTTAAAGACCGTCAAACGGTGCTAGATACCTATGTTGTGAACAACAACTATGACGCTCGCGAGCGACCGTTCTACAAAGTGCTCTCAGCAAGTGTTGGAACCTCAGCGAATATCGAGAGAGATCGATTCGTGTACATCGGAGAGCCGTTTATTTCCACTAGCACTTCCCGACCGACCATAAACGTGTCGACACCAGTGTTTTTCGGAAAAACTTTTAGCGGGATGGTAGGCGAATCATTTGAGCTGTCTGCCATTTCAGATTTTTTGAAGTCAATTCAAAGTAGTAAAAACAGCGAGACCTATATTCTCGATACCGAGGGCAATATAGTTGTCAGTACCGGACCAAACAATGGCTATAAGCTCGAGAAATCTGTTTTGATCAAGCAGAATGTTCTTGAAGGAGCAGGGCAGGTGGCCGAGCTTGCAGTTCAGATACGCAATAGTTCAAGTCAGCCGCGGTTCGAGTTTAAAAATCCGCTCAACCAGGAGGTCTATCTGGCGCAATTTACGCCCTTCCCCAATACCTTCAACAAGAACTGGGAAGTCCTGACCTTGGCGCCTATCAGTGATTTTCTGGAGGGCCTCAATGAAATCAACAGACACTTGATCATTTTTGGCGGGTTTGCCTGCCTATTGCTGGTTGTTTTGACCTACATTTTATCAAGGGCCATATCGAAGCCCATAGAGATCTTGACCGAGGACATTCGAAACCTATTAGAGTTCAATCGATCGAAAACGGTGGTTCTCTCCAATATATTGGAAATCAAAATTCTGAGCGTGACGGTTAATAAGTTGCGCAACACGCTAAGGGCTTTTACTTCGTACGTCCCACGCGATTTGGTCAATGACTTGTTGCGATCCGGCAATGCGATTGAAGTCGGGGGGGAGAGCCGCTACATGAGCATCATGTTTACCGATATCAAGGATTTTTCTACGATTGCTGAGGTTACACCATCGCGGACATTGCTCAAGTGTGTGTCGGCCCATTTGGCATTGGTGGCCCTTGCTGTTAAGGAGGAGGTTGGAACGGTTGACAAATTTATTGGCGATTCGGTGATGGCTTTCTGGGGTGCTCCTTTGCTTGATCAGAACCATGCGTATCACGCATGTGTGACGGCTGTTAAGTCACAGCGCCGAATGGTCGAATTGAATAGGCAGCTTATCGCAGAAGGACTTCCGCCTCTGACCGTACGCATTGGAATTCACTCTGATGCGGTGCTTGTTGGCAATGTTGGATCGTCAGAGAGAATGAGCTACACGGTCATGGGAGATGGGGTTAATGTCGCTGCACGCTTGGAGGGCATCAACAAAGAATTTGCAACCGCGATTTGTATTAGCCACGCAACCTTCAAGGAAGCTGGCGAGCGGCTTTGGACGCGTCCCGTCGATGTAATTACCGTTAAAGGTCGAAAAGGGGAAATCCCCATTTATGAGCTGGTCGCCATTCGTGGAGACGATACGGAGACCATGGCAACGCAGGAGCAGCAGGAGTTGTGTGCATTGACGCACCAAGCCTACAACCTGTTTGCCAAGAAGCAATATCAGGCGGCAGCAGAGTTATACGAGAAGGCAATTCAGGTACATGGGGATGGACTTTCCAGAGTCATGAAGAACAGGTGCTTGCAGAGCCTTGCTTCTGTGTAAGCTTCCGGCAATTCCCATTCGGCGAGTTTGATTGCGTTGGGATAGCAATGTATCGAGCATATCCATGACAAAGCGCAGCTTGGGCTTGGTTATTGTACGTTCGTCCACCCGTTCACATGGGCCAACGCCTGGAGGCGCCGGGTATGCCGCCCGAGGGAGAAAATTGACATGCGATTCGCGATTTGAGATTATTTAGCCCCGCCGCAGATGCGGCAATGTAAGCCGATTCCCTTGGAGATCCGCATGGCCGAGCTAAAAAAAGTCAAAGCATCAATGATGAATGCCATCCACGATTTGCCGCTGTTGGTGGCGCGCGACGAAGGGTTTTTCCGCGATGAAGGTCTGGATGTTGAAATTCTCAAGACACCGGGCAGCGGCCAGCATAGTTCCGACCATCAGGCGCTGAGGGAAGATATTTTCAAGCGCACTATGGAGAAACTCTACGACGAGGGCCAGTGCGACCAGTTTCGCATGTGCGAATGGGGGATTATGAAGAGGGCGGTTGAGACCAACCAGGAGAAGGGGCTGCGCTCGGCCAAAATCGTTGCGCTCGGTTCGGCGATGTCGAGCTTCGCCATTGTCACCCATCCCAAATACGGTATCTACGAGCCCGAGCAGCTCAAGAACGAGCCTATCGCGGTGAGCGAGTTCAACGGTTCGCATTTCACCATGTTGAAAATGTTGGAAGGTTTCATCAAGCGCGAGGAAATCAAGATCGCCAACCACGGCACCCATCGCGAGCGACTCGAAGCGCTGCGCGCCGGCAAGGTCAAAGCGGCAAGTCTGCAGGAGCCCTGGATCAGCGTGGCCGAAGCTCAAGGGTGCCGCATCCTGATTGAATCGCGCTCAACACGCAGCGAAGCAGCCGGCGACGAAATGGATGGCGCGACGCTCGCCAAGATGTTCCGCGCCGAGGCGCATGCCGCCGAAGCGATTCAGAAGAATCCCGAGAAGCACGCCCACTACATACTCGAGGAAGCCGGCGGACTGATCACCATGAAGGATCTGAAAATGTGGCGGATTCTGAACGCGCCGCCGGTTCCCTACACGCGCGAGCGCTTCAGCGACAACTACAACTGGACACTTGGCTGGGGCCTGGTTCCGCCGGGCGCAACCTATGAAAACACGGTGGACAATCGCGCCTGGGATCAGGCTTAAATTACATCGGAATATCGACGGCACCGGCCAATGGTTGGTGTCGTTTTTTTTGGGCTTATTTGCCTTCGCGCTTCAGGCGCGCGGCGTAGTCCAAGCCTTTCATGATGCGATAGATGGCTTCACAGGTGGGCACAGCTACGCCAAGCTCTTTTGCCCGTCGAACCAGGTAACCTGTTAGTCCATCGATCTCTGTTTCGCGCCCGGCGGCAATGTCCTGAGCCATGGAGCCACCATGCTTGGTGATGGCGAGCTCACCCGAGCGTGTTTTCTTCACGAACGCCATCGGATCGTAGGGAATGGAGATTCCCAATGCCTTGGCAACTGCCAGTGCTTCGATGGTCATGGCGTCGATGAGATCACATACTTCGGTGACGTTATAGCGCGCCGCGTTGACGCCCATTACCAGCGCCCCTATCGGGTTCATGATGCTGTTGAATATGAATTTACCCCAGATGGCGCCGCTCGGATCGGCGGCGGATTTTGTGGGCAGGCCGGATTGGTCCATCAACTCACCCAGCCAGGCTACCGATTCGAGCGATCCGCGCGAAGGGCCGATCCAAGAGCACTCCCCGTGCACCAAATGGTGAACCTTGCCGGGGCCGTCGTAACGCGCGGCTTCGAATGAAACACCATGGGCGACATCGAGCGCGGTGATTCTTTCCAATAATTCATCGTTGCCCATGCCATTTTGAAAAGTTACCAGCACCGGTTTGCCTTCGATGAAAGGCTCTACCGATTTGAACGCGGCTTCGGTGGCTTGGGACTTGACCAGGATGATGATCGCATCGATTTTCTTCTTCCCCATCTCTTCCGCGCTGGCATAGGCATCGAGATGCGTCACCGACTGGGTAAGGCCGGCAAGGGCCAGACCCTGTTCTCGAATGGTCTGGACATGCGCTCGATTGAGGTCGATCACCGAGACGTTCGCCACTTTAGCCAGGTAGGCGGCGTATAGCCCGCCAATAGCGCCGGCGCCTACGATGACGATGTGTTTATGTGAGTTCATGATTTATTGGGGGATTTTTACGTTGGGGGGCAATGATACGGGTTAATTCGCACGCTAAACCAGGCTGAATCCGGGAGCGACATCGGCTATAGTTCGCTCCCTTCGAGCTGGTTTCCAACATCTTTTATCGAGTCGGTGACCACGCAGCGCAATCCGGAAAATATTCGTAATAAACCACTTCTAAGGACACGATCATGACTACCCCATTCCCGCCCGCAATCGCCGCTGAAGCGCTGTTGACTCGTCTGAAAGCAAATGGGATTGATTATTTATTCGCCAACGCCGGCACCGATTTCGCGCCGGTCATCGAAGGCTATGTGGTGGGCGAGGCCAAAGGATTGGAGATGCCGCAGCCGCTGATCATTCCGCATGAAACGGCGGCGGTGGCGATGGCGCATGGCTATTACCTAGCCACCGGCAAGGCGCAGGCTGTAATGGTGCACGTCAATGTGGGCTTGGCCAATTGCATCATGGGTTTGTTGAATGCGGCGGCCGAAAACATTCCATTGGTGATGATCGCAGGACGCACGCCCTTGACTGAGCACCAGCGCCTGGGTTCGCGCATGTCGCCGATTCAATACGGGCAGGAAATGCGCGACCAGAGCGCCATGATTCGCGAAATTGTGAAATGGGATTACGAGCTTCGCTACGGCGAGCAAATTGAAAACCTGGTTGATCGCGCCTACGCGATTGCCATGACTGAACCTCGCGGGCCGGTGTTCCTGTCCTTGCCGCGCGAGCCGCTGGCCGAAGCCATGGCGGATAACTGGTCCGCCGGACGCCCCAGACAAGTCGTGCCTACCCCGGCCCAGCCGGACCCCGGTGCGATTCGCGAGGCTGCCGCGATGTTGGCCAAGGCGAAAAATCCAGTGGTGATTTGTCAGCGTGGCGATCCGGCGGGCAATACCAGCCGTGCTTTATCGAAGTTGGCTTCCGACTTCGGTTTGCCGGTGTTTGAACCATGGGCCAATCGCAACGTGCTGCCCACCGATCACCCGATGCATTGTGGCTTCAACTGGGTGCCGTGGTTGCCCGAGGCTGATGTCATCCTGGTGATCGACTCGCAAGTGCCATGGATACAGCGCAACCACCAGCCCGGTCCGGGCGCCAAGGTGATACACATCGGCGCCGATCCGCTGTTCTCACGCTATATGGTGCATAGCTTCCAGAATGATCTGGCAATCACCAGTTCACCGGCTGCCGCGATCACAATGCTTGGTGAAGAAATGGCGACGCTCAACACTGACACCAAGCTGCGCCACGCATCAATTGCCGCGAAGAACAAAGATAGACGTGATCAAGCCCGCAAGAAGGCGATGAGCGGCAACGGTTCTCCAATGACTCCGGCGTTCGTCAGTCGCTGCATTTCCGATGCGCTGGACAAGGACGCCATCCACGTCAGTGAACTGGGCGCGGATATCGATCATATGGACGCCGATGCGCCTAATCGCATGCTCACGCCGGCGTTCTCCGGTGGCTTGGGTTGGGGATTCCCCGCGGCCCTGGGCGCGAAGCTGGCTGATCGCAATCGCCAGGTGGTGGCCAGCGTTGGCGATGGGTGTTACCTGTTCGCCAACCCGGTGGCCTGTCATCAAGTGTCCGAAGCCCTGGACTTGCCTATCCTAATTGTGGTTATGAATAACGGTATCTGGAACGCGGTACGCCGGGCGGCGTTGGCAGTTTATCCAAAAGGGGAGGCTTCCAAACTTGGAGTTCTGCCGATTACCTCGCTCTCTCCGGCACCCGACTTCGCCAAAATTTGTGAAGCAAGCCGCGGTTGGGCGGAAAATGTCGAGAGCGGCGCCGATCTTCCGGGAGCGATTCAACGCGCGTTGAACGTGATCAAGACCGAGAAACGCCAGGCATTGTTAAACGTTCGCGTTTCCTACTGATTTTTGAACGGTGAATTCGATGATGAAGCTCTACGATTTTTTTCGCAGCTCGGCGGCCTACCGTGTGCGTATCGCGCTGCGATTGAAAAAGCTCGATTACCAATCCATTCCGATACATCTCACCAAGGACGGCGGCCATCAGTTCCGTCCCGACTATCGCGCATTGAATCCCCAGGCGAGAGTGCCCTCGCTCGATGTCGGGGGAACGATTCTCACCCAATCGCTTGCCATCATCGAATACCTGGACGAAACCCATCCGCAACCCGCCTTCCTGCCGGGTGACGCTATCGGCCGCGCGCGCGCGCGCGCCCTGGCGCAGTTGATCGCCTGCGACATCCATCCCTTGAACAATCTCGCTCCGCTGACCTATTTGAAGGAAAAGATGGGACAGGACGAGGAAGCGGTCAAAACCTGGTACCGCCATTGGGTGGAGTCCGGCCTCGCCGCGATGGAATCACTTATCACCGCGCAGCCCAGCAAAGGCGATTTCTGCATGGGCGAGCGGCCAGGACTGGCCGACATTTGCCTGGTACCACAGCTGTTCAATGCGCGCCGATACAAATCGGATTTGTCTGGCTGTCCGACACTGGTGAAAATCGACGCTGCCTGCAATGCACTGCCTGAATTCGCCGCGGCGGCACCGGACAAGCAGCCCGACGCCGTTTGAGTTCCGATATTTGAGTTGGCTTGCCTTACATCGGCAAACTGTTTGGACAGTCGTATTGGAGCGACGCTGGCCAGGGCTGGGGGGCAAGGACGGCGAGCTCGCGCTCACCCGGGTGGCAGGCGAGCCGGCGCGTGGTGGTGTTGCGTCGGCCATTCAAAGGCTAGGTCGCGGATGAGGGCGATGACAACGGCCAACAATTGCTGGCCTTTGTGCAGTCCGATCGCAAGGACGGTATCTGCCTTGCTTCAGGGTTGGGTCAACCAAGCTGCGGAGCAGTTCAATTCCAACACGGTCTGGAATCTCTCGTGTGCGACCATCTCAAGCGTGTCCTCGCCGGTATCGGGCCGCCGCCCACTCGCCGGTTGCTCGAAAATCAGCCAGTCGCGACTGGCTAACTACGGT
>CAMDFL010000077.1 GCA_945897475.1 Bordetella parapertussis
GCGTTAACGCGGAATTCAACGATGTCTTTGCGCAAGGATTAGTCCAGTGAATACGATCATTCGTCGCGTCGGAAAAGCAATCGCCTTGCTTGGCATGCTTGGTGCCGCAGGAACGCAGGCGCAGACTGTCTGGCCGCAAAAAGCAGTCAGGATCATAGTTCCTTCAAGCCCGGGCGGCGCGGCCGACGTGCTGGCGCGGCGAGTCACCCACCAGCTCGAAGAAGATCTGAAGCAGTCTTTCGTCGTGGAGAACATTGCGGGCGGGGGCGCGTTGATCGGCACGCAGGCGATGGTGCGGGCCCCGGCCGATGGCTATACGCTGCTGGTGCACGGCGTCGGCGGGCACGTCGTGCCATCGGCGGAGAATCCGAACGCGCTCGACCCGGCCAAGGATTTCACGCACATCGCCTATTTCGGCGGTGTTCCGGTGGTGTTCGCGGTGAACCCATCGGTGCCGGCAACCGACATCAAGTCGCTCATCGCTTACGCCAATTCCCAGCAAAGCGGGATCAGCTGGGGATCGCCCGGCCTGGGCACACGCAGCCATATTGTGGGTGAGCAACTGCGCGAAACCACCGGCGCGAAGATGGTGCACATTCCGTACAAAGGCGCCAATCAGGCCATCGCGGACCTGCTGGGTAACCGCCTCTCCGCTGCAGGCATGACGCTCAGTTCCGCCAGGCCAATGCTGGAGGCCAGGAAATTCAGGCCCATTGCGATCAGCTCCTTCCGTCGCGTGCCTGCCTTTCCCGACGTGCCCACGTTCGCCGAAGCCGGCTACCCGAAGCTCACCGGATCTTCATGGTTCGGCGTGTCGGGCCCGCCGGGGCTCCCCCCAGCATTGACTGAGAGGATCAACGCCACCATGAACCGCGCCCTGTCGGCGCCGGAGGTGAAGAAGGCGTTTGCCGACGGCAACTTCGAGACCGCCACCATGAGCTCGGCAGAATTCACCAGGTTCTTCCTCGCCGAGATTGCCATCCTCGCGCCTTATCTTAAATGACCCGACACACAGGAGCGACCATGCAACAACCGGTCTCAACGGACGAAAGCGCCACACCCGACACGCCGGAGACATCCGTGCGGACATTCAAGTACACCTTGCCTGATGAGAACAGGCCAAAGCGCCTGGTCGGCCTCGCGCGCAGCGACATCATGTTCTGCGCCGTGCAGGTCATCCGGGAGGGCGGGGAGAACAACTTGCACGCGCATACCGGCATGGACGGACTGTGGTTCGTCTTGAAAGGCCGCGCGCGGTTCTACGGAAAGGGGCACGAGCTGATTGGCGAATTCGGCCCGCACGAAGGCGTATTCGTGCCGCGCAACGTACCTTATTGGTTCGAGAGCGTCGGACCCGAGACGCTGGAGATCCTTCAGGCCGAATCGATTGACCGGCGCGGGCCGAACAAACGCATCGACTACGAGCCGGCCAAATCATCCCGCACCCAACCAAGGACGATGCCATGAGCAAAGGCACCAAGACCATGAGCAATGGCACCCACACCACGAGCAAATCCCGCGTGCGCACGCAGAACAAGCTGCTCGTTTCGACCGGGCCAGGCACGGCAATGGGCGATCTGTTCCGCCGCTACTGGCTGCCGGCGCTGATGTCAGAGGAACTCGCGGAGCCAGACGGCGAGCCGGTGCGGGTGCAGCTCCTGTCGGAGCGCCTGCTTGCGTTTCGCGATACTGCCGGCGCGTTGGGCCTCATCGGTGAGGCCTGCGCGCACCGCGGCGCATCCCTCTGGTATGGCCGCAATGAGGAAGGCGGCATTCGTTGCCCTTATCACGGCTGGAAGTACGACGTCACCGGGCAGTGCCTGGAAATACCTTCCGATCCTGGCGAAGCGAGCTACAGCAGGAAGATCAAGCTGACCTCCTATCCACTGGTCGAACGCGGCGGCGTGTTGTGGACCTATATGGGACCGCCCCAACTGCAGCCGCCGCTGCCGGAATTCGAGTTCGCGCTGGTTGAGCCTGAGCAACGCTACCTCTCCAAACGCCTGCAGGAGTGCAACTACCTGCAGGCCATGGAGGGCGGCATTGACTCCAGCCATGTCGGTTTTCTGCACAGCGGCTCGGTCGAGACCGACCCGCTTTCCAAAAGCGCGCTGGACGGCAACCGCTACACTTTGACGGACCACCAGGTGAAATTCGAAGTGGTGGAGTCCCCGGGAGGTCTGTACATCGGGGCGCGACGCAAAGCCGACCATGGCAACTTCTACTGGCGCGTCACGCAGTGGGTGATGCCCTGCTTCACCAACATCCCGCCGCGCGGGGAAAATCCGACGCGCGGACATTTCTGGGTGCCCATAGACGATGAACACTGCTGGGCATGGAACTATGACTACCATCCGCTGCGCGCGCTGACCGAACCCGAGCTCGAAGCGATGAAAGACGGCGCGGGGGTGCACACCGAGCTTATTCCCGGCACCTATATCCCGGTACGCAACCATCGCAACAACTACATGATGGACCGCAAGGCGCAGAAAGCGCGCATTACGTACAGCGGCATCATTGGCGTAGCCAATCAGGACTGCGCCATGCAGGAGAGTATTGGGCCGATTGCCGATCACACCATAGAACATCTGGTTCCCACCGACCGCGGCGTTGTGATGGCGCGCCAGAGCCTGCTCAAAGCAGCAGAGGTCGTGAAGCACGGCGGTCAGCCGCCGGGCGTGGATCCCGCCACGCATCGCGTGCGCTCGGTAGCGATGGTGCTGCCACCCGAGGTGTCGTTTCAGGATGCGATGAAGGACGGCATGCTAGCCCGCGAGGGTGTTCCGCTGGTGACCGTGTGAAATTCAAGTGATGCAGAAAACTCTGGCATCATCCTGTTGCCCCGCAAAATCCTATAAAGGAATGGAATGATTATTGATTGCCACGGTCACGTCAGCGCGCCGGCTGAGCTGTGGGCCTATAAAGCACTGATACTTTCGCACCGTGGACTTCACGGCAAGGGAAAGGTCAACGTCAGCGACGACGAGATTCGCGCCGCCGCCAACAAGAAGGAAATGGCCCCGGTCGGACACCTCGACATGCTGAAAAAGCTGGGAACGGACAAGCAGCTGCTCTCACCGCGTCCGTTTCAGATGATGCATAGTGCTAAGCCCGAAATCGTGGTGCACTGGTTCACCGAAGAAACCAACAACATTATTCACCGGCAGACGCAGCTGTTCCCGGGGCAGTTCGTGGGTATCGGGGGCTTGCCGCAGGCGGCAGGTGAGCCGATCGAGCGCGTGCTTCCCGAGCTTGAGCGCTGTGTGAAACAACTCGGATTCAAGGGTTGTCTATTGAATCCCGATCCTTACGAAAACAGCGGCACCCAGCCGCCAGCGATGGGCGACCGCTACTGGTACCCACTTTATGAGAAGCTGTGCGAACTGGACGTGCCCGCGCACATCCATGCCACGGGATCATGGGCCAGCCGACAGCCCTACACGCTCAATTTCATCAACGAGGAGACCACCGCGGTCTACGGGCTGGTCAGCTCCAGCGTGCTCAAGGACTTCCCCACCCTGAAAATTGTCATCTCGCATGGCGGCGGCGCAATCCCCTACCAGATCGGACGCTTCCAATCGAGCACCATCATGCACAGCGGGCCCGGCGAGCGCTTTCTCGACGGCGTTCGCAAGCTCTACTACGACACTGTGCTTTACTCGGAGGGCGCGCTGCGCCTGCTGATCGAGACCGTGGGAGCGGATCGCTGCCTGTTCGGCGCGGAGTGCCCGGGCGTCGGCTCGTCGGTCAATCCGGATACAGGGCGCACTTTCGACGACATCCGGCCGACCATCGAATCGTTCGACTGGCTGAGCAAGGAGCAGAAACACTCGATCTTCGAGGGCAACGCGCGAAAGCTGTTCAAGATTCCCGCTTGAATCTGCATTAGATCGCCGCCTCCGGCGTGCTCAGAGAAATGCCGAGTTGCGCGCGCCGGCGCAGCCACGCAGACGAGCGGTAGCGTGGATCGCCCGTCGCCTGAAGCAAACGCTCCAATATGCGCAACACAGTCGCCGCGCCGAGGCGGTCACCCCAGGCCAGCGGCCCGTGCGGATATCCCAGTCCCAGCATAACCGCACGGTCGATGTCCTCGGGCGTGGCGATTCCCTGCTGAGCAATATCGCAGCCGATGTTGACAATCACGGCCAGCACGCGCTGCGCCACCAACCCGCAGCTGTCTCGCACCACGCTCACGCGCACCCCGTCTGCGGCGAGCATGCCGTGTGCCTGGTCACGCACCGCGGCACGAGTCAGCGGTGAAAGCATCAGTGTCCGATGCCGGTCATTGGGAAACAGAAGGTCCAGTGCCACGGTACGCGCGGGATCCAGCTGCTGTTGCACGCAGCAATGCGTCACGTCTTCTCCCAGTGGCGTTACCACGCACAGCGCATTCGCGCCCGGGCGCTCGCCTTTTTCCAGTTCCGTGCCGAGGGAGCGCAACAGGTCCACAGCCGCCTCCCCGAGTACAGGCTCCGCACGGCTCACCCACACCGACGCTGGCCGCGCCGTCGGTGGCGCGACAGCGGGCGGCTTCACCGCCTGGCCCTGTTCGTAACGGTAGAAGCCCTCGCCGCTCTTACGCCCCAACAGCCCTGCCGCCCGGCGCTGAGCCGCCAGCACCGAAGGGCGGAAGCGCGGCTCCTCGTAATACTGGTGATAGATCGATTCCATCACCGGATGCGAGACATCCAGCCCTATCAGGTCGAAAAGCTCGAAAGGTCCGAGGCGGAATCCTGCCTGCCCCCGCAGGATGTCGTCGATCACGGCGTGCCCTGCAATATTCTCCCCCAGCAGCCGCAGCGCCTCGGTGCCGTAACCGCGGCCAGCATGATTCACGATGAAGCCCGGCGTGTCTTTCGCGCGAACCGCCGTGTGTCCCATGCGTCTGCCCAGCGCAAGCAGCGCCTCGCTCACGGCGGGATCGGTGCGCAGGCCATCGATCACTTCCACCAGTTTCATAAGCGGAACGGGATTGAAGAAGTGGAAGCCCGCGACGCGTTGCGGGCGCAAGCAGACCGAGGCGATCGCCGTCACGGAGAGAGACGAGGTGTTGGTGGCAATCACGCAGTCGCCATCCAGCTCCTTTTCGAGGTCGCGCATCAGCGCCTGTTTGGCAGCCAGGTCTTCGACGATGGCCTCGATTACCACCTGCGCGCCTGCGAGCGCAGAAAGACTTTCGGCCATGGTGATGCGGTCAATCGCCTGTGCGCGCGCAGCGCCGGAGATGCGGCCTTTGGCTTGGAGCCCCGCGAGCGTGTTGTCAACAGCCGCGCGCGCGCGCGCAGCAGCACCCGACTGAGCGTCGAAGAGGCGCACATCGAGGCCGGCTTGCGCCGCGATTTGCGCAATGCCGCGGCCCATCACGCCGGCGCCGACCACGGCGAGCGTGAACCGCGCGGCATTCGGATCGAAGCTCACCGCATTAATCCGGTATGACCGCGGTGGCCTCGATCTCGACCTTGGCGCGATCTTCCATCAGGGCGGAGACTTCCACTGCCGTCATCGCTGCGTTGAAGCAGCCAATCAGCTCCCGGAATGCTGCGCCGATTTTCTTCTGCCCCGCGAGGTATTCGCGCTTGTCGGTAACGTACCAGGTCATGCGCACGATATGTTCGGGCCGGGCGCCCGCCTCGGCGAGCACAGCAATAACATTTTCAAGAGCCTGGCGCGCCTGCCCCGCGAGGTCATCGGTGTGAAAGCGGCCTTCGGCATCCCATCCGATCATGCCGGCAACGAACACCATGCGGCCATTGGCCGTCACACCGTTCGCGTAGCCCTTCGGGCGCGGCCAGCCGGCAGGAAGCAGTACTTTCATGCAACTTCTCCAGTAGTGAAAGCCGCGCTCACGCGGCCGAACCGCGCAGCCTGAATCGCTGCAGCTTCCCGGTTTCGGTCCGCGGCAATTGGGCCGTGAACTCCAGGGCGCGGGGATATTTATAGGGTGCGATGCTGCTCTTGGCAAAATCCTGCAGGGCCTTCGCCAGCACCTCCGAAGGAGCGTGGCCTTCGCGCAACACCACGAACGCCTTGACGATCTGACCGCGCGCTTCATCGGGGACGCCGATCACCGCGCATTCGGCCACCGCCGGATGCGCGAGCAGCGAGTCCTCCACTTCCGCGGCCGCAATGTTATAACCCGAGGAGATGATCAGGTCGTCGGTGCGCGACTGAAAATGGAAGTAGCCTTGCGCGTCCATCACGTAAGCATCGCCGGTGTAATTCCAGCCGCCGCGCACGTAATTGGCCTGGCGCGCGTCGTCGAGGTAACGGCATCCCGTCGGTCCCTTGACCGCGAGCATGCCCAGTGTGCCCGGCGCCATGAGCTGGCCGTCTTCGCTCATCACGCAAGCCTGGTAACCAGGGACCGCGATCCCGGTCGCCCCGGGGCGCGCTGTGACCTCATCGGCCGAAACAAAAATGTGCAGCAATTCAGTGGAGCCGATGCCGTCGATCAACTCGATGCCGGTGTGTTGCTTCCACAACGCGCGGTTCGCGGCCGGCAACACCTCGCCCGCCGAGACGCACTTGCGCAGCGTACCCCCATGCGGCTTCGAGAGTCGCAGCCGCCCGGCGTCGGCGGCCATTGCACGATACGAGGTCGGCGCAGTAAACAGTACCGTGGCACCGAACCGGGGTATCGCCTCGAGCAGCATGGGAGGGCTCGCTTTCTCGAGCAGTACCGTGGATGCACCGATACTCATCGGAAACAACACCAGCCCGCCCAGCCCGAAGGTGAAAGCAAGCGGCGGACTGCCCATGAAAATATCTTCCGGCTCTGCCTTCAGAACATGCCGCGGCCAGCAGGCGCAGATCGCCATCACGTCGCGGTGAAAATGCATGGTGGCCTTGGGGGATCCGGTGGTGCCAGAGGTGAACGCTAGTATGCAGGTGTCCTGCGCAAAGGTCTTTACGTTCTCGAAGGCGGCCGGATGCCGCGTCATGGCAGCCTCAAGGCCGCCGGGACTGTCGTCGTGAAAGTAGCCGATGCGGCGCAGAACTGCGCATTGCGCGGCAGCCGTGCGCAGCTCCGCGGCCAGCGAGTGGTCGCACAGCGCGTGGCTCACCTGCGCCTTGTCGATGATCTCGCGCAATTCCTTGGCACGCAACAGCGGCATGGTGGCCACAGCGATGCCGCCCGCCTTCATCACGGCGAACCAGCACGCCGCGAGCATCGGGTTGTTGGGCGCGCGCAGAAGCACGCGGTTGCCCGGCACCAGGCCCATGTCGCGCACCAGCACATGGGCGATGCGGTTGGATTTTTCCTGCAGCTCGGCGTAAGTCCAGCGCATTCCGCCGGGCGCCTGCAAACACAGACGCGCGCCCTCACCTGAGGACACGCGCCGGTCGAGCAGCTCGGTTGCGCAGTTCAATATCGGCGGAAACTCGAGCTCGGGCAGATCGAAAAGAAACTCGGGCTGCATGTGCGCCGGCGGCAGGCGTTCGAACGCAAAAGTATCTACGTGCGCGGTAGTCTTCATGGCAGTGCCTCCGGTTGGACCTTTGCTTCAGTCATAGCGCCCGGCGCCCGGAGCTCCTTCAGCAGCTCGCGCGCGATGATGAGCTGCTGCACTTCGCTGGCGCCCTCATAAATACGCAGCGCGCGAATCTCCCGGTACAAGCGTTCGACCGGCTGCCCGCTCACCACCCCGAGGCCGCCCCAGATCTGCAACGCTGCGTCGATGACCTGTTGCGCGCCCTCGGTCGCGCACAGCTTCGCCATGGCGGCCTCGCGGGTCACCGCGTGGCCCTGGTCACGCATCCAGGCCGCGCGGTAGGTGAGCAGCGCCGCGCTGTCGACGGTGGTGGCCATCTGCGCCAGCTTCGCCTGGGTGAGCTGAAAGTCGGCCAGCGTCTGGTTGAACATCCTGCGTGACGCCGCGCGCTGCAGGCCTTCGTCAAGCGCGCGCCGGGCAAAACCGAGCGCCGCCGCCGCCACCGAGGTGCGAAAAACATCCAGCGTGCGCATGGCGATCTTGAAGCCTTCGCCGGGCGCGCCGATGAGATTGGCGGCCGGCACACGACAGTTTTCGAAGCGCAGGCGCGCCAGCGGATGCGGGGCGATCACCTCGATGCGCTCGGCGATTTCGAACCCCGGTGTGCCCGACTCGACGATGAAGGCGGAAATGCCGCGTGCGCCGGGCGCCTCGCCGGAGCGTGCAAACACCACGTAGAAATCGGCAATGCCCCCGTTGGAGATCCAGGTCTTCTCGCCATCGAGCACATAGCCTCTACCGTCCAGGCGTGCAGCGCATTGCAGCGCGGCCACGTCGGAGCCTGCCTCGGGTTCCGACAGTGCAAAGGCGGCGATGGCATCACCGCGCGCCACCTTTGGAAGCCAGGCGGCTTTTTGTACCGCGCTGCCCTGCAGGCAGAGCGCGCCCGATCCGAGTCCCTGCATGGCAAAGGCGAAGTCGGCCAGGCCGGAATGACGCGCAAGCGTCTCGCGTATCAAACAGATGGCGCGGGTGTCGATGGACTCCTGCGAGCCGCCGTAGCCGGTACCGGCCACTGCGTGACGGAGCCAACCGCCATCGCCGAGCAGCCGCACCAGAGTGCGGCAACGGGCGTCCACATCGCCGTCGTGATCGTCCGCGATATGGTTGGTCGCCCAGGCGTCAAGCGCGTGCTCAAGCTCGCGATGGCGCGGCTCAAGAAACGGCCAGTCCAGATAACGCTTGTCGCTCATGCGGGCGTCAATCCCCTTCGAACGCCGGGGTGCGCTTGGCGACGAAGGCGTGATAGGCACGGGCGAAGTCGCCTGTGGTCATGCACAGCGCCTGCGCCTGGGCTTCTGCTTCTATGGCCTGGTCGATCCCCATATTCCATTCCTGGTGCAGCATGGTCTTGGTGATGCCGTGCGCGAAAGTGGGGCCGTGCGCCAGCTCGCGCGCCAGCGCCGCCGCATCCGCGAGCACGCGCTCGGGCTCGGCCAGCCGGTTGAGGAAGCCCCATTGCAGCGCTTCCTCGCCGCCCAGGAAGCGCCCGGTATAAAGCAGTTCGCTGGCGCGGCCCTGCCCGATGATGCGTGGCAGGATGGCGCAGGCGCCCATGTCGCAGCCCGCCAGTCCCACGCGGTTGAACAGGAACGCCGTCTTGCTGCGTGCCGTGCCCAAACGCAGGTCGGATGCCATCGCCACGATGGCGCCCGCACCGGCGCACACCCCGTCGATCGCCGCGACAATGGGTTGCGGGCAGGCGCGCATGGCCTTTACCAATTCCCCGGTCATGCGCGTGAACATCAGCAGTTCGGGCGCCGCGAGGCCGACCAGCGGGCCGATGATCTCGTGCACATCAACCCCTGAGCAGAAGTTGCCGCCGGCGCCGCAAATGACCACGGCCTTCACGTCCTGCGCGTAGCGCAGATCGCGGAACAGATCGCGCAACTCGGCGTAAGAGTCAAAAGAGAGCGGGTTCTTGCGTTCGGGGCGGTTGAGCGTGATGGTGCCAACCCGCTCGAACACCGCCCAGCCGAAATGCAGCGCGGCATAACCCGCGAGGTCGGTGCGGTTCGCCGCGGCCAGCGCCGGGTCCAGCGCGGATGTGTCGGATGAAGGGCTCATGGTTCCTCGCTGTCGATGTTGGCCTGCGCCTGCCGCGCCGCCATGTTGGCGCGAATGGATCCCAGTAGTCCGTAGAACGCCTTGCGCTCAGTGAGTCGCATGTCGGAAAAAAATTCAATTACCCAGGTCTCGTGCTCCGCGGCGATACGCTCGAAGACGCGCCTGCCCTCGCCGGTCAAGCACAGCAGGAAGGAGCGCCGATCATCAGGGGAGGGTCCACGCACCACCAGTCCGTCTTTTTCGAGCTCGTCGGTGAGGCCGGTTACGCTCCCCCCGGTGACCATGAGATTGCGCGACAACGCGTTCATGCGCAGACCCTTCGGATGGCGGTGCAACTGCGCTAGATAGTCGAACCGGGACAAGGTCATGCCAAAGCGCGTGCGCAGGCGCTTGCGAATTTCGTTCTCGATCTGGGTGCTGCACGACAGCAGACGCAACCACACCCTGAGCGCCATATGGTCGTCTGAGCCGGCGCGCGCTTCAAGCCCGATACTGTGCTCGTTCAACGGCGGCACCAGCTTTAGAGTCGAGGGCGGGCGCTTCACATGACCTCCCCACCCGAGATGGAAAGCGACTGTCCGGTGACCGCCACCGCCCCGGGCAAGCACAGCCACAGCACGGCATCCGCCACCTCATCGGGCTGCACCAGGCGGCCCTGGGGATTGGCCGAAGCAAACTTCGCTCGCGTATCCTCTGCACTGCGACCGGTGCGCGCCGCTACGCTGGCGATGCTCTCGCGCAGCAGCTCGGTATCGGTATAGCCGGGGCATACAGCATTGACGGTGACGCCCTTGCCGGCCGTCTCCAATGCCAGCGAGCGCGTAAGTCCCACCACGCCGTGCTTCGAGGCGGCGTACGCCGATGCGTAGGCATAGCCCTTCAGCCCGGCAGTGCTGGCGACATTGACGATCCTGCCCCAACCTTGTTCGAGCATGTCAGCCAACACCTCCTGCGCACACAGAAAGCTACCCGTCAAGTTGACCGCGAGCATGCGCTGCCACAAATCGAGCGTCGTCCTCGCGAATGGCGCGCTTTCCGCCTGTCCCGCGTTATTAATCAGGATAGCGACGCGGCCGCTGCGCGCCCGTGCCTGGGCGAATGCGCGCGGCACAGACACGGCATCCGCGACATCGAGCGTCACGATCTGATGCGAAGCAGCGGCGCAGCGAGGCAACTTGTCCGCGACTGTCTGCAACGCATCCGGGTGCCTGCCCATGAGTGTGAGCTGCGCGCCTTGCGCGGCAAGCGCGCGGGCAATCGCCGCACCGATGCCGCGCGCGGCGCCGGTGACTACCGCATGCCGGCCCTGAAGCGGGGCGCGGGGCTCAGCCATCACACCCCCAGCGCGTTGTTGGCCTGCACCAGCGCGGATTGGCCGCCCGCCTGGGCGCTCATGGAGCGCTCGCGCTCCAGGTTGCGCTCGAGCTGGCTCTTGGCGGCGCGGTACTGTACCGGCCAATCCACGTCCAGGTAGCCGATCTTCGCGGCTTCCATCAATGTCCAGGCAGGATTGGCCAGATGCGGGCGCGCCACGGCGCACAGGTCGGCGCGGCCCGCGGCAATGATGCTGTTCACGTGGTCGGCCTCGCTTATCGCGCCCACGGCGATGGTGGCTATACCCGCTTCGTTGCGGATGCGATCGGCGAAGGGGGTCTGGAACATGCGCCCGTAGACCGGCTTTTCGCGCTTGCTCACCTGTCCGGAGGAGCAGTCGATCATGTCGGCGCCGGCCTCCTTGAAAACGCGCGCGATCTGCACCGCGTCATCGGGAGTGATGCCGCCCTCGACCCAGTCGTGCGCCGAAATGCGCACCGACATGGGAAGGTGCTGCGGCCAGACTTCGCGCAGCGCCTGGAAAACTTCCAGCGGATAGCGAAGCCGGTTCGCGAGGCTGCCGCCGTATTCGTCGGTGCGCCGGTTGGTCAGAGGCGAGATGAACGACGACAGCAGGTAGCCGTGCGCGCAGTGCAGCTCGAGCCAGTCGAAGCCGGCCTCGGCTGTCCAGCGCGCCGAACGAACGAAATCATCGCGCACGCGGTCCATATCGGCGCGAGTCATGGCGCGCGACCAATCGCTCACGCCGTCCAGGTACTGCTGCGGCGAGGCGGAAATCAGCGGCCAGTTGCCCGAGGCAAGCGGCCGGTCGATCCCTTCCCACATCACCCGCGTCGACCCCTTCGCGCCAGCGTGGCCAAGCTGCATCGCGATCTTCGCGTTGCTCTCGCGGTGCACCCAGCTCACGATGCGCTGCCACGCGTCGCGCTGCCCCGGCGTGTACAGCCCCGGGCATGCCGGCGTGATGCGCGCATCAGCCGACACGCAGGTCATCTCGGCGAACACCAGGCCGGCGCCGCCCATGGCGCGGGCGCCCAGGTGCACCAGATGGTAATCCCCAGGGACGCCGTCAGCGGCCGAGTACTGCGCCATCGGCGAGACGACGACACGATTCTTGAGCGTCACCGCGCGCAAGGTGAACGGCGTGAACATGGGCGGAACCGGCCCGCGTTCGGGCGCGCGCGGCATGCCCGCGCGCCCGGCCAGCCAGTCTTCGTAGCCCTCTACGTAGCGCCTGTCGCGCAGCCGCAGGTTTTCGTGTGAGATGCGCTGACTGCGCGTCAGCAGCGAATACGCGAACTGCTCAGGGGGCAGGTGGACGTAGCGCGCGACGTTCTCGAACCATTCGGTGGAGTTGCGCGCGGCGTTCTGAATGCGCAACACCTCGATGCTGCGCACGGCTTGGTACTCCGCGAGAGCGCCGCCGAGATCATGCGGTTGCCTGCCGATACATGCCGCGAGTTCGATGGCATCCTCAAGCGCGAGCTTGGTGCCGGAGCCGATGGAAAAATGCGCCGTGTGCGCGGCGTCCCCCATCAGCACCACGGGCGCATGCCCGTTGTGGTGCACCCAGGTGCTGCACACCACGCGCGGGAAGCGGATCCACTGGGCGGAGCCGCGCAGGTGGGACGCGTTCGACATCAGCGCGTGGCCGTCCAGATACTTTGCGAACAGCCGCTCGCAGAAGGCAATTCCCTCCTCCTTGCCCATCCTGTCCAGACCGGCGCCGCGCCAGACATCCTCCGGTGTCTCAACGATAAAGGTAGAGGTGTCGCTGTCGAACCGGTAGGCATGCGCCTGGAACCAGCCCCACTCGGTTTCCTCGAATGCAAAAGTGAAGGCCTCGAACAGCTTGTGGGTGCCCAGCCAGACGAAACGGCACAGGCGCACATCTATTTCGGGCTGATAGGTCGAGGCGTACTTGTTGCGGATCTGGCTGTTCAGGCCGTCGCCCGCGAGGATGAGGTCAGCGTCGCTATAGTCCCCGTCTTCATCGTCCCCGATATCCGTCGCCTCCCTGCCGAACACAAGTTCCACGCCGAGAGCCTCGCAGCGCTCATGCAGGATATTGAGCAGGCGCTTGCGCCCGATGCCGCAGAATCCATGGCCGCCGGAGCGGATCTTGCGGCCGCGGATATTCACCTCGATGTCGTCCCAGTGGTTGAACGCGTCGAGGATCTGCGCGGCCGAAACAGGGTCGCAGGCCTGCAGCCGGCCCAGCGTCTGGTCGGAGAACACCACGCCCCAGCCGAAAGTGTCATCGCGGCTGTTGCGCTCAACCACCCGGACTTCATGCGAGGCGTCGGCCGCTTTCATCAGCAGGCCGAAGTACAGGCTTGCCGGGCCGCCGCCGATACAAATAATTTTCATAGCATTCGCTCTCCTAGCAACTGCCAACTAATTTAGACTTCAAGTATTCGGAAGTCAATCAAATGGGCAAATAGGTGGACCAATAAGCAGGCGTCGATCGCAACTGACTGAATTTTTAGGCTTTCGAAAAAAAAACCGGGATGTGCCACCGCGGCAAGTGGTCTGGCATGGACGATAGAACGCGGCAACGCCGAAAGCTTGTTTCCACGGCTCAGGGTTTGAGCCGGTATACTGCATCACGATAAATGGGAGATAACGAATGGACCAAGCCACAGGCGCAGTGAAGCGCCAGGATACGGCCCGCCGCATCGCCGATGAGCTGGCGGCATGCGACATAAAACTGGTGGCGAGCCTGCCCGATAACTGGATCAGCGACCTGCTGCAGCATATCGATGGTGATGAGCGTTTCCGTCACGTTCACGTCAATCGTGAAGAATCCGCCATCGGCCTGTGCGCCGGTGCCTACATGGGCGGTCAGGGCTCAGTGGCGCTCATGGGGGCCTCCGGCTTCATGACGGTTATCTACGCCATCACCAAGATCAACTACAGCTACGAGATCCCGCTGCTGCTGCTGATGACAATGCGTGGTGCGTTCGGCGACCACCACAAGCACCACATCTCGAACGGCCTGTATCTGCAACCGGTGCTGAACGCCATAGACATGCCGTTCACCATCATCGACCGGCCTGACGATATCGGCCAGATCGGTCGTGCATACCGGCACAGCCGCACGTTCTCGCGCCCGACAGCGGTTCTGCTGACCCGCGATCTGCTTCGCTAGGGAAACACTGAATATGCGCTATCTCGATTGCTTCCGTTTTCTCGCCGCGCGTCGCGCCGATCAACTTGTAGTCACCTCCGCAGGCAATTCCGGTCAGGCCTGGTGGGCTGCAACGCGCGATATCGATCGCACCTTTTACCTCGATGCGTCGATGAGTCTGTCGACCATGTTCGCCTCCGGACTCGCCGCTGCCCTGCCGAAGAATCGCTTCTGGGCCTTCATGGGCGACGGCGCCTTCTGCATGAACCCGGGCATGCTGATGGTTGAGAGGGACATGAATCTGCCCAATCTGACGCACTTTCTGGTCTCCAACCGTGCCTATGGGGCCACCTTCAACGCACCGCTGCCCAATGGGATGGGCAACGACTACGCCGCAATCGCCCGGGGCTGCGGACTCCAACGCGTCTTCACTTTCGCGAGCATGGCCGAGCTGGAGCAGGGTTTCGACAAGGCTGTGCCGGCCAGTGTGCCGGGACATACCTTCGTGGTGCTCGAAGTCGAACCGTTTTCAGATGACGATCAGAAACTCGAGCAGCCGCCCTTCGATGCGCCGGAACTGAAGTACCGTTTCGGACGCGAAATCGAAAAGCAAACGGGCGCCACCATTTTCGGATATCAGCTTTGACGAAAGGGCAGAACGTGTCGCGATTCAATTGGGTTGGCATCCTGCTCACAACCTCGGTTCTGTACGCGGGTTCCGCAGCCTCGGCGTACCCTGACAAACCGGTCAGGGTCATTCTTCCCTATGCGGCGGGCGGCAGCGGCGACATCATTTTCCGCAGCATCCAGCCCGGCCTGGAGAAGCGACTCGGACAAAGCATGGTGCTCGATTTTCGCACCGGTGCGGGCGGCCAAATCGGCGTGCGCGAGGTGGTGAAGTCCGCACCGGACGGATACACACTGCTGTTGGGACCCACCAATAATTTCGTCATCGATCAGTTTCTCTACAAGGATCTCGGCTATGACCCGCAGCAGGCGCTCGCGCCGGTCACCATCATCGCGGACACGCCCTACATGCTGGTGGTCAACGACAACCTTCCCGCGCGCACCTACGCCGAACTCGCCGCCTACGCGCGCACCAACCGCGGCAAATTGAATTACGCCTCGCCCGGCCCCGCGACGGTGCCGCATCTTTCCGGCTTCATGCTCTCCGAGGCCATGGGCGCCGGCATGGTGCACATCGCCTTCCGCGGCAATGCACCGGCTGTCGTTGCGCTGCTTGCGAACGAAATTCAGATGATCGTACACAGTTACGGATCGATCGCCCCCCTGTTCAAATCGGGCAAGGTGCGGGCACTGGCCGTTGGCGCCAGCGAGCGCTTAAGGGTGATGCCCGGGGTGCCCACCAGCGCCGAGGCCGGCGTTCCGCCTGGCGTGATTGCGAGCAACTGGTGGGGGCTGGCTGCCCCCAGGACCACTGACCGCGATATCGTCGGCCGCCTCGCCCGGGAGGTCCGCTCGGTCCTGTCCGATCCGGATATCCAGAGGAGATATACAGAGCAAGGCTGGATCAGCGGTGGCAATTCCCCGGCCGAGGTTGAGGAACGTCTGCGCAACGAAACCAACGCCTGGAAGCTCATCGTCGAGCGCTCGGGCGTGAAAGCGGATTAAAGGAGGGAGAAGCATGCATGCATTAAGAATGAATTTATATGTGACTGCGCTTGCGCTGGCGGTGGCACCGCTTGCAGGGCCCGCAGCCGGACAAGCCCAGTACCGCGTGCTGGTCGGCTACCCCCCTGGCGGCGTTCAGGACCAGCAGGCAAGAATTTTCGCCGACAAATTGAGAGAAGCTACGGGACGACCTTTTATCGTGGAGACCCGTGCCGGCGCTGCCGGGCAGCTCGCAGCCGAAGCGCTGCTCGCCGCTCCTCCCGACGGCGGCACACTGCTGATGACGGCCGATTCGAACATCAGCGTTTATCCGCATACGGTCAAGAAGCCCGCTTACTCCCCGCTCACCGATTTCGTCGCGGTCGCACACACCGGGGACTACCGCATCGCGCTCGCCGTTGGCTCAGCGGTTCCCGCCAACGACCTGCCCGCTTTTATTGGCTGGACCAAAAGTCAGGCAGGGCCGACCGGGTACGGCACCGCCGGTGCCGGCACCAATCTGCATTTTCACGGGGTGCTTGTCGCGCAAGCCACCGGCGCGCGCATGAGCCATGTGGCGTTCCGCGGCACTGGACCTGCAATCATCGACCTCGTCGGTGGCCATGTTCCGGCTGCGGTGCTGCCGCTGGGTTCGATTCTGCCGCAGGTGAAGGCGGGCAAAATTAAAGTGCTCGCACAGACGGGCGACGGTCGGTCACCGAGCCTGCCCGATGTTCCATCGTTCAAGGAACTGGGATCCCCGATGCTGTCTTTCTCTGGCTGGTACGGACTGTTTGCGCGTGCCGGTACGCCGGCGGAAGTGGTGGCCCGATACAACGATGTTGTTGTGCGGGCGCTCAGGACGGCGGAGCTCAAAGCGAAGATGCGTGAGTTCGAGCTGGATATCCGCGAGCTTTCAGCGCAGGATTTCATGTCCATGGTCAGGGCCGACACGGAGCGCTGGGGGCCCGTCATCCGCAGTTCCGGATTCACGGCCGGCAGCGAGTAATTGCAAAGCCGATTCACCCCTATGAATCACGCTGGCCCGCGGCCGTGAATAGCCTATCGAAAACCGGCATAGGCGCACCGGTGCGCCGCCTCGAAGACGCGCGCTTTTTGTCGGGGCAAGGGCATTACGCCGACGACATCAAGATCGCCGACGTGGTGTACGCGCATATGGTGCGATCCCCACAAGCTCATGCCCGCATAGTCCGCATCGACAAGGCCGCCGCTTTGTCGTCAGCCGGTGTACTGGCCGTACTCACCGCAGAAGACGCATTGAACGCGAATCTGGGCGCATTGGCGTGCCACGCTTTTCCGTCATTGCCAGCGGGCAGCCAGTACTACCGGCCGCTGCAGCCAGTGCTCGCGACCGGCAAAGTGCGCCATGTCGGTGAATGCGTGGCATTGATTGTCGCCAACACCCTCGACCAGGCAAAAGACGCGGGCGAACGTCTGGTCGTCGATTACGAAGCCTTGCCGCCGGTGACGCTCGCCGACGCGCTCACGGCCGATTCCCCAAAAGTCTGGGACGAAGCCCGGAGCAATGTGAGCTTCCAGCTTGAGCGCGGCGATCGCATTGCAGTCGATCGCATATTCGCCAATGCGGCGCACGTGACCAGGCTAGGAATCCATTATCCGCGTGCCTCGGCGAATTCCATTGAACCGCGCACTGTGCTTGCCTACTGCGATCCCGTCGATGCCCGCTACACGCTTTGTTCAAGCGCCCAGTCTCCGCATCACGTGAAGCAGATCGTCGCCGGCATTCTGGGCATTCCCGAGCCGAACTTGAGAGTGATCGCCATGGATGTAGGCGGCGCTTTCGGCATGAAAGCCCAGATTTACCCGGAGGAGGTGCTGGTCCTCTGGGCGGCGGTCACAGTAAGGCGGGCGGTGAAATGGACCGGCGACCGAAGCGAAAGCCTCGCCTCCGATCAGCATGGCAGGCATCAAATCACTGAAGCGGCTATCGCTCTGGACGCCGAAGGGCGGATGCTGGCGCTGCGCGCATCGGTGGCCATCGACCTCGGTGCATACCTTTGTTATTCCGCCGGTGTTCCGCCGAACAATGCCGCCGTCAGCTATCCCGGCACCTACGCTGTGCCGCTCATCCACAGCGTGGTTCGCGCAGCGTTTACGAACACCGGTCCAATCGGGCCGTATCGCGGCTCGGGCAAGCCGGAGGCCAGCTTCGTCACCGAGCGCCTGCTCGACACGGCGGCGCGCGAAATGGGGATCGATCCAGTCGAAATGCGTCGCCGCAACCTGATTCCCTCCTCCGCCATGCCCTACAAGACTCCCGGCGGCCATGTTTATGATTGCGGCAACTTTGAGCACGTGCTCGACCGGGCCCTGCAGCTCGCCGACTGGGAGGGATTTCACCAGCGCCGTGCCGCAAGCGAGCAGCGCGGCTTGCGCCGCGGCATCGGGATCGCAATGCATTGTCAACGCGCCGGCAACCAGTCGGAGCGCATGGAAATACGGGTGGCTCCGAATGGATCAGTCGCTTTGCATGTCGGCACCCTCTCCACCGGACAAGGCCACGAAACCATGTTTGCGCAGATGGCCTCTGAATGGCTGGGGGTTTCCTGCGACGAGGTGCGCGTATTTCAGGGCGACACCGACAAAAGTCTTTTCGGCCGTGGCACTTTTGCACAGCGCAGCATGATCGCCGGAGGATCCGCCTTGCGCGCAGCGGCAGATGAGGTGGTGAACAAAGGCAAGCGCATCGCCGCCTGGATCCTGGAAACCTCCGCGTCGGATATTGAATTCGAACTCGGCGAATTCGAACGCGGCGTCTTCCGCGTCAAAGGCACTGATCGTGTGGCGAGCTTCTCTGATGTGGCGGAAAAATCCTATCTGGGCGTCGGACTGCCAGCGGAGTTCGGCGTCGGGCTGGACGGCGTGGGCAGCCATCCCGGCCCGAACACCTTTCCAAACGGTTGCATGATCTGCGAAGTTGAGGTCGACCCCGATACCGGGCAGGTGACGGTGGTCAACTTGGCCTCGGTTGACGACACCGGCGTGGTGGTCAACCCGATCACGCTTGAAGGCCAGCTGCATGGATCGATTGCGCAGGGCCTGGGTGAGGCGCTCCTCGAGCAGGTGATCTTTGATCGCGAAAGCGGGCAGCTGGTCACCGGCTCGTTCATGGATTACGCGATGCCCCGCGCAGATGACATGCCGAACGTCGTATCCGATACCGCACCTGTTCCGACAAAGACCAATCTTCTGGGCGTCAAAGGAGGCAGCGAGGCCGGCAACGTCGGCGCACCCGCGGCCATCGCCAACGCCATCATTGACGCGCTTTCACCCTTGGGCATCACGGATATGCCCATGCCTGCGACCGCCGAACGCATATGGCGGGCGATCAACAACGCCGCCAGTCGCGCATGAGCAGACGCGTATGATCCGGCATTCACCAACGCGATGTGAGACACCCATGACCCAGTTCCCTGCTCTTGCGCTCGTTGCGCTGATGTGCATCGCGCCGCCATCCTTGGCGCAGCAATATCCGACCAAGCCGGTGCGACTCACCCATTCCTTCCCGCCGGGCGGCAGCACCGACCTCCTCGCCCGCACCGTGAGCCAGAAGATGCAGGAGTCCCTCGGGCAGAACATCGTCATCGAGACCCGCCCCGGCGCCGGCACCAACATCGGCGCCGAGTACGCCGCCCGGCAGGAGCCGGACGGCTACAGTCTCTACCTTGGCATCGACGCCACCATGGTGATGAATCCCTGGATGTCCCCGAAGCCCAGCTTCGACCCGCTGAAGGATTTCGCGCCCATCAGCAACCTCGCAGTGCAGTGCGTGATGTTCGTCGGCAGCAACAAGGCGCCGCGCAAATCACTCACCGAACTGGTGACCTACGCCAAGACCAGTCCCGGCAAGCTCACCATCAGCGGCTCGAACGTGCTCACGCAGATGCTCGGCGCGCAACTGAAGGCCCTGTCCGGCACTGACATCCTGTACGTGCCTTACGCGGGCGCGCCGCAGCAGTCGCAGGCGCTGCTCTCGGGCGATATCGATCTGGCCGTGGTCGGCGTGATTCCATACGCCACCTACATCCGCGAGGGCAGAATGATCGGCCTGGCAACCACCGGTCCGAAGCGCGACGCGCGCCTGCCCGACATGCCCACGGTGCGCGAGTCGGGTTACCCGGGCCTGGAGGGATGCAACTGGCTCGCACTGTTCGCCCCCGCCGCGACGCCGCGGCCCATCATCAGCCGTTTGAATGCCGAGGTCATCAAGGCACTGGCTGCCACCGATGTCAGGGAAAGACTTGCGTCCTCGGGAATGGAAGCTTCGGCGACCACGCCCGAAGAGCTGGGCGCGATGGTGAAGAATGATCTGGCGAAATGGGGGCCGATCATCAAACGGGTGGTGGTCGAGAAAAACTGATACGGCGCGCCAATTATCGTTTTCAACGGGAAGTGCATTCATGACCTTGGACGAATTGAAACTTGAAGTGGCGCTGGGCAGCCGCATCCTCGCCCTTACCGGACTCGCGGCCGGGATTCGATCATCCATGGGACATGTCAGCCTGCGCGACCCAAACGATCCCGGACGCTTCGTCGTCAAAGGCCGCGGTTACCCCATCGACGTGCTCAAGCGCATGCGGCCGGAGAACATGGTGGTGTGCGACCTCGATGGCCGCCTGCTCGACGGTCCACCGGGCGTGGTCCAGTGCAACGAGGTCATGATCCATGCTTGCGTTTTCAAGGCCCGGCCTGAAGTGCAGTCGGTGGTCCACGTGCATCCGCCCTTCAGCGTAATGCTGACGGTGCTTGGAATCCCGATCGTACCGATGGTGCTCGAAGGCGTGGGGCTGGTGCGCAAGCCTCTCCCGGTTTATCCGCGCACGGCCTTGATCACATCGGTGGAGCACGGCCGTGACATGGTCAAGTCCCTGGGCAAGGCAAGCGCGGTGCACCTTCTCGGCCACGGCGCCACCACCGTGGGCAACAGCATGGAAAATGCCGTGATGACCATGTGGCAGCTCGAGCACCAGGCGCAGATGAATTACTACGCGCATACGCTGGGCGGAGCCGGGCACGCGCAGATTCCCGACGAGTTGATCGAGGAGTTCCTGCAATGGAAGCCCCTGGCGGAGCCGCATTTCCAGGAGGCCGTCGCGCGAGTGGGCAAAGTCAACACCGGTGGCAGCATGTGGAGCGA
>CAMDFL010000078.1 GCA_945897475.1 Bordetella parapertussis
CGCCATTTCCGCGGGCGCTCCGGTTCCGGCAAAAGTCATTGAGCGCTTCACCGCCATGATGACCCCAGGCGCGCAACTGTTTACACCCTATGGTGCGACCGAATGCCTGCCTGTGGCATCGATTGGCAGCGATGAAATTCTCGGTGAGACTCGCCACCAGACCGACCGTGGCGCGGGTGTTTGCATCGGCCTCCCGGTACCTGGCCTGGTGGCCAAAATAATCCGCATCAGCGACGCATCCATCCCTGCCTGGGAGGACGGCCTCGAACTGCCAGTCGGTGAGATCGGTGAAATAGCAGTCAAGGCTGCGCACGCCACCACCACTTATTTCGAACTTCCGGCGGCGACCACGCTGGCGAAAATTGCTGACCCGACCAAGGGGGCGCTCTACCATCGTATGGGTGACTTGGGCTATTACGATCCACAGGGGCGTTTGTGGTTCTGCGGACGCAAAGCCCATCGCGTTGAAACACAGCAAGGAACAAGATTCACCATTCCCTGCGAAGCCGTGTTCAATACCGATCCCCGGGTATTTCGAACGGCGCTGGTTGGCGTGCGGCGAAATGGAGAAATGCAAGCAGTACTCTGCGTGGAGTTGGAGCCTGCCGCCATCCATTTTTCGCATGAATTGATTCGTGCAGAGCTTCGACGGATGGGATCCGTGCACGAGCACACGCGTAACATTGGAACATTCCTTTTTCATCCAGGCTTCCCCGTGGACGTGCGCCACAACGCAAAAATATTCCGTGAAAAGCTCGCGCTATGGGCAGGTAAGCAGCTCGGATGAAGGCACTGGTCACAGGCGGCGGGGGATTTCTCGGCCAGGCCATTGTGCGTGCTCTGGTGCGGCGTGGCGCCGATGTTCACAGCTTTTCGCGCTCCCAATACGATGCCCTGACTCAACTTGGCGTTACGCAGCATCGCGGCAGTCTCGCGGATACCGCCGCGATCGCGGCGGCCATTCAAGGATCGGATGTGGTGTTTCACGTCGCGGCCAAGCCGGGAATCTGGGGCGACTACCGGGAATATCATCAAACCAATGTCCTCGGAACGCAAAGCGTCATCGCGGCATGCCGCCAGCAAGGCGTGCAAAAGCTGGTCTACACCAGTTCGCCGAGCGTAGTTTTCAACGGCAGCGATATGCAGGGCGTGGATGAATCCGCGCCCTATCCAGTCCACTACAAGGCGCATTACCCAAGAACCAAGGCGCTCGCCGAGCAATGTGTTCGCGCTGCAAACGACAGTCAACTATCCACCGTCAGTTTGCGGCCCCACCTGATATGGGGGCCCGGCGACAATCACCTGCTTCCCCGCTTGCTGTCGCGCGCGCGCGCCGGCCAATTGGCGCGCATCGGTTCGCGCGAAAACCTGATCGATACCGTCCATATTGACAACGCCGTGCAAGCTCACCTGCTCGCAGCCGATCGGCTGTCGCCCGGATCACCAGTCGCCGGCAAGGTCTATTTCATCTCGCAAGATGAGCCTACCCCAATGTGGGACTTTATCAATCGCCTTCTCGATGCGGCGGGTGCGCCACCGGTGACGCGCAGCGTACCCACCTGGCTCGCCATGGCTTTGGCGATGGGTTTCGAATCGCTGCATCGTGTGGCGCGACGCGCCGACGAGCCAAGGCTGACGCGCTTCTTGGTCAGCGAATTGTCTACGGCCCACTGGTTCGATATTTCCGCCGCGCGCAGGGACCTTGGCTATTGCCCCGAAATCTCCATCGCCGAAGGACTGAAACAATTACGGATCGCCCTGGCCGCCAGCCATTGACTGCAGGCCACTTTGTGCCGTGCAGGCGAAATAAATAAATAACAACGTCGCGATTTCAGGTCTTCGCTGCAAGTGAGCGGGGAATCAGCGATTGGCATTCCCTCTGAAATTTCAATCGTGGCGGTGTCGAAATTCAATTCAGTCGGGCGCATGCATACTCGAGATCAACAATTCGCGAATGTACATCGCTGGAATCGGAGGCATCGGGACGCCGGCGCAAATAGTTTTGCAGGTCGGATAATGCCGGGCGAAAACACTCCAGGCGCTGGTATAACAAGCCGCGGTCGCGGAGTTCTTCGACCGATTCCGGCAATAGCAGCAGCATGCGTTGCATCACGTCCAGCGCGGCGTAGGGCTTTTCCGCCTGCATGTAAATGTTTTTCAGGTTCCTCAACATACGGGCAATGATTTGCCGCGGGCTGGCGGTCTCCAGATATCGGTGGATCGGCGCCATTTCCACTTCGGAGGCAGGCAACACCTGTACCAGACGCTGCCTTAAATCTGATTCGGATTGCGTTTCACCGCCGATAAACGGATCTATCACCATATGGCCGCGCTTGACCTTCAGTTTGACCAGAAAGTGGCCGGGGAAAGACACGCCATGGATTGCGAGACCCAGTCGCCTGCCGATTTCCATGTAAAGAATCGCCAAGGTGATCGGTATCCCGGTATGGCGATCCATTACTTCGTTGAGATAACTGTTGCGCGGATCGTAGTAGTCGTCGACATTCCCCAGGTATTGCAATTCACGAAACAGATGATGATTGATCGCCAGAATTTTTTGTTCCGCGAACGCATCGCCGGGGACTCGAGCTCGGACTGTCTCAGCCATTTCATTGAGGCGCCCAAGGTAGTGATCGACATCAAGATCCCCATAAATATCCTGCGCTATTAAAAGGCTTGCCTCTGCAAGACTGAAGTTCTCCTTGGACACCAGTTCGGCGAATCGATCCAAGCCGCGACTCAAGCTGTTCTCCTCGAAAAATCGCTGGGACGAAAACCCAATAACAATAGACCGGCGAAATAAATTGCCGAACCAGACAAGATCAAGGCACCAAGCGCTGCAGCGCGCGTCACAGCGCCAGCGGTCATCCACCACGCAGAAGATCCCGCCAGAAAAAATAACGCCAAAGCCATCACCGTCACCGCGATCAGCAGTTTCAGCATAAACATAGACCAACCAGGCTGGGGCCGAAAAATATTGTCCATTCGAAGTCGTCGATAAAGAAGCGCGGCATTCAAGCACGCCCCCACGGAAATTGCTAACGCGAGGCCGGCATGCGCCAACGTGCCGACAAATGCGGCGTTCAGAATTTGTGTGGTAATTAGAGTGATGATCCCGATCCGCATGGGCGTGGTGACATTTTGCCGCGCGTAGAACCCCGGCGCCAGCACTTTGACCAGTATCAAACCCAACAAGCCGACGGCATAGGCGTTGAGCGCCTGACAAGTCATGAGGACATCTTTTTCAGAAAACACGCCGTAATGAAACAGTGTGGACACCAGCGGCACGGACAACACCACCAATGCCACAGCCGCCGGCAGTGCGAGCATCAGCGTCAGGCGCAAGCCCCAATCGAGCAGACGCGAATACTCCTCGGCATCACCTGATGCGAAGCTCCTCGACAAACTGGGTAACAGCACGGTTCCAAGCGCCACGCCCAGCAAGGCCGTCGGAAACTCCATCAGTCGATCTGCGTAATACAGCCAGGAAACACTGCCATCGGCCAGAAACGAGGCGAAGATGGTGTTGATCAGCAAGCTGATTTGCGCAACCGACACCCCCAGCACCGCCGGCCCCATTAGCCGCAATATGCGTTTGACGCCCTCCTCATTCCAATCAAATCGAGGCCGCGGGAGCATACCGATGCGCGCCAAGGCCGAAATTTGAAATGCCAGTTGCGCCACGCCGCCAGCAAATACACACCAGGCAAGGACCATGACTGGCGGATCAAAATAGGGCGCGGCGAACAACGCGCCAAATATGAACGTCAAATTCAAAAGCGAAGGCGTCAACGCCGGGATCGCGAACCGGCTCCAGGTATTGAGTATTCCGCCTGCAAGAGATACCAAGGATATGAAAACGATATAGGGGAACGTCACCCTGAGCATAGCTATGGTCAGCTCGAATTTTTCAGAATCCGCTGCAAATCCGGGCGCGCTGACATAAATGATCACTGGCGCCAGCACCACCCCGAGCAGGCTGATCGCAACCAAAACAACCGTCAGAAGGCTGGCGACTCGATCAACCAACAGTCGGGTGCCATCGTCCCCTTGCTCGACTCGATAATGGGAAAGAACCGGCACGAACGCCTGCGAAAATGCGCCTTCGGCAAATAGCCGTCTCAGTAAATTGGGAATCTTGAACGCCACAAAGAACGCATCCGTGGCAAGGCCTGCTCCAAACATGCGCGCAATGACCAAATCGCGCAAAAAACCCAGAATCCTGGAAATCATGGTCATGCCGCTGACCGTGGCGAGTGCTTTCACGAGATTCATTGGAGTACGGGAAGATGGGACAAAACGGGAAGGTGGGACAAAATCGAAATTCGCCTATGTGATGATTCGCCGAGATGTAAGCCGTAAGCGGCAAGTTGATGTAGCTTAACGCTAGCTGGGCGGGCTTATTGTAGCTTCCAAGTGCGTGTTCCAAGTGTTGCTTTTCAGGCTCCGAACCATTACAATTCCGGCCTTAATTTTCAGGCATCTGGGGCTATGGCGAATACTGATAGCGCACGCAAGGCGGCGAAACAATCGCAACATCGGCGTGCTCACAATGTGGGCCAGCGCTCTGAGTTGCGCACGGCGATCAAGAACGCTCGCAAATCCATCGAGGCTGGCGACAAGACTGCGGCACAGACGGTGTTCCGTGCCGCGATGAGTGTCATCGACCGAATCGCCGATAAAAATATCATTCATAAGAATAAAGCCGCGCGGCATAAGAGCCAGCTGGCTGGACAACTCAAGGCCTTGTCCTTGTCCTAGCTCCACTGCTAGCTCGACTGTTTGGAATCGCCAGCCCATAATGCTGGCGCAAGGGCGCTCGCCAACAGGCGATCGCCTTTTTATATTCCATCATCCGACCGGAGTAACTACTGCGGCGGATTTTTTTCAGGGTCCATAACTTCGCGCTTTTCGATACGCCCATCGCGCACCTGAAGCTCATTTTCCTTGGCGAAATTGATCAAAAAACTGTAAGCCATGGGTTCAATTTCGTCCAGCAGCGGGTCGACAACGACGCACTTCAAACCCGCGGTGGTAACCGGATATACGTAAGGCGAATACTGCATGCGCCCATCGCTACCGAAGGCTGACATCACCCCGCAAAGCCGTTCCGCCCAATCACTGGGCCGAAATAGCTTTCCGCAATGGGTAATCCCCTTGATTACGAATTCGTCAACTTTTTCCGACATGTTGTGATTTCTTGAGGCGGTCCACGCCCCCATGGCGCGTCAGGGCTATGCTAAGATATTGGAATGAATATTGTTTTTTATGATCGAGGTTATTGGTAGTACTGATAGTCAAGATTTTATGAGAATTGATTATTGCACACGGTGGCCGAGGCCACCGTTGCATTTTGACCGGCACCGGTGCCACAGTAGCTAGGCTGCGGTTTCAAAAAACATTCCTAGAGCGATGCGCTGCAATGCCCGGTGTCCAGCCCCACTCACGGGCCATTCGATATTCGACAATAGATACGCAGTGATTGGAATGCCGCCATGTCGCATGTAATGAATACCTATAGCAGATTGCCCGTCGCGTTTGTTCGCGGAGAAGGTGCCTGGCTTTGGGATGAATCCGGAAAAAAATATCTTGACGCCTTGGCGGGCATTGCCGTCAGTACACTGGGGCACGCCCACCCGAAGCTCTTAAAAGCGCTTGGCGAACAGATTGAAAGCCTCATTCACACCTCCAACCTATACCGCATCGGCAATCAAGAGAAGCTAGCCGACAAATTGGCCGCAATAAGCGGCATGCAGAATGCATTTTTCTGCAATTCCGGTTGCGAAGCCAATGAGGCTGCGATAAAAATCGCGCGCTTGCACGGCCACAAGAATGGCATCGAATCGCCCGCGATTATTGTCATGGATCAGGCGTTTCATGGCCGCACCCTCGCGACCTTGTCTGCCACTGGCAATCGAAAGGTCCAGGCGGGTTTCGATCCCTTGGTCAGTGGGTTCGTGCGCGTTCCCTACAACGACCTCGAGACCGTTCGCCAGATAGGAGAACATGATCGAAGCGTAGTCGCGGTCCTGGTGGAGCCGATTCAGGGAGAGGGCGGAATAAACGTCTCGACCATTGAGTACCTGCGCGGCCTGCGCGAACTGTGCGACCGGTACGGATGGCTTTTAATGCTGGATGAGGTTCAATGCGGAATTGGCCGAACTGGCAAGTGGTTTGTCTACCAGCATGCGGGTTTGCTGCCCGACGTGATGACCCTAGCCAAAGGCCTTGGGTCGGGTGTCCCCATCGGCGCCTGCCTGGCACATGGCGCGGCGGCCGAAGTATTCAAACCCGGTAACCACGGCTCCACGTTTGGCGGCAATCCGCTGGCGAGCGCGGCGGGACTGGCCACTTTGACAATCATCGAAGAGGAGGGTTTGCTAGCAAACGCACTCGACATGGGGGCGTTAATTCGCGAGGGCATCGCCGCAGGCCTGAAAGGCGTCGCCGGATTGCGCGAAATTCGCGGTCGCGGCCTGATGATAGGCGTAGAGCTGGATCGTCCCTGCGGCGAACTGGTGGGGCAAGCGCTGGACCGCCAGCTCTTGATCAACGTCACAGTTGACAACGTTGTGCGCTTGCTTCCCCCATTGAATTTGAGCAAGGACGAGGCCGGGCAAATAGTATCCTTGCTAGTACCATTGATACGGGAATTCCTGGCGCGGCCCCAACCGCTAGCCGCCACCAAGTCATGAAGGCCCGGCATTTCCTGCAGTTCAAGGACTTTACTCGCGAGGAGTACGAGTATTTATTCGCGCGTACACGCTGGATCAAAGACCAGTTCAAATCCTATCGCCAGTACTGGCCGCTGATCGATCGCACGCTTGTCATGATCTTCGAGAAGCAATCCACTCGCACCCGTCTGTCGTTCGAGGCGGGAATGCATCAACTGGGTGGTGCAGCGATCTACCTGAATACCCGCGATTCGCAACTCGGCCGAGGTGAACCGGTGGAGGACGCCGCCGAGGTGATTTCGAGAATGTCCGATATCGTGATGATCCGCACATTCGAGCAGGACATCATTGAGCGCTTCGCAGGGCATTCGCGCGTGCCGGTCATCAATGGATTGACCAATGAATACCATCCATGCCAAATCCTAGGAGACATCTACACCTTCATGGAGCAGCGCGGCCCCATTCAGGGCAAAACCGTCGCCTGGATCGGCGATTCAAACAATGTTTGCAATACCTGGCTTCAGGCCGCCGAGGTATTCGACTTCAATGTGCATGTCTCGACGCCCCCAGGTTACGGCGTCGAAGCCGAACGAGCGGGACTCTACGGTACCAGCCATTACGAGGAGTTCTCCGATCCCATGCAGGCTGCGCGGGGAGCCGACCTGGTCACCACCGACGTTTGGACCAGCATGGGGTTCGAGGCCGAAAATGAGGAAAGAAAAAGGGATTTTGAAGACTGGCAGGTGGATGCAGAAATGATGAAAATCGCCAAGAAAGACGCGATTTTTATGCATTGTCTCCCGGCGCACCGCGGCGAGGAAGTCGCCGCGGATGTCATCGACGGTCCGCAAAGCGTGGTCTGGGACGAGGCGGAGAATCGACTGCATTCCCAGAAAGCGTTAATAGAGTTTTTATTGCTGGGGCGCTTGAACCATTAAGCAAGAATGTGGTCTTGGTGGATCAAGCGCTAAAAAAGAATCCAGGCTAAGGAACAAACTCGCGCAAAACGCGCCGGTGTCGGCTATGCCACTGGTTTGTCGCGCCGGGCAGCCATCATCGCAACAGTGGAGCATTCTAGAAAAATGAAGCAAGCAGCAAAAGTGAAAAAAGTCGTACTTGCCTATTCCGGCGGCTTGGATACTTCGGTGATCCTGAAATGGCTGAAGGATAACTACGATTGCGAAGTAATCACCTTTACCGCCGATATCGGCCAGGGCGAGGAACTCGCGCCGGCGCGCCGCAAAGCGCGTGCTATGGGCGTAAAACAGATCTTCGTCGAGGACCTTCGTGAGGAGTTCGTGCGCGACTTTGTGTTTCCGATGTTTCGCGCCAACGCGGTATACGAGGGCGAATACCTGCTTGGCACCTCCATCGCCAGGCCGCTGATCGCCAAGCGTTTGGTTGAAATTGCAAAAAGTACTGGTGCCGACGCAATTTCGCACGGTGCCACCGGCAAGGGAAATGATCAGGTACGGTTTGAATTAGGCGCATATGCCCTTATGCCCAATGTGCGCGTTATCGCGCCATGGCGCGAGTGGGACCTTCTCTCGCGCGACAAAATGCTCAAATATGCCGACCTGCACGGCATTCCCGTCGATTACAAGAAACGCAAAGGCGGCGCTCCCTATTCCATGGACGCGAACCTGTTGCACATTTCCTACGAAGGCGGAGTTCTTGAAGACCCGGCTTTCGAGCCCGAGGAGTCGATGTGGCGGATCACCGTCTCGCCGCAGAAAGCGCCATCGCGCCCGGAGCGAGTCGAACTCTCCTATGAAAAAGGCGATATCGTCGCCATCAACGGCAAACGCTTGACGCCCGCCCGCGTGCTGGCCGAGTTGAATCGCCTGGGAGGTCGTCATGGCATCGGCCGGCTGGATCTGGTCGAGAACCGCTATGTCGGTATGAAATCGCGCGGATGCTACGAAACCCCCGGCGGAACCATCATGCTGCGTGCTCACCGGGCCATGGAGTCGATTACCCTCGACCGCGAAGTTCTCGCGCTCAAAGACGATTTGATGCCTCGTTATGCAAGACTGATCTACAACGGCTACTGGTTCAGCCCCGAACGCACGCTATTGCAGCAATTGATCGATGCCTCGCAACGATCGGTGAATGGCTCGGTGAGCTTGAAACTCTACAAGGGCACGGTGTTGGTGACGGGACGAGTATCTAAAACCGACTCGCTCTTCGATCCACGCATCTCAACCTTCGATGACGACGGTGGCGCCTACAACCAGGCAGACGCTGCGGGATTCATCAAATTGAACGCCTTGCGCCTGCGCATCGCGGCGAATCTGAAAAAAGCGCGTCGTTGAGCGAGCGGCGTGCGATAAAGGCGAAAGAGTTTTTTCGCCAGCGCTGCGTGCGCCTGAATCCAGTCAGACGCATCGACTTGCGCAGCTAGCTCGCGCGCGCCTTGCGCTTTGGCTTGTCGATCGGTTCACCTACTCGCAAAAGATTGCCATTGCAATCAACCAGGTTAAATTCGCGCATGCCCCAGGCGCGACGCTTGATTCCGCCCAAACTTGGCGCCCCCCGGGCCGGCAATCGGGCGCCGGCGAAAGACTGATAGATCGCGTCCACGTCTGTCACGCGAAGATAGCATCCCGTGAAGCTCTTCTGAATATCCAATTCCGGCCATTGAAAGAATTGCAGTTCCAGAGACCCACGCCTGAGAATAATGTAATCATCGAGCTCAGCATGCCTATAGGCCAACACGAAATCCAAAGCCTTGTAAAAATCAATGGTTTCCGCAAGGTCACGCGCGGGCATTATAGGAATCGCAATATCATTTCTTAGCATCATTGCTTGCTTTCAAGTTTTCCGGCAACTCCGGGAGAAATTCCTCATTTTTTTGCAAGGATCCACGCCCGAATCAACGACCAAGCCTGGATTCCAAAATCCGGTCCGCGGGCCGGTGGCCAGTATAATGTGTCGATTCAATTCCTGAATCGGACCCGCCCCATGCCCTCCTTTGATGTCACATCCGATGTAGACAAAGTCGAACTGAGGAACGCGGTTGATCAGGCCAACAAGGAAATTCAAACACGTTTCGATTTCAAGGGATCGGATTCGCGTATCGAACAAAAAGAACTGCTGCTGACGCTCTATGGCGACGATGATTTTAAACTGCGCCAGGTCCTTGATTTGCTCCAGACAAAATGCGCCAAACGCGGCGTGGATAACCGCTCCCTGGAGATGAAGAGCGTTGAGAAAATCGGCATCAAGGTCAAGCAGATCGTCAATGTCAAGGAAGGCATTGAGCAGGAACAAGCCAAAAAAATCGTCAAGCTCGTCAAGGAGAGCAAGATAAAAGTACAGGCAAGCATACAAGGCGCGGCAGTGCGCATATCAGGGGCCAAGCGCGACGATCTGCAGGCGGCCATTCAATTGGTGCGGGATTCGGTCAAGGAAATTCCGGTTCACTTCGGCAATTTTCGGGATTAGTTATTCGAAAACGCCGACCCCCGCTATATTTTTTTCGGATTTACCGGCGGAAAGCCTCGCCAGCCGAAGGCACTTTTCCGGCGTCACGAATTCCGGTCGACCCCCAATAACCACCGGTCATAGAGAGTTCTGGCCACGCCATTGAGGCGGGTGGCGCGCGCGTCGAGATCGCGCACTATTTCATCGGGTGGCTGAACCGAGGGGACGCGCGAGGATAGCGAGACCACCTCCTTGTGCCAATCATCGCACCAGGCATGGATCAGTTGCGGCGTCATCTCAACGTGGCATTGCATGGCGAGGTGCCCTCCGATCGCAAAGGCCTGATGAGCGCAATATTGGCTTGACGCAATGTTTTGCGCGCCGGGCGGAATCGAAAACGTTTCACCATGCCAATGAAATGATTCGAATTCCCGCAGATCCCCGAACCAATGCTTGGCTTGCGAATTATCCGCGACAAGAACACGACCCCAACCAATCTCCTTGACCGGATTCCTCCCGACCACGCCGCCCAAAGCCTTGGCCATGAGCTGGCCTCCCAGGCAATGCCCCAGAACAGGCACCTCGCGAGACACCGCGGCCCTGATCAATTCAAGGACCAGCCCAATCCAATCGAGCGGATCGTTCACACTCATGGGTCCGCCCATGAAAACCAGTCCTGAGAACTCGCTCGGATCGGCGGGAATCGGTTCACCTTGATCGACCTTTATCTCGCGCCAGGGTATGCTTTCCGCATCGAGGACTGTGGCAAAATAACCCGGACCCTCGGTGATACTGTGGCGAAAAATGGCGATGGGCTTCATGATCAAATCGTTGCTATTCCGTGAATTGGAATCTATCCAGGCCACGCGTTCTGGCACTGGCCTGTTAATGCTGCTTCGCCTCTATTGTATGGTGCTAGCCTCCCTCGCATTTCCCGCAAATGCGGGTGCAGCGGAAGTCACCGTGGTTGGCTTGTCCTCGAACAAGGTCGTCGTCCAAATCGACGGCGGCTCGCCGCGGACACTCTCCATCGGTCAAAAAACCGCTGAAGGCGTGGTCCTGATTTCCGTCGATCAAGGCGTGGCGATATTCGATATCTCCGGCAAGCGCCGCGCGCTCAAACTGGGCCAGCAGCATGCCGCCAGCAACGCCTCTAGTTCCGCGAGCGTCACGCTTAGCGCCGATACTCGCGGCCATTTCGTGGTCGATGGCCAGATCAATGGCGGAACAGTGCGTTTTCTCGTCGATACCGGCGCCACGGTGGTGTCCTTGTCATCCGGGGAAGCACAACGATTGAGAATCAACTATCGCAGTGGCGCCTTGGTACGCATGAATACGGCAAACGGCATAGCCAACGCATGGCAGGTCAAACTAGATACAGTCAGGGTCGGAGACATCACCCTCGATAACGTCGACGCAGTAGTCATGGATAACCAATCCATGCCGGTACTGCTTGGCATGAGCTTTCTTAATCGCACCAATATGCGCCGCGAGGGTCAACTCATGACATTGACCAAGCGTTTCTGAAAGAAAGGCCGCCAATCAGATATTTTCGGGGTTTGCGCTATTTGCGGGTTTTATCGCGCTCAATCAATGCATAAGCGCTGTGGTTGTGAATGGATTCGAAATTCTCAGATTCCACCACATACTTGTCTATGCGCTTGTCGCGATTGAGATCCGCAGCGACATCGCGGACCATGTCCTCGACAAACTTGGGATGATCGTAGGCGTACTCGGTGACGAATTTCTCGTCAGGACGCTTCAGAAGCCCATACAACTGGCTGGAAGCATGTTTTTCCGCGTACTCAATCAGCTCTTCGATCCAGACGAACTCACTGGTTCGGGCGGAAATTGTCACATGCGAGCGCTGATTGTGCGCTCCGTAGGCGGAGATGTTCTTTGAGCACGGACACAGGCTGGTCACCGGCACCACCACCTTCATATTGAACGTGCGCTTCCCTGCCTTGATTTCACCGACAAAGGTAACCTCGTAATCCATCAGGCTCCGCACTTTGGAAACCGGCGCGGCCTTGTTCACGAAATACGGAAAAGTCATTTCGATGATGCCGGTTTCCGCCTCGAGGCGGACAACCATGTCCTCCAGCATCACCTTGAACGATTCCACGGAAATCTCGCGCTCGTAAGCGTTGAGTATCTCGATGAAACGGGACATGTGCGTCCCCTTGAAATGGTGCGGCAGGCCCACGTACATGTTAAACATGGCGATGGTGTGCTGTACGCCGCCGCCCCTTTCGGCCACACGCACCGGATGGCGAATTGACTTGACGCCAACTTTGTCGATGGCTATTTTTCGCTTGTCTGCGCTACCTTGAACGTCAGGCATCGCCAGTTGATCGCGAGTATTCATGATTTGATCTCTTGCGGGAGAATACCCGCGCCGTTAAAGAAATACCTGGACATGAAACCTGCAGGTGTCCCGCAGCCCCACCCGGTAAATTCAAGCAATTTTATCATGCGCCATCTGGCCTGCTGCATTGATGCCCTGGCCACGACAAGGAGAATTTCCTCCAAAAGCCTCCAGAACGATACGATGATCGCAGCATGGCGATCACAGTATTATGGCTCAATATGTCGCGGCGATCAGCGCCCAGAGGACCTAGGAGAGAAGCTCCAGTCGCGCCCGAATCGCCTGAATTATTCCGGGCCCATCCAAGCCGACCGAAGCCAACAATGCCGTGGAGTCTCCATGATCGATGAATCGATCAGGCAATCCGATTTGAAGCAATGGCACCGTCAATCCAAGCGCCGCTGCGGCCTCGGCCACCGCCGCTCCGGCGCCCCCTTGTATCTGATGTTCTTCGACGGTCACAAGCAAATAGTGAGAGGCAATGGCCTCAGCCACCGCCTCGCGGTCCAAGGGCTTGACGAAACGCATGTTGTACACCGTTGCATTGAGCACCTCGGCCGCCTCTAAAGACGGCGCAAGCATAGCGCCAAATGCCAGTATCGCCACTTTGCTGCCTTGTCGCCGCTTCTGAGCTTTGCCGATGGGCAGGGCGCTCATCTCTTTGATCACCGGCACGCCGGGTCCGCTTCCCCGTGGATAGCGCACCGCGCTGGGTGACTTCAGTTGACATGCGGTATATAACATTTGCCGACACTCGTTTTCGTCTGCGGGCGCCATCACCACCAGATTCGGTACGCACCGCAGGTACGCATAGTCGAAGACGCCATTATGTGTCGCGCCGTCGCCACCAACGATGCCGGCGCGATCCAGCGCAAACACCACCGGGAGATTTTGAATTGCCACGTCGTGAATCAGTTGATCGTATCCACGTTGCAGGAAAGTAGAATAGATCGCAAGAACCGGTCGCATGCCCTCGCAGGCCAAGCCACCTGCGAAAGTAACGGCGTGCTGTTCGGCTATTCCCACGTCGAAATACCGATCCGGATACATCTGCGCGAACTTGACCAGGCCGGACCCTTCCCGCATCGCCGGCGTAATGGCAACCAGCTTGGGCTCAATCGCTGCCATATCGCACAGCCAGTCACCAAATACCTGTGTGTAGGTGAGCCGTCCACCCGAGGATTTTTTGATACCTTCGGCGGGATTGAACTTCCCAGGTCCGTGATACAAGACCGGATCGGCTTCAGCGAGCTTGTAGCCCTGGCCCTTCCTGGTCACAACATGCAGGAATCGCGGCCCCTTGAGTTCCCGAAGATTACTAAGGGTAGGCACCAACGCATCAAGGTCATGTCCATCGATGGGACCGAAATAGTGGAATCCAAACTCCTCGAAAAGCGTTGAAGGCGTAACCAGGCCCTTGGCGTGCTCCTTGACCTTTTTCACCAGATCCAGAAGCGGAGGAACGCCACCAAGAACCCGCTCGCTCGCCTGCCTTGCCGCCGAATAAGGCGCGCCCGACATCAGTCGGGTCAGATAACGGTTCAACGCGCCAACTGCGGGAGAAATCGACATATCGTTATCGTTGAGTATCACCAACAGATCGACATCCATTACGCCGGCGTTATTCATTGCCTCAAAAGGCATTCCTGCCGACATGGCGCCATCGCCGATCACCGCTATCGCATGACGATTCTCTCCTTTTAGTTTCGCTGCCGTCGCCATGCCCAATGCCGCGGAAATCGACGTACTGGAGTGCGCCGTTCCAAAACTGTCATATTCGCTTTCGCTACGGCGCGGAAATCCCGAAATACCGCCCTGCATGCGCAGTCGCCCCATTTCCTCGCGACGCCCCGTCAGGATTTTATGCGGATAAGTCTGATGACCGACATCCCAAACAATACGATCCTCGGGTGTGTTGTATACGTAGTGCAGCGCGATCGTCAGCTCGACGGTGCCCAGATTCGAGGACAAATGTCCGCCTGTCTGGGAAACTGAATCCAGGATGAAAGAACGCAATTCGTCGGCGAGCGTACGTAACTGACCACGCTCCAATTCGCGCAACGCGGATGGATTGTTGATGGTTTTCAGCAAGGCATAGGGCGCGTCTCCTGATCCACGCTCGGATGCTCGACCGCCTGGCAGATCCTGCGTGCCGCCTATGGAACTCATGTAAGCAATTTACTCCAACTTAGAATTTGCGCAATACGATGAAGTCCGCCAGTTCGCCTAGGCGCCGGGCGCGCACCCCAAATTCGGCAAGACTCCGATGCGCCTCGGCGCGCAGTTCGTTCGCTAACTGCTTGGCTCGCGATAGTCCCATGATATTGACGTAGGTGGGTTTGTTATTTAGCGCATCCTTGCCGGCTGTCTTGCCAAGAGTCGCGCTGGTGCTCTCGGTGTCCAAAACGTCGTCAACCACCTGAAATGCCAATCCAATGCAGCGAGCGTAGTCCTCCAACAGTCCAAGCTCATGCTCGGCAAACTGCCCGAACGCCCGCGCTCCCATAGAAACCGAAGCGCCAATCAAAGCCCCCGTTTTACAAGAATGCATCATTTCCAATTCGGACGCAGAAAGCACGGCGCCTACGCTCGACAGATCAATCGCTTGTCCACCCGCCATGCCACGGCTTCCGGCTGCGACCGCCAAAATTTGGATCATTGAAATTCGCGTGTTTGAATCAGGCGCCGCCAGTTCATCGCTTACCAACTGAAATGCCAGGGATTGCAGGCTGTCGCCCACCAAAAGTGCGGTTGCCTCGTCATATTCGACATGCACGGTCGGCTTGCCTCTGCGCAGTACATCATTGTCCATGCACGGAAGGTCATCGTGAACCAGCGAATACACGTGAATGCATTCCACCGCGCAGGCCAGCATATCCAATCGACGAAGATCCGAATCCGTCAGTGGCCGCTGTGAAGATTCCGCGGCAGCATGGAGCAGCAAAGGACGGACGCGCTTTCCGCCACCCAATACGGCGTAACGCATCGCCGCGTGCAAACGCCTTGGCTCGGCCTGCGCTTCGGGAAGCAGGCGTTGCAATGCGGATTCCGTGCGCGATTGAACCTGCACCATCCACGCCGCAAAATCAGGAGACTGACTCGTCACCTGGGAAATTCTTGAATGTGTTCTCTTCCAGTACCTTCACTTGCTGCTGCGCCCGCGCCAACAAGTCCTGGCAATACTGACCCAACTCACGGCCGCGCTTATGCGCTGACAGCGATTGCTCGAGGCTCAGATCCCCGGATTCCATGCTGGAGACAATTTTTTCCAACTCAGCAAGCGCTGCCTCAAAACTGGCGGGCTGGTCATTTTTTGGGGATTTTGGCATGTCTACGGAGCGGACCACGCATTCGCGCAGGGCCCGAAAAATCGAAGGCGTAACAATAACTTATCGTGACATCCCGGGTCAATCCTGACAAACAGGAATTCACATCTTTGTCGCCAATTTACTTCGTGAATGGGTGAAATCGCGTAGTCACACTCGTAATCATCAAAGGCCAATCGACGTAAATCTTTGTGCCGTTGAGCGCACGTCGGCGCAAAAAATCATTCGGAGTTTTTTGCCAGCGTTTAGTCACTTACGGTCTAAGTGTTGACAATTCTGGCGAAGAATCAGGGTTTGTAGTCATCCCACTAATTTGTAGGTTTGCGCTTTTGCAAACCTACAAATTAGTGGGAAAGGTGGCCTCAAGGACACCCTGTTTGGTTCCGGCTTCGTCGGTTTTGGTCTACAATCGCCCTTCTTTTCATCGACGCCCCGTCTTAACATCGCCGATTGGGAGAAAGGAGCCCCGGGTATATGTCGGACCTGCCCAACAGGCGTGCGCTGCAGCCCAGCGCAACTCAGTTGCCCGTATCCTGGTATTTTGATCAAAGCGTATTCGAAATGGAGAAAAAGCTCCTTTTCGATGCTGGGCCTTGTTATATAGGACATGAGCTGATGGTGCCCGGTTTGGGCGACTATCAAACGCTCTCCTGGCGCGATGACGGGCAATTTCTAATCCGTAATACCGATGGGCCCCGGCTGCTCTCGAATGTTTGTCGCCATCGCCAGGCAATCATCCTGCAAGGGCGGGGCAACACCGAAAATATTGTCTGCCCCTTGCATCGTTGGACCTACGATCTCCAAGGCAGACTGCTGGGCGCGCCGCACTTCGCCGAGAATCCAGGCCTGAACCTGAGTTCGATACCCCTGCAAAACTGGAATGGCCTTTTGTTCGGCGGCGGGCGAGATGTCGCGCGCGATCTCTCAGATTGCGGCGTCGCCGGAGATTTTAATTTCACCGGCTACATGCTGGACCGAGTTCAAGTCAACGAATACCAGCAAAACTGGAAAACATTCATTGAGGTCTACCTCGAGGACTATCACGTCGTCCCCTTCCATCCCGGATTGGGAAACTTCGTCACCTGCGACGACTTACAATGGAAAATGGCCGACGCCTATTCAGTGCAGACCGTAGGCATCAAGAATCAGTTGAGTAAGCCAGGCACCCCGACCTATGCAAAATGGCATGAGGCAGTACGCAAATACAGCAATGGGCGCCAACCTAAATACGGAGCCATCTGGATGGTGTATTACCCAAACATCATGTTGGAGTGGTATCCGCATTGCCTGATCGTGAGCACGCTCATTCCACGATCTCCCCAGCACACCACCAATATCGTCGAGTTCTATTATCCAGAGGACATCGTCCTGTTTGAACGCGAATTCGTCGAAGCCGAACAGGCTGCATATATGGAGACTGCGCGTGAGGATGACGAGATCGCGGTGCGTATGGACCACGGCCGCCGAACTCTCTGGGAGCGGGGACTCAACGAAACCGGCCCCTATCAGTCGCCCATGGAGGATGGCATGCTGCATTTTCACGAGTACGTCAGACGGCTTTTGGATAGAAGCGCCTAGACAATATCCACGGCAGCTCGCATCGAATCACTTCAAGCCGCGAAACCATCATGCCCTCATACACCACTCTGGTCGACACCTCGGTACTTGCTTCGCACATTGACGATCCGGATTGGGTAATTTTCGATTGCAGGAACGATCTGATGAATGCTGAAGCAGGCGTTGCCGACTACGCTAGCGCGCATATCCCGCGCGCGTTTTTCGCGAACCTTGACGGCGATCTAGCGGGCGACCGTACCGGCCGAAACGGCAGGCATCCCCTGCCCAACGCAAAACTGCTCGCCGAAAAACTAGGTCGCGCGGGATTGCGATCCGGCAAACAACTCGTGGCCTATGACGCGCAAGGCGGCATGTTTGCCGCGCGACTGTGGTGGCTTGCCCGCTGGCTTGGACATCGCGAAACCGCAGTATTGGATGGCGGCTGGCAACAGTGGATTACGGAGAATCTCCCGCAATCAAACCTGAGGCCGGATCTTCGATCCAATGAATTTCACGAAGCACCAAAAACAATTTGGGTCGACGCAGATTTTGTACTGAAAAACCTTCGCGACATGGTGCTGATCGACGCCCGAGCGCCGGATCGGTTTCGCGGCCAAAACGAAACGCTGGATCCCATTGGCGGCAGAATTCCAGGCGCGCGCAACCGCTTTTTCAAAGACAACCTGGAGTCCAGTGGAAAATTCAAGTCCCCGCATGCGCTCGGCGAAGAATTCAGGGCATTACTCGCAGACAAGGGTGTAGATAAGGCGGTGGACAAGGTGGTGCACAGTTGCGGATCGGGCGTTTCAGCCTGCCACAATCTGCTCGCCATGGAAATCGCCGGAATGCCAGGCAGCCGCCTGTATCCAGGCTCATGGAGTGAGTGGTGCGCCGATGCTAATCGGCCGATCGCAACAGGCAATCCATAGGCATGGTCCGGCCAGATACTAGGTTGATCACGCATAAAAATCAGCCTTGGATTCATCCCCATTGCCATCTCAACTACTTCCGATGAGCGATTTAATTTAAGCTCCCAGAATGTTACCCAGCCCGGAAACCCAATATCTACAATTGATGCGCCATGTGCTCGAACACGGCCATCCCAAATCCGATCGCACCGGCACCGGCACCTTGTCGGTTTTCGGCTGCCAGATGCGATTTCCGCTGGACCAGGGTTTTCCGCTTTTGACCACCAAGAAGCTGCATTTGAAGTCGATCGTGTACGAGTTACTGTGGTTTCTAAAGGGCAGCACCAACGTGGGCTGGTTACAGGAGCATGGCGTATCGATCTGGGATGAGTGGGCCGACGCAGACGGGGAACTCGGTCCGGTCTATGGTCACCAATGGCGCAACTGGCCCACACGCGATGGCGGACGCATCGACCAGATAAAACAGGTGGTGGAATCGATCAAAATGTCGCCTGATTCCAGGCGACACATCGTCACCGCTTGGAACCCCGCCGACGTACCCAGTATGAAACTGCCGCCATGCCACGCATTTTTTCAGTTTTATGTCGCGGGTGATCGCCTTTCATGCCAGATGTATCAGCGCAGCGCGGATATTTTTCTGGGTGTGCCATTCAATATTGCCTCATACGCGCTGCTAACGATGATGGTGGCCCAGGTTTGCGGTCTGCGTGCAGGGGAATTCGTCCATACATTAGGTGATTCTCACCTGTATTTGAATCATCTCGATCAGGCGCGTCTGCAATTGTCGCGCGAACCACGACCGTTCCCGCAGATGAAAGTCAATCAAGAAGTCACCGATATCTTCGAGTTCAAATTTGAGGATTTCAAACTTGAAGGCTACGATCCCCATCCGGGTATCAAGGCGCCGATCGCGGTGTGAAGCCTGACATCGCGATCATTGCCGCATTGGCGAGCAACCGGATAATAGGCAATCAAGGCGCCTTGCCCTGGCATCTTCCCGAGGACCTGAAGCGATTCAAGGCATTGACCACCGGGCACCCGGTCATCATGGGACGCAAGACCCACGAGTCCATTTTGAGTTCTCTGGGCAAGCCCTTGCCCAATCGGCGCAGCATCGTGGTGACGCGATCCGCGACCTACGGGGCCATCGGCTGCGAAGTGGTTTCCTCCCTCGCGCTGGCAATAGCCCTGGTGGCTGAACAACAAGCTTTTGTAATTGGCGGCGCGGAAATTTATTCCCTGGCGCTGCCTCTCGCGGAAAGCATGTACCTCACTGAGATCAATGCGACTTACGAAGGCGACGCACGGTTTCCCGAATTCGACAAGTCCGAGTGGATGGAGACAGAACGAGAAGACGGCGTGTCAGCGGCGCAGCTCTCCTACAGTTTCGTGCACTACCGCCGAATACCGAAACGAAGCGAAAATCCCGATCCTCGAAATCTTGGATAGTGTCCGAAACTCCAGCGCGAATAAAAAATGCCCGGCACCACGACATAGGGAACATAGTCGGGATACATGGGAGAGCTCGGATATGTTGGAGAGTGGTAATAGGTGGGAGAAGAATACACAGCAACCGGCAGCGGTTCGCCATGACGCATAAACTCGACAACCTCGTAGGGCACACCCTGGCGCAATAACGCGCCGGCCTCGGTCGAACTCAGCGAATAATTCACGCGCGCATCCCGCAGGGTTTGAATGATTACATTGGCCGGCGTGCCGATTCGCGCCATCTCAATCACTTCAGCCAGGCTCAAGGGGCGTGCCGTGGCCAGCACCAGCGAATCCGCGACGCCGTCGGCGAGACGCTCTATCCGGGGGGGCATGGGCTGAACCGCCACGCAACCCGAAAGCGCAAGGGTGGCAAAGAGAGAAAAAGGAATTTTTCGGAGATCCATTTCCACATGCTAGTCCTGGAAGACCGGTATCGCAATACGCTGGCCTCAGCCTTCGGCCTCTTAATGGTGACGCGCGGGTCTACGCCGACTAATGCATTTCACGAGAGGGGAGATGGCTTGAATTCATTTGTCAGGTAAAATCCACATATAGCACATATATGCGAGGGAATGGCATGCCTCAACTCCACTTTTACGTGCCGGATGATATTGCCGAGAAAATCAAAGCGCGCGC
>CAMDFL010000079.1 GCA_945897475.1 Bordetella parapertussis
CCATCGGCCATCCGGCGGGGTGAAAGTAAACTTCTTTTCGGTCGCCGTCCGCAAGGACGGCATTTAGATATTCAATCGCGAACTTGGGGTCGCGTTTGAGTGCCGCGACGGTCGCATCTTCATGGGATATCCGGGTCTCAGGGTTTGGCCTTTTTGGTTCCAGTACGATTTTTGTAGTCTTTCCAAAATTTTATTGGCTGCTCAATGTCGGCATCCTGGTCAGGTTTTTTGCCGCCACAAAGGAGTGTTAGCGGTGTCGGATTTTCGTGGAAATATGGCGGCCGCGAGTTGGGAGGGATTCTCGATCGAACAGATACTCTGCACGCCCAGCCGGCTGAGCTGGAGAGGGCTTGCTGCCTGCCTCTTTGCCCAGGGCGCGGGCTCCATCGCGCCGGGCGACATCGCGGTCGAGAACCGGACGATCCTGGAAGCGGACATGGTGTTCGTCGTCCATCCCAACCAGTAAATGATTATGTTCAAATCCTGTGTTTGCCGATGCCCGATCCCGGGTTAGCTGGGTAAGCAGATGATGACCAGCGTAATGGTGAGTGGCGCGTCGTACTTGGGGGTAGGATTCGGGGCGGCTGGAGCAGGCATCGAGATTCCAAAAAAAACGGCACAGGCATTGGCATGAAGATCAAATAGGGGAGGTAGCCCGATTTTCAGCAGAAAACCGGGCTACCTCCCCTATTGAAATTGTATTTTAGAGTTTTGCAGAATGGGAGGACGCAGCGTGAACACGGTAAATGGCGAAGGCATAGGCAAGAATGTCGCACGACGCGAAGATCAGCGTTTTTTGACGGGGATGGGGCGTTACACAACTGACCTTGAATTTTCCGGGCAGGCCTACGCCGTCATGCTGCGCTCGCCCCATGCGCACGCGACGATTCTGGGTATTGATTCGACCCGCGCGCTTGCCATGAAGGGCGTGCTTGCTGTGTTGACCGGCGAGGATGCGCACGCCGACAAGCTGGGTGCGATCCCCCACAATCAAATTGCGCCCGGCACAGAAAAGCACAGCCCGCATTTTCTGCTGCCACGAGACAGGGCGCGCTTTGTGGGCGAGGCAGTAGCGATGGTAATTGCGGAGACGGCCGCCACGGCGCACGACGCGGCTGAACGCATTGAGGTTCGCTATGAAACCCTGCCAGCGGTGAGCGCGACGCCGCGCGCCGCCGAGCAAAAAGAAGCCATTGTCTGGGATGAACTGGGCAGGAATGTCTATGTCGAGCTGGATGTGGGCGATGCCGCGGCAACTGATGCCGAGTTTGCCAAGGCCGCGCATGTGGTGAAGATGGACACCTGGGTGCAGCGTGTTACCGGCTTGACCATTGAGCCGCGTGGCGCGGTGGGTGTGTACGACGCGGCGCGCGATCGCCTGGAATTGCATTGCGGCAGCGGCGGCGTGGCGCGTCTGGCTCAGGAGATGGCAGAAATTTTCGGCGTACCAGCCGCCAAGCTGCGGGTAGTGACGCCCGATGTCGGCGGCAACTTCGGCATGCGCAATCCTTTTTATCCCGAGTACGCTCTGGTGGTCTGGGCTTCGCGCCGTGTGGGCCGACCGGTCAAGTGGATTTCTGAGCGCAGCGAGGGCCTGATCTCGGATTGCCATGCGCGCGATCTCGACGTGCAGGCGGAAGCGGCCTTTGATGCCGAGGGTCGCTTGCTCGCCATGCGCAGCCGCAACACCAGCAACGTCGGGGCGCATTTCTACAACTTCGTTGGGCTGGGCAACGGCGTGCAGTTGGTGACCAGCCTGTATCGCATTCCCGTCGCCTATGTAAAAGGCATAGGCGTGGCCACCAACACTGCATCCACAAGTTCTTATCGAAGCGCCGGGCGCCCGGAAGTCATGTTTGTAATGGAGCGTCTGATGGATGTGGCCGCGCTGCAACTGGGGATCGATCGCGTCGAGCTGCGCCGCCGCAATCTGTTGCGCCCCGATGAACTGCCGTATACCACGCCGCTGGGTAAGACGTTCGATAGCGGCGAGTACCAATCGGCGATGGACAAAGCCATGGAGATGGCCGACTGGCAAGGCTTTCCGGCACGTCGTGAGGAATCCAGGAGCCGCCGCAAGCTGCGCGGTTTAGGGCTTGCGAACTACATCGAGGCCACCGGCGGTTCACCCAAAGAGTGGACGCGCATCACCGTGCAACCCGAAGGCCGCATCGATGTCGCCATCGGAACGCAATCTTCCGGCCAGAGCCATGAGACCAGCTACGCGCAATTGATCAATGAGTGGTTGGGCGTTCCGGTCGATGAGGTGCGGATACTGGAGGGCGACACGGATGTGCTGTCCGTTGGAGGCGGTTCGCAATCGGGACGTTCCATGCGCTTTGCTTCCATCATCGTTCAGCGGGCGAGCGGAGAAATCGAGGCTAAAGGTCGCAGGATCTCGGCGCATTTACTGGAGGCGGCAGAGGCCGACATCGAATTCGCGCGAGGCCTGTACACCGTTAAAGGTACTGATCGCTCCTTATCTTTGTATCAAGCCGCCACTGCCGCTATAAGCAACAAGAAACTGCCTGAGGATCTGCGCGGTTCTCTGGGCGCATCCGCCGAACAGACGCTGGCCGTGGGTTCATTTCCCTATGGTTGTCACGTGTGCGAAGTCGAGGTTGATCCCGATAGCGGGGCGTTCCAGCTCATGCGCTATTTCGCAGTCGATGATGTTGGTCGCGCCGTGAGCCCCCAAATCGTTGACGGGCAAACGCACGGCGGCATCGCTCAGGGACTGGGGCAGGCGCTTTGGGAGCATTGCCACTACGATGCCGAGACCTCACAAATGCTGGCAGGCTCCCTGATGGATTACGCGATTCCGCGCGCAGCGGATCTGCCGTTTTTCGAGACGTTCATCAGCGAAGTTCCCGCCACCAACCACCCGCTGGGCATCCGCGCAGGCAGTGAATCGGGTACGCCGCCGGCCCTGTGCGTGGCGGTGAGCGCCATCGTCGATGCGTTATCTGAATATGGCGTGAAGCATCTGGAAATGCCGGTGACTGCGGAGCGAATCTGGAGAGCCATTCAGAGACCTATTGGGTGAACACCAGCAACGCGACTGACAGTCAAATCGAACCCGAGCTGAACGTATGGCGGCAGCTAAATTTCTCGAATGGGCCATGTTTTGGACTTTTGAAAAGCGTACATCATCGATTATGTTCAAACCCTGTGTTTGCCGATGCCCGATCCCGGGTTTGCTGGGTAGTAAGACACGCTGAACCGCAAGATAAGCTGAACAGCAAGGAATGAAGCGGTGCTCGCTGCAGTCATGACCGCACGCGCGGAGCCGGCGTTCGAATCGTTCGACGCGCCGGTGGCGTGCGCAGACGCGGCCGTCGTGCGTGTGGCCATATGGTTCCATGGCGGAGCCACGCGCTGGTCGATCCGGACAATCTGCTGGAAGTTCCCGAGGCCGCCCTCGAAGCACTGGGCAAGGGCGGGCGCATGGTGCATTTCGGCACGACGGTCGCGGACCGCCAGCTTGCGGGCTCGCGCCGACGCTTGGTGCTGCTGCCTTGATCTGACCTGCTAATCGGGCTTGATGTTGCCGACCTTGATGACGTTCTGCCAGGTGAGCATTTCAGCCCTGATCATGGAGCCGAGCTGCTCGGGAGTGCTGCTTGCCGTTTCGATGCCGCGCTTGAGCGCCTCCTCGCGGAAAGCCGGCTCTGTGATGATGCGTGTGACCTCGGAACCCATCCTGGCAACAATATCCGCGCGCGTCCCGGTCGGCACAAACAGCCCGTACCAGAGCAATGCGTTGAAATCCTTGTAGCCCAGTTCACCCAGACTCGGCACATCCGGGTACAGGGGTGCGCGTTTCGGGCTGGCGGAGGCCAGCGCGCGCAACTTTCCGGAGCGCACGTGCGGCAAGGCGGGTTCCGCCACTCCCTGCAGAAACTGCACATCGCCGGCAACCAACCCGTTGAGCGCCGCGACAATGCCCTTGTGCGGGATGTGGACCATGTCGGCGCCGGACTGCATCTTGAACAACTCGGTCGCCAGATGCCCGAAGGTGCCCACCGCGGGGGATGCATAATTTAGCTTGCCGGGATTGGCCTTCGAGTAAGCGATGAACTCCGCGAGGTTGTTCGCCGGCACCGAGCTGTGGATGATGATCATGGACGACCCGGTTCCGAGCAACATCACCGGCGCAAAATCCTTGAGCGGATCGTAAGGCGTGGGGCGGATGGCCGACAGGATCAGCATGGAGTTGTTGCCCATCATGATGTGGTAACCATCCGGCGCGGCCCTGGCAATGTACTCGAGGCCGATGAGGCCGCCCGCGCCCGCCTTGTTGTCGACCACCACCGACTGGCCGAGGCGCTCGCCGAGCTTGGGGCTGATCTGGCGCGCAAGGATGTCCTGGCCCGACCCCGCCGAGAACGGCAGCACGAAACGGATGAATTTGTTCGGATACCCGTCCTGTGCGGGCGCGGCCAGCGAGACCGACATGAGCAATGCGTATAGAAAAATTCTTGAAACCCCATGCATGGCAAACTCCTCGTTCCGATTGATGGTTCGCGAAAACCGCGCGGAAACACTTTGCCATGGCGCCCGGAAAATTGCCAGCCAGTAAGCAGACAGCAAGCGGGCACACAGCGCGGTGCGGCGGATTCCCATGACGGGTCCCCCCACGCGAGTGGGGATAGACCCTCTCTTTCCTTCTTACGGTGCTGGGCAAGCCGCCATGATGAAGAACATTTCCGCCCGGTTGCCCGAGAGTTGCGCCACCGCATCGCCCTTCTGCAGGCCAAGCACGCGCAATTGCTGCATGGCTCGGCTGATCGCCTCGCGATCAGAGGTCAACAAGTTCGAGCGCCTGGTTCACTGGTCGGTGCGTCGCGCGATCGGCGACTGGTGGTCTCGGCTGAAGGCGCGGCCTTCGTTTGATATTGCCTGTTTGTTCAAAAATCCCATCGCGGCGTGGAATTTGCCTGGCGAAAATTCACATGTCCCAGGCGCGACGTCGCGACCGATTACCGGCCTTGCAGGACCGACTGGAGCGCCACACTCAGATCGGGAACGCTTTCGATGGTCGTTATCAGGGTACGAAGCTGCTCGGCCCTGTGGATACCCAGCATGGGCTCAGTGAGTGCCAGGTATTTTTCCTGCAGGGCGGCTGGTGTGGCGGGGTAATCAAAGTCGCCGCGAGGGTTTTCGCAATATGCGCCAAGGGTCTCGCCGGAATGCAGGGTCACGCTGACCCGCGCGGAGCGAAGCGGCGCTCGATCAGCGCCAGTGGGATTGGCAAGCGCGGAAAACTGCGCATTCTCGACGACGCTCACGCGGTCCATGAGCAAACGCATACGGCCTTCACCAATGCGCCCGGCGTCATAGGCATCCGGGCCCAGTTCACCAAAAACCAACAGCGCGGCGACGGAGTAGGGAATTGAGGTTTTGGCGGCAAGCGCGTTGATAGGCGTCTGGTTTGCCAGGCTTGACGCCGGATAATAGGTTTCCACCTCGATGCGCGCCACATCAGCGGGCGCGAAGTCTCGGGTCCGCAGAATTTCCTGCAATGCTTCGCTCGCGGCATGCATGTGGCGGCCACTGGCCTCGAATTTGTAATAGTTGCTGTTGACGTGAAAATCCGTGCCCATGTTGTGCACGAACGTTTCGCGCGAAAAGGCGGCCCCCAGGGTTTCGCCCAGCGTAATCGCCATGGCGCGGTTGCTGCCCAGATAGCCGGCAGCCTGCAGGTCGGGCACCAGATAGCCCATCACGCTGCCCATGCCGGCGGTCACATTGCGCACGGTCGCCCCTTCGGCGTGTGTGGCGAACGCAGGTGCAAGTGACAGGTTGGAGGCGATCTTCAGGCATTCCAGAACCTGATTGGCCGGGCGGCCAAGCATCCAGGCGATGGCTACCGACGATCCGGCGGCCGCCCACATGCCATGGCCATGCGTTCTCAGATGACGATCGGCCGCTCTTCCCATCCTCGCCGCGATTTCATAACCCAGCACCAGCGCGGGGAGGAACCGGGATCCCGCTATCCGGTGCTTCTCCGCGGCAGCCAAAAGCGCCGGAAGCACCTGCAGCGCCACATGGCCGCCGCTGAAACGATTGCCTTCGCACAGTTCCATGGCGGCGGCCGAAGCCGTATTGCAAAGGATCGCCCGCAGCGGATCGATTTTTCTGGATGGCTGCGTGAACAGACTCGCGCCTCCGGCGTCATCCGGATATCCGTCAGCCAGTGCGCTTACGTCCGCTTCGAGATAGCCGCGCACCATGACGGCGATGGTGTCCAACGCGATTGAGCGGGCGCACTCGGTGACGTCAACAGGCAACGTTGTGGCGGCAAACGCGTTGAAAAAATGCCCGGTCGCTTCATACATCTGTTCGTCGTTCACATCAGACTCCAGGCTCACGCCACGATTGGCGAGGGCAAAGTGGGGAATAATACGGGGGACTGCCGGATTTAGACCGGCGGTTCGCCCGAGCGAGTTGCCGAACCGACGGCGACAATCCAACACGGCAAAACTTGGAGAGTAAATGGTTCTCATGTTTCGATTGTTCTTCGTGCCAGGAGTGGTTTGCGCGATTTTTGCAATGGTCGCCGGGAACGCTGCCGCGCAAGCAGACTTTCCCTCCAAGCCGATTCGTCTGGTGGTTCCGTTCGCTCCCGGCGGGTCGACTGACGTGGTCGCACGGCTTTTGTCGGAAAAATTGAGCGTGGCATTCGGGCGCCAGGTTGTGATCGACAACCGGCCCGGCGGGGGCGCGATCATCGGCGCTGACTACGTCGCCAAATCCACCCCCGATGGTCACACGCTTGTGGTCAGTTCGACCTCCTCGATCGCGCCGGTGCCCTTGATGCGCGCGAGCATGCCCTATGACCCGCTGCGCGATTTTTCGCACATTGCGCTGATCGGCACCTTCGCCAACGGTGTGCTGGTGCGCGGCGATTCGCCCTACCGCTCAATGCGCGACCTGCTCGACCAGATTCGCGCGCAACCGGGCAAACTGACTTACGCCTCGGTGGGTATCGGTTCCTCAGGGTACATGACGGGCGAACTGCTCAAGCAGCGGGCCAGTGTCGACATCGTGCACATCCCCTACAAGGGTGCGGCGCAGGCGGTCATCGATCTGATTGCCGGGCGCGTCGACATCCAGTTTGAGAGCCTGGTGAGCGCGATTCCCAATATTCGCGCCGGCAAACTTCGCCTGCTGGCGGTCGCCTCGCCGGGACGGTCCAAGGCCTATCCTGATATTCCCGCCATCGCTGAACTTGTGCCGGGCGTGATCGGTGCGCCCTGGTTTGGCATTTCCGCGCCAGCCAAAATTCCTGCGCCGGTTCTCGGGCGCCTCGAGCGTGAAATCGTCGGCGTGCTGCGCAGTGCCGACACGCGCAACAAGCTTGGCGAAATGGGCATGGAACCCAGCGAAGGCGGTCCGGCAGAGTTCCTTGCGCACATTCAGGCGGAAAACCAGACTTGGGGGCCGATCATTCGGGCGTTGAATATTCGCATCGAGTAGTTGATCCGCACCAACAATTCCAAAGGTATCCATGTTGCGCACATTCGCCAGATTCGTTGCCGTTGCCCTGACATTCGCGGGCTCATGTTTCGCCCAAGGCTATCCCGCCAAAACGATAAAAGTGATCAGTCCGTGGGCGGCAGGCGGCGCGGCCGACAGCATCATTCGCCCTGTGGCACAAAGGCTCTCGACCCTCTGGGGACAGGCTATCGTCGTGGAAAACCAGGCCGGCGCAAGCGGCATGATAGGGACGGCGGCAGTCGCCAAGGCTGCGCCTGACGGCTACACATTGCTGTTATGCAGCCTGGGACCGATCGCCATCAGTCCCGCGCTTCAGTCGCGAATGGCCTATGACTCTGTGAAGGATTTCGAACCGATAACCCAGCTGGTGAGCTCACCACAGGTGCTGGTGGCGCGGCAGGGGCTTTCGGCGCAGGGAATGCGAGAGCTGATCTCCTACGCAAAGGCGAACCCCGGAAAACTCAGCTATGGATCGAATGGCGCCGGCAGCACAACCCATCTGGGCATGGAGATGCTGGCGCAACTGGCTGGCGTGCAGTTGCTGCATATTCCTTACAAGGGCGGCGCCCAGGTGATGAGCGACCTGCTGGGCGGGCAAATCGACCTGGCGATTTTAAACATTGCCCAGGTGCTGCCTCTATTGGAATCGGCCAAGGTGCGGGCATTGGCGGTGAGCACGTCCAGACGTTCGAGCGTGCTGCCCAATCTGGCGGTGGTCGCAGAAACACTGCCAGGCTATGACCTGAATTCCTGGTGGGGTTTGTCGGCACCGGCGGCAACGCCCAAAGAAATCATCCGGCGGCTCCATGCGGAAACCGCAAAGATCATGCGCTCCACGGATATTGAGCAAAGGATGAAAGATGCGGGGCTTGAAGTGGAAGCCAGCACGCCGGAACAATTCTCGGCGCTGATTAAAAAAGATCTGGCGGGATGGGCGGAAATCGTCAAAAAGGCCGGCATCAAAAGCAACGAATAACCGGTTGGCAACGCCCTGGCCTGGGGTTGCTTTATACGACGGATTCGGCATCGAATTCGATGCAGGCTTCCCGTGAACGCCCAATGCGTGCCGGGAGGCTCCTCAAAGCACGAATATTGGCGGTCAATCAGGCCGCACGCTTCGCCTGCATCGAGGCGCTGATTGCCGCCTCCGTGGCCTTGCCATCCCCCGTTGCGGCAGAAACGGCGCGTGCGCGAAGCTGCGTGCCTATACAATGTTTGTCGCCTCTGGAGAGAAATGATGAATAGTTCGATACGCGTTCTAGTGCTGGTCCTCGCCAGCGGACCTTTGCTGCAATGGCACGACGGCTGGGCGCAGCAAGCCTATCCCTCGGGGCCGATCCGTGTGATCGTTCCCACGGCTGCGGGCGGGCCCACCGACATCGTGCTGCGCGGCTTGAGCCAGGGTTTTGCCGCTCGCAACGGGCAGAATCTGGTGATCGAGAACCGGCCCGGCGCGAATACCATCATCGCGGCAGAAGCCTGCGCAAAAGCGCCGCCCGACGGCTATACGCTGTGCACCTTTCCCAAGGCCACGATTTCCCTGAACCCCGTCCTGTACCGCGACCGCAAACTTCCCTACGATGCGGAGAAGAGTTTCGAGCCGATCACCAATCTGGTGGTCGGGCAGCAGGTGCTGGTGCTGCATCCTTCGATACCGGGCAACAGTTTCCGCGACCTGGTGGCCTACTCGAAAAAAAATCCGAACAAGATCAACTACGCATCGGCTGGCATCGGCTCGAACGTGCATCTGACCATGGAGCGCCTGATGCTCGAGACCGGCGCCCGCTTCACCCACATCCCCTACAAGGCCGCCTCCGAGGCGCCGCTGGCGTTCGAGCGCGGGGATGTCCACCTGATGTACTTGATCATCGGCAATCCCGGGGTGATGGAGCAGATCAGGACCGGACAGAGCAAGCCGCTGCTCTCCTCAACCGATGCCCGCAACCCGATGCTTCCCGAGGTGCCCACCTTCACCGAAGCCGGGCTTTCCATCCTGGACGCGCGCAACTGGTTCGGCATGTTCGCGCCGGCCGGTACGCCCAGGGAGATCATCGCAAAGCTCAGCAGCGAGCTGGTCGCCATCCTGCGCACACCGGCGTTCAGAGACAAGATTCTCACGCCGATCGGCATGGATGCCATCGGCGGCACTCCGGAGGAGTTCGCCAAGTTCCTGGTGGAGGACCGCAGGCGCGGCGCTGAGCTGGTCAAGCTATCCGGCGCACGGCTCGATTGAATTATCGGGAAATTCATGATGCACGACAAAAACATGCCTCTGACGAGGCTGTCCTGTTTTTGGGAATGATCAATAGCGCTGCGGCCGCGCTTCTCCGGAGTATTCCCGCCGCTTGATCAGCTGCGCACCACGTTGAGCAGCGCCTGGCGTCCCTCGAGCATGCGCGCGCGGCGTTTGGCGAGTGCGGCGCGGCGTGTGTCGATGCGCGCTGCTGCCGCCTTGGAGTGGCATCGGGTCGAATCCCAGGTTCATGGCGTGATCGGTGGGCAGCGAGACGAAGCGGTTGCGGTACTGGATGACGGGCAGGGCGTAGCGTTCGGCCTTTGCCGATGCCCGATCCCGGGCTTACTGGGAAAGCCCCAAGCATGCCGCAGGGCGCGAGCCACATTGCCCTCCGGTGAGGCGGTCTACGGGCGGATGACTTTCACGGCGACGATTGTCATGGATTATTCGGCATTCACGCCCGACAAGCGCACCAGTTCCCGCGACTTCTCGTACTCCTTGGCGAGGTAGGCCTGGTAGGCCTCAGGACTTTCGCTGTAATGCGGGTTCGAACCGCCCGCAGCCATGCCCTTCTTGACGCCGGGATCCTGGGTGGCGCGGATGATTTCGGCATGCAGGCGGCGAATCAGCGGCGCGGGTGTTTTTGCCGCCATGCATATGCCTGCCCAGGTCTCCTGGATCAGCAGATCGTTTTTCATGATCTCGACCAGCGTTGGTATGTCCTGCATGTCGGCAAAGCGCCTGGCGGAGGTGGTCGCGAGCACGCGCAGCCGGCCCGAGCGCACGTGGGGCAGGGCGAAATTCTGCGTCTGCACCGCAAACTGCAGGTCGCCGCGCAATATCGCCGGCACCACATCGGCCGAGTTCTTGTACGGAATGTGCACCATGTTCAGGCCTGCCACCGCGGCCAGGGTCGCCACCGGCATGTGCGAGGGCGTGCCCGCCCCGCCCGAGCCGTAGTTCATTTTGCCCGGCGCGGCCCTCACCGCCGCGAGCAGATCCTCCACGCTCTTGTAAGGAGAGTCCACCGGCACCACCAGCAGCGAACCGCCGAGCGTGAGTTGGGTGACGTGCGCGAGATCCGTGAAAGGATCATAGCCAAGGTCTTTCTGGATGAAGCGCTGCACGAAGTTGGCGATGGTCACCAGGCTCATGGTGTAACCATCAGGCGCCGAGCGCGCCACCTGGAGCGCGGCTATCGAACCGCCCAGCCCCACCTTGTTGTCCTGCACCACGGCCTGCCCGAGCTGTTCGCCCAGGCGGATCATCAGCGGCCGGGCATACAAGTCGGGCCCCGTCCCCGGTGCGAACGGGCTGATGTACAGCAAAGGTTTGGTCGGGTAAGCCGGTTGCGCGAGCGCGCCGCCACAGGCCACGAGTACCAAAGCAGGAACGACGAGGTGATGCAATGCCAGCTTAATGCTTTTCATTCTCTTTCCTTTTTGAAAGCTGCGCGTGATACCGCTGACCGCGCCGCAGAAGTCGCGGGGAATTCTGCCACAATCGAGCACTGAAACCTTGCGTCAGTGCGGGGCTGGCATCAGTAACAAGGCTCGCCACGCCGGAGGGGACTGGCGAACAACAGGAGAACGCGCATGCTGTCGCAGGAAGACAATGAAATGCTGGCCCGCACGGGACGCGGCACGCCGATGGGCGAGCTGTTCCGGCGGTTCTGGTTGCCGGCCCTGCTGTCATCGGACCTGCCCGGGCCGGATTCGGCGCCGCGGCGATTGCGGGTGCTCGGCGAGGACCTCGTGGCATTTCGCGACAGCAGAGGCCGCATCGGCATCATCGATGCCGACTGCCCGCACAAGCTCGCCCCGCTCTACAACGGCCGCAACGAGGAAGGCGGCCTGCGCTGTGCCTATCATGGCTGGAAGTTCGACGTCGACGGGCAATGCCTCGAAATCCCGAACCTGCCCGAAAATTACAACACCGCGGCGCTCAAGCAGCGCGTCAGGTTGCGGGCCTATCCCGTGCGCGAAGCGGGCGGGATGGCGTGGGTCTACATGGGCCCTGCCGGCCGCACGCCCGAACTGCCGGGCTTCGAATGGACGCGGGTTCCGCCCGGACATTGCCATGTCGCGAGCTGGCTGCAATGCACCAACTGGGCACAGGGAATGGAAGGCGAGATCGACAGTTCGCACATCAGCTTCCTGCACCGGGAGTTCGCGCCGCGCGCGCCGATGAATGGCTTTGTGATGGTCACGGCGCGCACGCCCCAGGGAACCGATGACGGCGCGCCGGTCATCACGCTCAAGGAGACCGATTACGGTTTCATCTACGGCGCGCGGCGCAACAACAACTCGGGAAAATTCTACTGGCGCGTGACGCAGTGGTTCCTGCCCATGTACAGCATGATCCCGAACGGGGAGTATCCGCGCTCGGGTCGCGCCTGGGTGCCTGTGGACGACCACCACGTCATGGTGTTCAACTACACCTACCGGGGCGACCGGCCGTTTTCAGCCGACGAGATGCAGTACCTCGACGAGGGCCATTCGTTTCCGCCGCCGCGAGAACCCGGCCAATTCGAGCTTCCAGACGGCTATGTGATCGATTGCAACCTGCCCCTCGTCAACAGGGCCAACAATTACCGGCTGGACCGCGTCCGGCAGAAAAAAGCCAATTATTCGGGCATTGAGGTGACCACCGATCAGGACCGCGCTTTGCAGGAGAACATGCCCAGCGGATTCGGGCTTGCTCGCGGCCGCATCGTGGACCGCTCGCGCGAAATGCTGGTGCCCTCCGACCTCCCTGTCATCACGGCTCGCAGGAGCATCCTCAATCTGGCCCGGAACCTGCAAAAGGGAATCGAGCCGCGGCAACCCCACCAAGGCGGGCTTTATGACGTGCTCTCGATGTCGGCCTTGTCGCCCGAAGCCGGTTTCGAGGAATTTGTCGCGGCCCACACAGGGCAGACTCGCGCAATCTTTTAAAAGGCTTTCCGGAAAGTCAGATTGATGCGGCAAAGCCCGGTGAGCGGATGGGCCACGCCGCGCACCGGCTCGACACCATGCCGATTATGTTCAAACCCTGTGTTTGCCGATGCCCGTTCCCGGGTTTGCTGGGTCAGTGCGCTAGCCCGCCAGGGTCAACAGCTGTTTCAAAACTCACTCCTTGCGGATGGTTATCGTTGCGACTCTCGCAATATCACTCTTCAACATCGCCCCATGAATCTCCGGCGAGCTTGCGCCCAGATTGACGCCCAAGCTGGCAGCGCGTGCCTTGATTTCATCCGATCCCAGGATGGCCCTCACGTCAGCGTTAAGCCTATCGATTATGGCGCCGGGAGTTCCAACTGGTGCGTACAGTCCAACCCACGGCTCGAACTCATAGTTCGGCAAACCCGATTCCATCATCGTCGGCACATCGGGCATCAAGCTATCCCTTTTCGCGCTCGTAACCGCCAAAGCACGCAGTCTGCCGGATTTCACCGCATTCATCGACGAAGGCATGGACGTTATTACCAGAGGTACCTGGCCCGCGATCACCGCAGCTACTGCGGGCGAACTGCCTTTGAAAGACACCTCAGTGAGATTCACCCCAGCCTGCTTCTTGAACAGTTCTGCCGCTACGAGAAATACCGGTGCACCAACTGCGAAGAATTCGCCCTTGGGCCTCGCCTTCACAAGTGCTATCAACTCGGCCACCGTCGCAGCCGGCACTGATGGATGGACGGCGAAGACCATCGGACTCGAATAGATGGTGGTTATTGGAGCAAAGTCTTTCACGGGATCGTACGGCAGATTTTCATGGAGCCGCGTGTTCAGAACCATTTCGCTGGTGCCGCCTACAAGGAGCGTGTACCCGTCAGGAGACGCCTTGGCAGCGAACTGCACACCGATGATTCCGTCTGCTCCCGGCTTGTTCTCCACGATCCCTTGCTGTCCCAATCGTTCGCCAAATTTCTGCGCGATTATGCGGGCAAGGACATCGGGGCCGCCGCCCTGGGCAAACCCAACGACAAGCCTTATCGGTTTACTTGGATAATTCTGTGCTGCGGATTGTTCCGGTACAGCGAATGCCACTGATACGAAAACCAATGCCAATGCCAGGCTCTTCATTTTTTCCCTCACAATGCAGCCCGTCGCAGGACGCTTGCAGATACACCTTTGATCATCGCTTACCACTTTTGCAGGTACTGCACTGATCGGCGAAAGTATGTTTCTTTAGACTACCTAGTCGATGTGATAATACTAGAGTCATAAGCGATCCACCGCCAAGCCGGTAGCCAAATGCTGTAAAGCAGCTCGCTGGTGGGCAAACTAATTGGAGATTCCTCTTGTCCGTACCAGTCGCGCGTCCGTTCTTTCCGCTTCGCGGTGATTTCGAATCTGGCAAGGACACGCCCAGTGCCTTTCTCGAGCGTTGTCTCGCGACCATCGCCGAGATCGAGCCTCAAGTTAAGGCGTTTGTACATTACGACGTTGCGCGCGCTCGCGAAGCGGCTGCATTAGCCAGTGCACGCTGGCACGATGGGAGACCGCTGTCACCGATCGATGGTATGCCCGTTGGCATCAAGGACATCATCGAGACATTTGACATGCCGACGCAGATGGGTTCGGCACTCTACGAGGGATGGTGCTCAAAACGCGATGCGGCATCGGTCACCGCATTGCGCGAGGCGGGAGCCGTTGTGGTGGGCAAGACGGTCACCACCGAATTCGCCATGAGTGTTCCTGGGCCCACCCGCAATCCGTGGGATTTACGGCGTACGCCAGGCGGTTCGTCGAGTGGTTCAGCCGCTGCTGTCTGCTCAGGGATGGTATCGGCGGGTCTTGGCACACAAGTCCTGGGCTCAATACTGCGGCCGGCGAGCTTTTGCGGCTGCGTCGGTTTCAAGCCAAGTCTGGGTGCAATCAACCGCGGTGGCACCCATGATGGTGCGAGTCAGAGCGTTCATGGCGTTCTCGCGGCCTCGATCGACGAAGCCTGGGTCGTGCTTCGCGAGATCGCCAACCGGGTTGGCGGGGACCCCGGTTACCCGGGTCTCATTGGACCCGAGCACACCCCGGCCCCACAAAAGCCGCGCCGCCTCGCCTTGCTGGAAACCCCTGGTTGGTCGAAAGCCGCACCTGGCGCTATCGAGGCATTCGAAGTGGCCGCTACTCGACTCGCGCGCTCTGGCGTACAACTCATGCGGCGCAAAGATAACCCTGTGATCGAAGAGGTCGAGAAAGCCATCCAGCGCGCGATGCCGGTCACGCAACTCGTGAATGGCTGGGAGGGACGTTGGCCGCTGAATGCCTATCGCGCTCGCAATGCCTCAAAGCTTTCGGAATTTGCGCTCGAGCGTCTGGCCAGGGCCGACAAGATGACCCTGGCTGACTACCGCGATGCCTTGGCAGAACGCGCGCGCATTCGGCTGACTTACGCTTCCCTGGCAGCGCACTGTGATGCGGCAATTTGCCTTGCAGCAACCGGCCCCGCCCCGATGGGGCTCGAGAGCACCGGCGATCCAGTCTTTGTCGTTGCCGCCTCCTGCCTGGGCGTCCCGGCGATATCGCTGCCGGTGCTCACAGTAGACAGGCTGCCGATGGGCCTGCAGCTTCTGGGGTTCCTCGACGCCGATGCGGCGCTCATCGCCGCTGCTCGGTGGGTCGAAGAATTGCTCACGACAGCGTAAGCCATCAACTGATCGGGTTTGAACAAGGAGAGCCGGATGGAAGTGCAGTTGCTAGTAATTCAGGCCGAGGCGATCGCTGCGAAGCGCAAGGCCTGACGACGCCATGGATCTCGAACTCAAAGGTAAAACAGCGCTGGTCACGGGCGGATCGCGGGGCATCGGCTTCGCGATCGCGGACCGGCTGATCGCCGAGGGCTGCACGGTTCTCCTCGTCGCCCGCGATGCCGCGAGGCTCGCTGCGGCGGCCGAGAAACTTAATGCCCGCCACGGCTTGCTGCCCCGGGTGCATGCGGCGGACCTCTCGAGCACCGCCGGGGTCGAATCGGTCTACGCGCTGCTCGACGGCGTCGACCTGCTGGTGAATTCAGCGGGCGACGTGCCCCGTGGAGGCCTTCTTGATCTTTCCGCCGAGAGGCTGCGTGCTGCCTTCGACGTGAAGCTGTTCGCGACGATGGCGTTGTGCCGCGAGGCGCTGTCGCGGATGAAGGCGCGCGGCGGCGGCGTCATCGTCAACATCATCGGGACCTCGGGCGAGTTTCCCTCTCCGCGCGCCATACCGACCACGACTGTGAACGGTGCGCTCATCGCCTTTACGCGTGCAGTGGGCGCCGCGAGTGTGGATGACAACGTGCGCGTGATCGGCATAAACCCCGGGATTGTCGATACGGATCGCCATGCCGTCGTCCCCGGGGCCGTGGACGACGACGCCCGCCGGGCCGCTCTCGCGAAGCTCCCGTGGGGAAGGATGGCGCGGCCAGAGGAAGTCGCCGACCTGGTGGCCTTCGTCGCGTCGGCGCGCGCGTCCTACCTCAGCGGCGCGGTGTACACCATCGACGCTGGGCAGCGGCTGCGAACCTGAACGGGCGCACCTGTCGCGCGACCCGCCCTTAAGCGATGTGTACAAGACTTGCTGGTCTTTCCACCCGACTGTCGCCTCAGCGCCGCAGAAAGGCACTGGCTAGACCCGGAATGCGTAGCGACCGCCGCCACACAATCAGGACAATCCTTGTCCGCGATCAGCGGTGAGAGAGTCAGTGAGGCGTCTGGACGTTGGTTGAGCCGGCAAATGCGCGACCCATTGCCGATGGGCAACGCTGAATACCTGCAATAGTTCCTGCACAGTGCCTGTAAATGCCCGTGGATAGGGCGTCTACAGGCATTGGCATTCGGTATAGCCTTGACATTCCCGCCCGCGGAGGCCGCGTTCATTGCCTGGGAATGTTGTATTTCCTGATCATCTGCCCCGCATGTTCACGCTCGTCACGGAGCATGACGGCGAATTTGTCCGGCGAGGACACCGCTGATTCCAGAAACTGGCCCTCCAGGTAGGCAGAGAACTTCGGCTCGTTGAACAGGCGCACGAACTCCGCGTTGACCCGCCTCACAGCCGCGTCCGGCGTCGCGGCCGGCGCGAACAGGCCCCACCAGGTCCGCGGGAAACCATCGAGCCCTTCTTCGTTGTAAGTCGGAATGTCGGGAAACTGCCGCAGGCGCTTCGATGCGCCCACGGCCAGCAGTTTCATTTTTCCGGATTTGAGCTGGCTGCCGAGGCCGCCCACGGCCGTGAGGCTCATGTGGATTTCGCCGGCCATGATGGCGAGCATCACCAGGTTCGCGCCCTTGTAGGGCACACCGACAATATTCGCCTTCCATGCCTCGTTCAGCCACAGGCGGTGCAGATCCGCGCCGCCCGTTCCCATGGTGCCCAGGTTGAGCGAGCCCGGTTTCGCCAGCGCCAGCGCTTTGAGCTCGCCCACCGAATTCGCGGGCAGCGTCGTGGTTGCGATCATTCCCTGGATCAGGTACCACAGGGCGGTGACGGGCCTGAAGTCCCGGTCGGGATCGTAGGGCAGCTTGGCGAAGATATGCGGATTGACCGACACCGCGGTGTTGCTCACCACGCAGTAGTTATAGCCGTCGGGCGCGGATCTCGCGCAGAGTTCCGACCCAATCACCATATCGCCGCCGGGCCGATTCTCTATGGTCAGTTGTTGGCCAAGCGGGGCGACCAGTTCCTGGGCGACAGAGCGCATCATCACGTCGGTCGGCGAACCGGGGGCTATGGCGACGATCACGCGGATGGGTTTGGAGGGGTATTGCTGGGCCAGCGCCAGAGCGGGCAGGAATGCGGCAAGCAGCAGAAATTTTTTCATGACATTCTCCATTGAGTTTCATCCGGCCTGATCATGGGCGCCAATGACCTTGATTGAAAAATACAAAAATGGATACGGAGCACATGGATGGCAAATGCTGAGGCAAAACGTCCCTTGCCGCTGGACGGGATCAGGGTGCTTGTCCAGTAAATCCGGAATCGGCATCGCCAAATCCACCGGATTGAACATAATCGGCAACTGTGCGCTTTTCAAAAATCCAAAACATGACCAATTCGAGAATTCTAGCTCCCTCCATACGTTCAGCTCGGGTTTGATTTGACGATCTGTTTCGCGCTGACCCCAAACCCGGCCCGGGTTCCGCGATGAGCCGGACGGCATGCTCAAACATGAGCGTCGCCGTTGGAACGCATTCATAATCGGCCCCATTGACGTAACGACAGGCGGTGAAACTAATGGCTGACACAAAATTCCAGCGCAAGCCCGGCGCGAAAATGCGACTGGGCATGTTCATGACGGCCGAAGGGCACCATTCGGCGGCCTGGCGGCATCCCGATGTCAAGGCCGGCTCGAGCCTTGAGATCGAGTACTACGTGAAGACCGCTCAGCTTGCCGAGAGGGGTTGTTTCGACATGTTGTTCAAGGCCGATTCGCAATCGACCTTCGGGCCGGACGACATCAACATCTGGAAGCGCACCACGTCTGCCTGCCAGCTCGAGCCGATCACGATGTTCACCGCGCTGTCGATGGTGACAAAGCACATAGGCTTGGTGTGCACCTCCAGCACCACCTACAACGACCCGTTTCACGTGGCGCGTTTTTTTGCGTCGCTTGACCGCATCAGCCACGGCCGCGCGGGCTGGAACCTCGTGACTTCGTCGGCCGCGTCCGAGGCGCTCAACTTCAGCTACGACGCGCATGTGCCGCATGACGACCGCTACGAGCGGGCGCAGGAGTTTGCGCAGGTGGTGATGGGGCTGTGGGAAAGCTGGGATAAGGATGCCTTCCTCGGTGACAAGGAGCGCGGCCTGTATTTCGACCCGGAGAAACTGCATTTCCTCAATCACAAGGGCGACCACTTCAAGGTGCGCGGGCCGCTCACCGTGATGCCCTCGGCGCAGGGCAGGCCGGTGATGGTGCAGGCCGGGCAATCAGAGGCGGGGCGCGAGCTGGCGGCCGATACAGCAGAGGTGCTGTTCACGGTGCAGCCGAAAATCGAGGCGGCGCGCGAGTTCTATGCCGACATCAAGCGGCGCGCGGCGTTGCGCGGGCGCGCGCCCGAGTCGCTGCTCATCATGCCGGGGGTAATGCCCGTCATCGGGCGCACCCAGGCCGAGGCCGAGGAAAAGTTCCAGCAGTTGAACCGGCTCATCCACCCCGACCATGGCGTGGCGGTGCTCTCCGACATGGTGGCGCTCGACCTGAGGAAATTTCCCCTGGACGGACCGCTGCCCGAGGTGCCGCTCACCAACTCCCAGCAGGGCCGGCAGAAGGTGGTGGTCGACATGGCGCGACGAGAGAATCTCACCATCCGCCAGCTCTACCAGAGAGTCGCGGGTTTTCGCGCCCACCGCGTCGTCTGCGGCACCGCGGAATCGATTGCCGACGATCTCGAAACGTGGTTTCGCACCGGCGCGGCCGACGGGTTCAATGTCATGCCACTGACCTTGCCGTTCGACCTGGAAGCGATCGTGGGCCAGTTGATTCCCGAACTGCAGCGCCGCGGCCTGTTTCGCACCGAATACGAAGGCAAGACCTTCCGGGAGAATCTGGGCATACCCATGCCCGTGGCACGCAAAAAGCAGGTCGAGGCGGTCTGATCAGTTTGATCACGTTCGACAGAGCGGGAATCTGCGGCCAGGCGGGCACCGGCACGTTTGCCGCGAGTGAGCGCACCACGGTCTCGGCGGCAAGAATGACATCGGCGCCGGGCCGACGCCTCCGGCCAACCCACCTACACTCAACCACCATTTTCACTTGGAGCTTCCGATGAAAGAATGTCACTTGCGACCTGGGTCGCACTATCGCGCGGCGACCCTGCTGGTCCTTGCGCTCGCCCTTGGTGGGCCCGCACTCGCGCAGTCCTACCCGGTGAAGCTGGTCCGCATGCTGATTCCCGCAGCGGCCGGCGGCGTCTCGGACGTCGCGGCGCGCGCCATGCTGCCGAGTCTGAGCCAGGCGCTGGGCCAGTCGGTCATCGGCGAAAATCGCGTCGGCGCCAACGGCAACATCGGCACCGAGGTCTGCGCCAAGGCGCCCGCCGACGGATACATGCCCTGCTTCCTGCAGGGCACATTGGTAGCGATCAATCCGCTCGCCTATGCAAGCGTGCCCTTCAACATGGAGCGCGATTTCGCGCCGGTGGTGCACCTGAACTGGTTCGAAAGCGCCATCGTGGTCAATGCCACGGTCCCCGCGCGCAACCTGCGCGAACTCATGGAACTGGCCAAGGCAAAACCGGGCACGCTCAACTGGGGGTCGATCGGCATCGGCAGCAGTTCGCACCTCTACCTCGAGTGGTTCCAGGCAAAAACCGGCGCGGCCTTCAATCACATACCCTACAAGTCGAACCCGGACCTGC
>CAMDFL010000080.1 GCA_945897475.1 Bordetella parapertussis
TTCTTCCTTCCAGCCGATAAGGGCGTCGGCAATGCGCTGGATGCCCTCATCAGGAATGAAGTTCTTGGGGGCGCCCTTCTCAAATACTTGGCTGGCGTTGACGAGGAAGACCTTGCCTTGTCGGGCCTTGGGTTTGGCCTTATTGAGGAACAGGACGATGCCCGGCGCGGTGGTGTTGTAGAAAAGGTTTTCCGGCAGGTAGAGCACGCTTTCGACGAGATCGTGTTCGACGAACCACTCGCGGACAGTCTTTTCCTTGTTGGTGCCGGCATTGCCCGAACCGCGGGAGGCGGCGCCGGTGTCGAGCACCACGGCTGCGCGGCCGGTGGCATTGAGGCTGGCATGCATGTGCTGCACCCACCCCCAGTCGGCGGAGGACTTGCCGGGGAAGCCCGCCCCGGCGGGAAAGCGCTCGAGTTCGTCGTTGTCGTAGTCGGCCTCGGTGAACCAGTCCTGGTTCCACATGGGATTAGCGACCACACGATCGAAGGTGCGCAGCTTCCCCAGCTTGTTGCGGAATTTGGGGTTCTTGAAGGTGTCGCCGATCTCGATCTGGCCTTCCATGTCATGAATGATCATGTTCATGTTGGCCATGGCCCAGGTCTCGGGCGTGTATTCCTGACCATATAGCTTCAGGGGTGCGACGGTGCGCTTGTTGCCCTTGTTGCTTTCCTCCATCGCGATTTCGCATTTCACCAGCAGGCCGCCGGAGCCACAGGTGGGGTCGTAGATTTCCATGCCGGGCTCGGGTTGCAGGACGCGCGACATAATGGTGCCCACCTCGGGCGGAGTGTAGAACTCACCAGCGCTCTGGCCGCCGCCCTCGGCGAATTTGCGGATGAGGTATTCGTAGCTCTTGCCGATGATGTCGGCCTCGACATCATCGAGACCGAGGCGCTTGGTGCTGATGGCCTCGATCAGGTTGGAGAGGCGGTCGTCGTCGAGGTCGCGCTGGCCGTGGGTGGTGGCGTTGAAGTCAACGCGGTCGATGATGCCCTGCAGCAGCGGGTTCTCCCGGGCGATGGCCCGCATGTGGGTGGTGACGCCTTCGCCGATCTTGTCGGAGAGCTTGCGGATGACGGACCACACGGGCTGCTCGGGATCGTCCGGCACGAGGGGAAGGTAGAAACGCACGAGCTTGTGGTCGGCCCTGGCGAGCTGGAAGGCCTTCTTGCGCGAACCAACCTCCTTGGCGATACGGTTCACCTCGTCGTCGAAAACGTCGCACAGGCGCTTGGTGAAAATCAGTGGAAGGATGTAGTCCTTGTATTTCGGCGCGTCCTTGGCCCCGCGGATAGAACAAGCCGCATCCCAGATCCAGGATTCGAGGGATTTGTCGCTGCCTTTGTTGTTTGCCATTAGCGCCAAGTTCTATTGTTTCTATGCGACGTGGCAGTGTAGCGCAACAGATGTTTGCCTCGCTGTTGCGTTCAATACCCGATCATCGGATACTCGCGCCGCAGCGCCCTTTTGCAGCACAACGGATTCACCCCGTTTGCCAGTCATAGCGCGGCGCTCCGCTATCCAACCAAAGTCTCAAAACCCACCACCATGGAGAAATTACGATGTCTTTCTACCGAGGCTTGACCTGCGAAAACGTAACGCTCACCGGCCACAACGGCACGCCGATAACCGCTTACACAGCAAGGCCCGCTGGCCCCGGCCCTCATCCGGGCGTGGTGCTGATTCACCATCTGCCGGGCTGGAGCGAGCTGTATATCGAAACGACGCGCCGGTTCGCGCATCACGGTTATCTCGCGATCTGCGCCAATCTCTATGAGCGTGAGGGTGGCAGCGAGGCCAATCCTGACGACGTGGCTGCCAAGGTGCGCGCGGAAGGCGGGGTTCCCGACGCGCAGGTTGTCGGCGATACCGAAGCCGCGGTGAAGTGGATGCGCGCGCAGCCCAGTCACAACGGCAAGGTCGGTCTTATCGGCTCCTGCTCGGGCGGACGGCACGCCTTTCTCTACGCCTGCCAGAAGAAGGATGTGGATGCCTGCGTGGAGCAATGGGGCGGCGGCGTGGTGATGGGGAAGGATGATCTCAATGCCAAGAAACCCGTCGCGCCGATCGACATGACGAAGGACCTCTCCTGCCCGCTGCTGGGCCTCTTTGGCAACGAGGATCGCGCACCGAGCCCGGAGCAGGTGAATCTGCATGAGGCGGAACTGAAAAAACACGGCAAGTCGTACGAGTTCCACCGCTACGACGGTGCCGGGCACGGCTTCTTCTATTGGCACCGGGTCAACTACCGGGCCGAGCAGGCCATGGATGGCTGGAGCAAGATTTACGCGTTCTTCGGTAAGTATCTCTCGAAATAGGAGATCCGCACATGTGCACCTCCATCATCGAGATCGCACGCGCCGAGGGCATGGCAAAGCGCGGGGACGACTGGTTCCCGCTGAATCGCACCGTGGTCGCCTATGACCACGCGCGCCATGCACCGCTGGGCGACGTCATCACGCTCGACTTCGTCAACACAGAGCTTGACCCTGGTGCGCGGGCGGGGATCGAGCTGACTCTGGAAACGGCCAAGGAATTACGCGCCGCTTTGGACAGGGCGATTGCGGCCGCCGATTACGAGGAAGCAGAAGTGCGCGGCAAGGGCGCGCCGCTCAGTCTGGTTCGGGCTGTGCGGAGTGCCTGACATGGGGCTTACTTCTTGAGCAGAAACGTCTCAGTATCGACGCCAGCCTGCTTGAGAATGGCACGCAGGGTGCCTTCGGGCATGTCGCCAGGGTGGTTCGGTATCGTGGTATAGCGGTTCAGCGGCGGGTTGAACTATATCTCGTGCGATCCAGCGGCCTGGCGGTGGAATTCCAGGCCCAATGCCTTGAGCCGCCTGACAATGTCGCGATAGCGAAAGCCCGCGAGCTGGCATCAGGTCCCAACAATCAGCGGATAGTCGAAGACTTCCAGCGCCGGCTCCAGCGTCGCCGCGCCGGAGCCTGACTGCGCCTCGATCAGCTTCTTGGCCACATCGCGTGCGATCTCGACGGTTTCCTGGATTGTGCGGCCTTGCGCCACCAAGCCCTGCACCTCATCGCTGGTGGCGAGATACACGCCCTCTGGCAGTTTCTCGATGTGCAACTGGATCATGTGTTCCATGGCAATCACTCCGAATAGGCCGCCGCTGGTTGCTACGCTTACGGCAATATGTTGATCTGTTCGATAGCGGATTATCCCCCGGCTCCAGGTGGGCAGGCAAAGACAACCACAACGGCAAGGTCGGTTTGATCGGCTCCTGCTCGGGCGGCCGGCATGCCTTTGTCTAGCCATGGATGGCTGGAGCAAGATTTACGCGTTCTTCGGCAAGCATCTGGCGAAATAGGAGATCCGCACATGTGCACCACCATCATCGACATCGCACGCTCGGAGGGCATGGCAAAGCGCGGGGACGACTTCGCAACACAACTCTCCCCTCGCATAGTCATTTAATTGGCGTTGCTTGGGGTGAAAAGACCGCTGCAAGGCGGTCTTTTCATTTCTACGGAACGAATAAAACCTTTACCGAATTGGCGCTTTGCTGAATGCCGGCGCCGATCTCTCCCAGTTGCGGCGCCTGCTCGAAGATTTGGACCTCAAAGCCCTTTTTCAGCAGGCAGGCAGGCCGTCCAGGCCCGCGCCGGCAATCAGAATCAGGGGTTTTGCCATTCTTTTCCTTTGCCGCTCGCGACATTCGTGGGATGGGCAGTTGCCGGTGCGTGGGCATCCCCCCTCCGGCCCGACTGATACCGTGCAGGTTGGAGGTATCAAGAGAGATAAGAGCGAACACGAATTTGCACGCACCATTAGAATGCCGCCTCCACAAATCGAGGAGCGAGGAAAATATCATGGCAAGACCCGTCATCATCTCTTGCGCCGTCACCGGCGGTTCGGGCGAAGCGCCCAAGAAAAGCCAGTACGTGCCGATCACACCCGAGCAGATCGCCAACGAGTGCATTGCGGCGGCGAAGGCCGGCGCCAATATCACCCATATTCATGTGCGCGAGCCCAGCACCGGCAATGGCAGCATGGAGTTGAAGTACTACCGCGAGGTGGTGGACCGCATTCGCAATAGCAAAGTGGAGGTGCTGATCAATCTCACCACCGGCACCGGCGGCATGTACGTTCCTTCCAAGGAAGACCCGGGTCGCGCCGGCCCCGGCAGCAACATCACCACCCCCGAGGCGCGTGTCGCGCACATTCTGGAACTCAAGCCCGATGTGTGCAGCCTGGATGTGGCCACCATGAACATGACCAATACCGTTTTCATGAATACCCCTTCGCACCTGGAAAAGATGGCGATGATGATTGCTTCAGCGGGGGTAAAGCCGGAACTGGAGGTGTTCGATCACGGCCACCTGCGGCTTGCCGCCGACATGGTCAAGCGCGGCCTGATCAAATCGCCGCCGCTGTTTCAGATGTGTCTGGGCATTGCCTGGGGAGCGCCGGCCGATACGGAAACCATGACGCTGATGCGCAGCCAGTTGCCCCCGGGCGCGGTGTGGGCGGCGTTCGGCATCTCACGGCATGAATTTCCCATGGCAGCGCAGGCTGTTATCCTCGGTGGTCACGTGCGCGTGGGGCTGGAGGACAATCTGTATATCGCGCAGGGCAAGCTTTCCGCGGGCAACGCTCCGCTGGTGGAGCGTGCGGTGCAGATCATTGAAGCACTGGGTGAGCGGCGCGCCACCATCGCTGAAACACGCCAGCTACTCGGTATCTGATCAAACAATAGTCCTGGGAGACTCAAATGGATGCACGTACCTTAACCGGCGCAGAAACCTTTCTGCGCATGCTCACCTCCATGGGCATCGAGCGAATTTTCGCCTCACCGGGTTCCGAGTGGGCGCCGGTGTGGGAGCATCTTGCCAAGACCTATCCCCCCGGCACGATTCCGCAGTACACCTCCACACGCCATGAGGAAGTGGCGCTGGGCATGGCCAGCGGCTACTTCAAGACCACCGGCAAACTGGCGGCAGTGATGATTCACACCACCGTGGGCAGCCTGCATGGCGCGATGGCGCTGCGCGGTGCGCTGCATGAGAACATCCCGATGGTGGTGTTCTCCGGCGAATCGGTGGGCTTCGCGCACGAACCCGGCCCGGATCCGGGAGCGCAGTGGCAGGGCAGCCTCGCCGACGTCGGCGGCCCGGCGCGCCTTCTCGCGTCCGTGGTCAAGTGGAGCTTCGGCTTGAATGCCGCATCGGCGCTGCCGGGCACCATCCAGCGCGCCTGCCAGATCGCCACCGCCGCGCCCTGCGGCCCGGTGTTCATTTCGCTGCCGATCGAATATCTGTTCGAGGTGATGCAGTCCAATCCGCCCGCGGTGGCTGCCTTGCCGATACACGCCACTGCTTCTCCTGCCGGCATCGACCAGCTGGCCGATATGCTGGCCAATGCGAAAAATCCAGTGATTATCACTGAGCGCTCGGGTGAAAACCCCAAAGCCGTGCCGCATCTGGTGGCCATCGCCGAGCTGCTTGGCGCGCCGGTGGCTGAAGCGCGTGGCACCAAGTTCGTCAATTTCCCGCGCACGCACGGCCTGCACGCCGGCTTCAATGCGCTGGCGACTCTCCAGGACGCGGATGTAATTTTCTGCCTCTCGACCATCGCACCCTGGCATCCCTCCAATGCCGCGCCTGCTGCCGGCGTCAAGGTGGCGATGCTGGATGAAAATCCACTGCGCCAGGAAAAGCCGGTGTGGGCCTATCACTCCGACCTGTGCCTGTTTGGCGAAGTCGAGGGTTCACTGGCTGCGTTGCTTGATGCCCTGAAGAAGCGCGTCAAGGCGGGCGATGCCGCGCGCGCGAAGAACGCCGAGGCCTGGGCCGCGAAGAACAACGCGCGCCGCCAGAAGCTGCACGCCGATGCGTTGGCGCTTGCGAACAACACGCCGCTGGATGAGCGTTATGTGGCGCACGTGATCAACGAGACCATGCCCGCCGATGTGATCTATGTGGATGAGACCATCACCACGCACGGCAATCTGCTGGCCGCCATGGACAAGGTGGGCGTCGGCGGTTACATACAGGGCGCGGTGGGTGGTCTTGGCACCGGCCTGGGCACTGCGTTGGGCGCAAAGGCCGGCAATCCCAAGCGGCCGGTGGTGTGCATGATCGGCGACGGGTCGTTCAACTACAACCCGGTGGTTGGCGCTCTGGGCGCCGCACAGGAACACAACCTGCCATTCATGATCATCATCTTCAATAACTTCGGGTATCAATCGCAGCAGGGGGAGATACCGCATTTCTACCCAGGCGGTCACACCGTGACCACGGGCAACTTCGCGGCGTCGGGCACGGCCATCAAGCCCAATCCCGAGTATGCGCAGCTTGCGCCCATCTATGGCGGTTACGGCGAAAAAGTCGAGAAGCCCACTGAGGTGCGCGCGGCCCTGGAGCGTGGCCTGAAGGCCATGGCCGAAGGCAAGGTGGTGCTCCTGGATGTGCGTCTGAAGCCGGTGCAGGGATGATGCGGAATCTGCGCATGACCCCTCATGGGGTGTCGCGTCACCGCTTGTCGCTCCGGCACATTATGCGAAGAGGCAGGGCCGGCTCGAGCCTTATTGCCGCTGGCCTGATTGCCGGCGGTGCGATGGGGCTTGCCGCCTTCGGGGCTTTTGCGCAAAGTTATCCGCTCAAGCCGATTCAGGTGGTGGTGCCTCTGGCAACGGGTTCGCCTCCGGAAATCGTTGTGCGCGCACTCAGCCAGAAATTCCAGCAAAGCCTGGGGCAGCCTTTCGTGGTCATCGCCAGAGGTGGGGCGGGTGGAACACTGGGCGGGCAATTCGCGGCCAAGGGCAAGCCCGATGGCTATACGCTGTTCATGGGCAGCGTCACTTCGCTCGCCATAGGCCCGGTGATGTTCGCCAGCGCCGGCTTTAACCCCATGAAGTCGTTCGTGCCAATCGGCCAGCTATACGGATCGCCGTTCGTGGTATTGACCGGCGCCAAATTTCCCGCGGCCTCCCTGAAAGAGTTCATTGCGGTGGTCAGGTCGAAACCGGGTTCTTTTAACATTACCTCGCCAGCGGTGGGAAGCCCGCCTCATATGGCAGCGGAAATGTTCATGTCGGCGGCGGGTGTGAAGATGGTGCACGTGCCTTTCGGCAATCTGGGCCTGGCCGCCAATGCGTTGATCAATCAGGAGGCGCACCTGATCATCGCCGGACCCGCGCCGTTTCTGGGCCAGGTTCGCAATGGGGCCTTGAGGATACTGGCGTCGGCATCGCGCAAACGCATTTCCATTTTCCCTGACACCCCGACCACCGCCGAAGCCGGTTTGCCCGGCATTGAGGTGGATATCTGGGGTGGGTTGCTCACGCCCGTGGGCACGCCGGATGCCATAATCCGCCAGCTCAATGCCGGCATACAGAAGGCGCTGGCGGAGAAGGATTTTCGCGATGCCCTCATCGGGCTGGGATTCGAACCCGAAGGCGGAAGCACCGAAGATTTCGCCCGATTGATCGCGGAGGACGCGGTTAAATGGGAGAAGGCGGTGATTGCGACGGGCGCGAAAGCGCAGTGAGCATCGCTCGCCATCACCGGCAACCTGCGGCCTTCGCCTTCTGCAATTGATGCATTCCCTCTATTGAACCCATTTCCTGATTGAGATTTTCATGAGCAAAAAGCGCCCCAATTTCATCGTCATCATGACCGACCAGCACCGCGCCGATTACCTGGGTTGTGCAGGGCATCCGTTTCTGAAGACGCCGGTCATTGACAGCCTCGCCGCTCGCGGAACCCGGTTTACCCGGTTCTATGTGTCATCGCCGGTGTGCATGCCCAATCGCGCCACCTACATGACGGGCCGTCTGCCGCCGGTGCACGGCGCACGCGGCAACGGCATGCCGTTGTCGCTGCAGGCCAATACCTTTGTCGATGTGTTGCGCAGCAAAGGCTATCGCACGGCCCTGGTAGGCAAGAGCCACCTGATGACCATGACCGATCACCCGGCCATGTGGAAGCCGAAAATTCCCGAAGGGCTGGAAGCATTGCAAGGCGATTACGCCGAAGCGCTCAAGCCCTGGGCGCCAGATTCGGAATACGACCAGGAAAACGAAGCCAACTGGGCGCGCGACCCGAACTGGAAGCTGAAACTGCCGTTCTACGGATTCGAGCGCGTGCATCTGTGCACCGGCCACGGCGATCAGGTGAGCGGCGAATACAATCACTGGCTGAAGAAAAAGGGCAAGGATCCGGCAGAGGTCGCTGGCCGCAAGAACGCACTGGACTCCGATGTCACTGTGCCGCAGGCCTGGCGCACTGCCGTGCCCGAAGAGTTGTACCCGACGCGCTATATCCAGGACCACTCGATTGCCGTGCTGGAAGATCACGCGAAATCGAACAAGGATGATCCGTTCTTCATGATGATGTCCTTCCCCGATCCGCATCATCCGTTCACGCCGCCGGGCAAATACTGGAATATGTATTCGCCCGATCAGGTGAAGCTGCCGCCCAATTTTTACGCCCGCCCCGATGATGTCGGCGGGCCGGTGGATTCGGCCATCCACTCGCATGAAGAGAAGGGCTACGACGCCGAGAAAACCATGGCGTTCATGCGCGTGAATGAGCGCCAGGCCAAAGAGGCGATTGCGCTCACCTGCGGCATGATCACCATGATTGACGATGCCATCGGCGCGGTGCTGGCGAAATTGAAATCGCTCGGGCTGGACGAAGACACGGTGATCGTGTTTACCGCGGACCACGGTGATTTCCTCGGCGACAAGGGCATTGCCTTGAAAGGTCCGTTGCATCTGAATTCGATTATCAATGTGCCTTTCATCTGGGCGGATCCGGCCGGCACCTCGGGGAAAACCTGCGACGCCATCAGCGGCACCATTGATATTTCGTCGACCGTGCTGGCGCGCGCGGGCCTCGCAGGGTTTTTCGGCATGCAGGGCAGGTCTTTGTTGCCCGAAGTCTCGACCGGTAAAGACCATGGCCCCGGTGTTCATCTGGTGGATGAAGAGTCGCAGCGCCCCAGTTTCGGCATTCCGGCGCCGGTGAAGCTGCGCACCATGATCGCCGGCGACTGGCGCATAACGTTGTATGAGCATGCGTCGCATGCGGAGTTGTACAACCTCAAGAATGATCCGGACGAGAATCACAACCTGTGGAACCATCCGGATCACCAGAAGACCAAGACCGAACTGCTCGAGGGCATGGTGCGGGCCTCGATCCATTCGCTGGATGCCAGCCCTGCGCCACGTCGCCGGGCCTGATTGTCGATGATTCCGGATTCCGGCTTGCGCCGGAATGACGGGGCCGGGATTATTTGAGATCCTGTTTGGATCTTATCTAGGGAGCGCACTATCGCTGCATGCGCCTGTCCGGACAGGGCGAAATCGTCGCTGAATTGACCGCGGCCGGTCAGCAGGCGCTGATCTTCCCTGCGAAGCAGCGGCTGGCCGATGCTGTGAAACGGGCTGCCCGGCGATGATGAGACATCGTCCAAGTTGGCGTATCCGGAAATCAATATGTAGCGCGCCGATGGTAACGCACGGAATCATGATCTGAGCTAAATTGCCCCCCGAGCCGGGGTGTGGAATGGCTTTTTTTGCCCAATGTGTAGAGGAAACAGGATGAGCGCCGCAAACAGAAAAACCTTTGAATTCGATATGCAGGATATCGAATACCTGCGCCATGGAAATGAAAGTTTTCTGGCCCGCTGGTTTCAGCCCAGGGGCGACGGCCCGTTTCCCGCGATGATCGAAGTCCATGGCGGCGCCTGGACCAACTACGACCGCACCCGTGGAAAATCGCTGCACGAAGCGCTGGCGCGAAGCGGAGTGGTGGTGCTCTCGCTGGATTTCCGCCAGGGGAAAAGCGGGCCGTTTCCGTGTTCGTCGGCCGATATCAATTACGGCATCCGCTGGGTGAAAGCCAATGCCGCGCGTTTCAGAATACTTGTCGATCAGGTGGGCATCTCCGGTAATTCCAGCGGAGGGCAACTGGCCATGCTGGGCGCGATGAAGCCGGATGACCCTCGCTTTACTTCCATTGCCCTGCCTGCGGGTTCCCCCGATGTGGATGCGACAGTGCGCTGTGTGGTGATGCTCTGGCCGGTGATCAATCCCTTGGGCCGTTATCGCATGGCCAAGCGCGAACTGGCCAAGCCCAATCCCCAGGACTTCGCCGCGCGCCTGATCAAAAGCCACGACGAGTACTGGGGCAGCGAGGACACGCAGCGTGAAGCCAATCCCATGCTGATGCTGGAGCGCGGCGAAAAGCTGCGCCTGCCGCCGGCCATCTGGATTCAAAGTTCGCGCGATGAAGTGCACAACTACCACGACCCGGAATCCAACACCACGGAAAACGAAGCAGAACGCTTCGCCACCAACTACCGCAAGGCCGGCGGCGAAATGATTCTCGAATATTTCGATGCGCCTTCATTGTTCACCACCGTGCATCCGACCCTGCCCGAATCGATCGCGGCGCTGGATGACATTGTTGAGTTCGTCCACAAACACATTCCCATGGAGGGCTGAAGCATGCCACTGGTAAAAGCGTCGGAGATTGCCTACGGGCGCATGGGCGCTCCCGATCTTGATGCGATGGAGGCGTTCCTCACCGAATTCGGCATGACGCGCAGCGACCGCACGGCGACGCGGCTCTACATGCGCGGCACCGACCCGGCCCATCATGTTCATGTCACCGAAAAAGGCGAACCCCGCTTCATCGGTTTCGCCTACACGGTGAACGATCCGGACGATCTGGCCAGGGTTGCCAAGGCGCCCGGCGCCTCGGGCATTGAAACCATCGACGAGCCGGGAGGCGGCAGGCGCGTGCGCCTGACCGAACCCAACGGTTATCAGATTGAAGTGGTGCACGGCATTGCAGAGCTGCCGCCCATTCCGGTGGAAGGCACGCCGATCAACACCGCGGCCGAACCGCGCAAACGCGTCGGTTCCTTCATGAAACTCAAAAGCGGCCCCTCGCATGTCAAGCGCATCGGCCACGGGGGACTTTCCACGCCGCAGCTGCCCGAGACGGTGCGCTGGTTCCGTGAAACCCTGGGCATCATCGCCACCGACGACATGCATCGCGGCAACGACAACGAGATCACCACCTCCTTCAACCGCCTGGATCGCGGCGACGATTATGTCGACCACCACGTGCTGCTGATACGCAAGAACGACAAGGCCGGGCTGCACCATATTTCCTATGAAGTGGCCGATATCGATGATCTGTTCCTCGGGCATGCGAGTTTGAAGAAGACGGGCAAATACGAACACCTGCAAGGCATCTCGCGGGTTGCGGTGGGCGGGCAGATCACCGACTTCTGGCTCGACCCCTGGGGCCGCATGCACGAGCACTGGTCCGATATCGATCGCCTCAATGCCGGCAGCGGTTCGCGGGTGATCGACCTTGCAAGCGAGGTCTCGGCCACCTGGGGCGCGCCGGGCTCGCAACGCTTTCTTCAATATTGTTCTCCCTAGGAGGGAAACATGATTTCATCGAGAAAACTTGTCTGGACCATTGCCGCCGGACTGGCGGTATCGAATGCCGCGTCATGGGCGCAGTCGTATCCATCCAGGCCCATCACCATCATCAGCGCAGTGCCCACCGGCGGTGGCGGCGACACGGCGGTTCGCGTGATGGCGGCGAAGATGTCGACCACCTTGGGTAAAACCGTGCTGGTCGATACGCGCGGCTCCGGCGGGGCCAGTGTGGCGGGCGTGGCCCTGGTGGCGCGCGCCGCCCCGGACGGCTACACCCTGGTGTGGGGCACCTCAGGCACTTTTGTGACCAGCCGCTTTCTGTTCAGAACACTGCCCTACGACACCATCAAGGACTTCACCCCGGTCAGCCTGTCGATTACGCAGCCTTCATTTTTTGTGGCGCACCCGTCGGTTCCCGCCAACTCCATCCGTGAGCTGATCGATTATGCGCGCGCCAATCCGGGCAAGCTCACCTATGTGAGCCTGGGGGTCGGCTCGATTCACAACCTGATCGGCGAATCATTCAAGCAGGCCACTGGCACCGATATTCTTCACGTGCCGTACTCGGCGGCGGGGCTTTCGCAGGTCTGGGCCGACCTGATTGCCGGACGGGTGCAGTTGTTTTTCCCCTCCTACGCCAACCTGCGCCAGTTGCTGCCTGAAAAGAAAGTGAAGGCGCTTGCCGTGTTGAGCGACGCGCGCTACAAACACGAGCCCAACGTGCCTTCGATGAAAGAGGCGCTGCCGGATTTTCAGACGCTGACCTCCTGGTGGGGCATCCTCGCGCCGGCCAATCTTCCCAGGCCGCTTGCCGAGCGGCTCAGCACCGAAATCCGCAACGCGCTCAATGATCCGGAGTCGGTATCGAAGCTCGATCCGCTGGGTATCGTCAATGTGGGCAGCACACCGGAGAAATTCGCCGGTTTCCTCAAGGAGGAAATCGATTTTGTCGGCGGCATTGCCACTCGCCTGGGGATCAAACCCGAATAAGCAGGCAAGGTGCCACTCGCTGAAACGATTCAATCGATAATTGCTCGGCTTCCAGGCTTCGGTGACCTGGTCGGGGGCGAACACCAGGCCGGACCGCCTGTCGGCGATCTTCGTCAGCCCCACATCCACGAACATGAGGTGCGCCTGCGCCATGTCCGTTGCGCCGTAGACAACGGCATCAATGCCGACAAATGACATTAATTTCTCTGCACCGTCAAACGTGATGGAAATTCACTGCCCGGCTCGCGGCAGGCCGTTCGTTCAAATCATCTTACATCGGCGTGCTGGCGTTTCTGCACTCCCCTGAATACTTAAGAATTTCATTCGACCTGAATCTTGAAATCGCGGATGACCTTGCCCCACTTGGCCGCGTCCGACTGGATGACCTCGGCAAACTGCTCGGGTGTGCTGGCGACGATGTTGAAACTGAGCTTGGTGAGACGCTCGGTCACAGCCGGACTGCGCATGATCGATGCCACCTCGCGATGAGTCCTGTTGATCACTTCCGCCGGCACCCCCGTTCGGGTAACCATGCCATTCCAGGCGACACCGACCGCATCCGCAATACCCACTTCAGTGATAGTGGGCACTTCGGGCATTTGCGACAGGCGCCGCGGCGATAGCACGGCCAGCGGACGAAGGCGACCCGCACGCACCTGTTGAATGGAACTCGGCACCGCATCGACAAACAATTGCAGTCGCCCGCCCAGAAGATCGTTGATCGCCTGGTCATTCGCCTTGTAGGGGACAAAGGTCAGATCCATCCCTGCGCGCTCGCGCACCAGCACCGCGGCGATATAAGGCAGACCGCTGGTGCCTCCGGTTGCAGAAAAGGAAAGTTTGCCCGGCTGCGACCTGGCGTACGCGACGAATTCCTTGAAAGTTGCGGCAGGCACCGCGGGCTGCGTCAGCAACCAGATATCGACCGCCGCCAGCAGACTGATCGGCGCGAAATCCTTGATCGGGTCATAGGGTAGTTTCGCAAACAGACTCTGATTGTAGGAAAGCAGAGATGCCTGGGTCACCATCATGGTGTAGCCGTCCGGCGCGGACTTCACCAGTGTCTGCGCGGCAATGATGCCGCTGGCCCCGGGCATGGCCTCCACCACCACGGGCTGGCCCCAGGCCGACGTCAGGCCGTCGGCAACGGTGCGCGCAAGCGTGCCGACCGCGGTGCCCGGCACAGTGGGCATGATGATGCGGATGGGTTTGGACGGAAACTGGCCCGCGCAGATCGTCGTGTACAACAGCAAACACAGGGCCAATGCCCCTCTCTTCGTTAAACCGGCAAACATAAACACTCCTTGAAGTTGAAAATTCCTTGCGTCTTGCAATCGCCTGGAATCCCCCGCGGCAATGGCAAACACCCTCATTCAGGTTTGATCCCCGCGGCCTTGATCACCCGTGTCCAGCGCTCGATATCGCTGCGCATCTGCCGCCCCAGTTCTTCTGGCGTGCCTCCCTCGACAGCAATCGTCTGCTTGGTAAAATCCGCTATCACCTCCGGTAGCGCGAGTACCTTGTTTGCTTCGGCATTGATTCTGGCAATGATGGCTCTGGGTGTTGCGGCGGGAGCGAGCAGCATGAAACCGCCCTTGGTTTCCACGCCGGGCACGCCACCTTCCGCGAAGGTCGGCACATCGGGCAGCAACGCCGAGCGTCGCAACGACCCGGTGGCAAGAATCTTCAATGCCGTCCCGCCCTTCCTCATCTGCGATGCCACTGCGGGGTAGCCGGTGAAGGTCATTTGTACGCGCCCCGCAAGCAGGTCCGGCAATGCCAGCGCAAGCCCTTTGTAAGGTACGTGCAGGGCCTCGAACCCGGCCTGCATTTTGAACAGCTCCATGCCCAGGTGGTGCGCTGCACCGACGCCTGGCGTTGCGTACGCCAGCCCTCCTTTTCTTTCCTTGGCGAGGCGCACAAACTCACGCAGATCCTTGACCGGCACCGCATCGGTGTTTATGACCAAAAAAAACTCCACCGACCCGATGGCGATGACGGGCTCAAAATCCCGAAGCACGTCGATCGTCAGGCGCGGATCGATCACCTGCCTGGTCACAGCGCCGTCGGCGGCCGCAAGCAGTGTATAGCCGTCGGGCGCCGCTTTTTTCACATACTCCATCGCAATCATGCCGCTGCCGCCGCCACGATTCTCCACAATGATGGTGCCGAGCGTCTTGTTCAACCGATCCGCAATCAGCCGTGCCGCCAAATCGGTGCCTGCGCCGGGAGCATTGTTGACGATGAACTGGATGGGTTTGGACGGATAAGACTGAGCTCCGCACAACGGAGTCAATCCGATCAATAGAAACGAAACAACGGCAGAAAACCTACGCATGATTAGACACCACCCTTTTTTTCAAATTCAATATTCATCAAACAACACATTGTCGAATGCGTTCACGCAGCGGCAATGGGCAAAGTATCGCCGGAATTTGCGTCTCCGAGCGAGGCCACGTCATAGTCGAATATCCAGGCCAGCGGATCAGCGGCCTTTGATGGATTCAGTTTGGGGGCCAGCCCCGCCATCAGATTGCGGCGCAGGCGCGCCAGCGGCGACACCAGGTGATTTTCCTTGGCGCGGGCACGCGAATCCAACTGGGCGCGGCGCGTCCTGGGAATGCGCGCTCGCTCATAGGCGCGCAATGCTTGACCCGGATCATCGCGCATGCCATCCAGGTGCTGCGCCAGCACACAGGCATCCTCGATGGTCATGCCCGCGCCCTGGGCGAGATAGGGCAGCATCGCGTGCGCGGCATCGCCCATCAAGGTGAGGCGTCCATCACCCCAGCGATCGAGCGGGTCGCGGTCATACAAGGCCCATTTGTAGTTCTGCTCGCTTGCCGCAAACAATTTCAAGAGCGAATCGTTCCAGCCGCGGTAGGTGTGGGCAAGCTCGGCTCGATCCGCCGATTGCGTCCAGGATTCATCGGTCCAGCTCTCGCTGTCATAGTGGGCGACAAAGTTGATCAACTCGCCGCGCCGCACCGGATAGGTGACCACATGCCCATGCGGCCCCAGCCAGCGTTGCGATTTGTTGGGCACATAGGGCACGCGCTCGACCGGCACCAGTCCGCGCCAGCAGATGCAGCCGGTGAAGCGCGGCTTGTCGGCGCCAAACAGGCTCGCGCGCACCACCGAATGAATGCCATCCGCGCCAACGATGACATCGGCTTCGACTTCGCTGCCGTCGGCAAATTGCGCCACGGCCGCGTTCGCGCTTTGCTTCACGCCGGTGCATCTGGCATCAAGACGCACCAGCGCGTTAGGCACATGGCGCTGGAATATGTCGAGCAAGTCCGCGCGATGAATGGTCAGCACGGTGGCGCCAAACCGCGCCGCGCTGGTGTCCTGAACCGAAATGAGGCGGCCGCTGCGCCAGCTGAGCGTCTCGCCGCGCTCAATGCGAACGCCAACAGCCACGGCTTCGTCCTCGAGGCCGAGCGCACGCAGCGCTTTCAACGCATTCGGAGTGAGTCGCAACCCGGCGCCCACTTCTTTCATCTGCGCGGAACGCTCGAAAACCTGCACCTCGATGCCGCGCTGGCGCAGCGCCACCGCGGCGGCGAGTCCGCCGATGCCGCCACCGATGACGGCGACCTTCAGCCTTCGTATCCGATCATTCTGTGGCAAATTTTTTTGCATCGTCGAGAGCTGTGTCACCTGAGCAGTGCTCGTTGCACGCCTTATTTTCAGCGCGCAGGTGGCTTGGGTGGATTGACCACGCCATAGTGATCCGCCACGTTACTGCCCGAGTTTTGGAACACGGCGGGCTGCGTTCGCTCCGGCAGCATGGTGCTGTCCCAGGCTTCCCAGTCTTTTTTCAGCCGTTCGAAGACTTCCTTCTGGCGATCCTTCAAATTGGCGCGCTCGCGGGGATCTTCCACCACGTTGAACAAAAATTCATTGCCGGCGATTCGCAGGTACTTCATGTTGCCATCCCGCACCGCTTGTTGCGCTGCCACCTTGTATCGCCAGAAAAGCTTGCGCGGATACGACGCCGCATTGCCCGTCAGTATCGGCAGAAGGTTCACGCCATCGCTGGGATAAGCCGGGTCGGGGGCGCTGCCGGCCGCAGCGAGCAAGGTTGGCAGCCAGTCCATCGAGATCATCACCTGATCCGATACGCGACCCGCGGGAATGCGCCCGGGCCAGCGCACGATCGAGGGAATGCGCAAGCCGCCTTCGAGCAGTTCGTTCTTCATGCCGGAAAAAGGCCAGGTCATGGAGAACCGTTCGCCGCCATTGTCGCTGGTGAACACGACTATGGTGTTCTGTGCCAGCCGGTTCACGTCCAGCGCCTGCAGGATGCGCCCGATGTTGGCGTCCATGCTCTGCACCATCGCCGCATAAGTCTTTTGCGAACCGCCGTCCCGGTGGATCAACGCCTTGATGCGCTTTGATTCGGCTTCGTCGTCCGGGCCCTGCCAGGGGTAGTGCGGGGCGTTGAAATGCATGCTGAGGAGAAACGGCTGTTTCGATTTCGCGTAGCCTTCAATGGTCTGCACCGCCTGGTCGCCAAACAGGTTTGTGACATAGCCGACCCGGTCGACCGGCACCTCCTGCTCGTAGAGCGGTGTTGCAGACTTCGACCCATGGTTGAAATAATCCGTCGTTCCCCCGAAGGCACCGAAAAAATTATCGTAACCGCTCTTGAGCGGACTGAAATCCGGCAGAGTCCCCAGATGCCACTTGCCGACAAGTGTCGTTCCATACCCCAGTTTCTTCAGCAACGAGGGCAAGGTAGGGTGCTCGGGCGACAAGCCGATACCTTTGCTCGTGGCGTTAAGCGGCTCCTGCAGACCGATCGGGATACGCATCTGGTAGCGCCCGGTGATCAAGCCGACGCGAGTGGGCGTGCAGGAGGCGGAATTGGAATATCCCTGGGTGAAGCGCGTTCCCTCCAATGCGATTCGATCGATATTCGGCGTGGTGTAATCGCGCTGCCCGTAGCTGCTGACATCGGCATAGCCGAGATCGTCGGCCATGATGAACACGATGTTGGGCCTTGGTGTCTGCGCCTGGATGTTGCGCAGAAAACCCGATCCTGCCAGACCGAGCGATCCGGCCATCGCGCGGACAAATTGACGTCTTGTCACTGCCTTCTTCTGCTTTGCCATACCTGCTTCCTCATTAAAATTTCCGCCAAGCTCCCCACTGGCGGTTACCGCTGACGCCGGTCTTATTCGCCGCGAATCTTGTTCTCGCGTATGACCTTGCCCCACTTGACCGTCTCGGCGCGGATCTGCGCGTCAAATTCCTCGGGTGAATTGAGGACGATCTGCAGTCCCGCCCCCGCCAGCCGCTTGGATACATCAGGCAGCCTCATCACGGCAACCACGTCTGCATGGATTTTTCTGATAACTGCGTTGGGCATGCCTTTTCTGCCGCTCATGCCATTCCAGCCTTCGCCGGTGACTTCCGGGAAGCCCGCTTCCGCGATGGTCGGCAGATCGGGCGCCTGGAAATGGCGCTTCGGGCCGAGAAACGCAATCGCCCGCAGGCGTCCCTCGCGAACATGGTTCAGTGAAGTCGGCACCGAATCGAACATGATCTGGATGCGCCCACCCAGCAGGTCGGTTACCGCCTGGTTGGCCGCTTTGTAGGGGACGTAAGTCAGGTCGATACCCGCGGTGTTTTTCAGCAGCACCGAAGAAATATAGGGAAACCCGATGGTGCCGCCAACAGTGGCATAAGCGATCTTGCCGGGCTGGCTTTTCGCCAGTGCCACCAATTCTTGCGCATTTTTTGCGGCGACAGAAGGATGGGCCACTATCCATGTCCCCGGCGAAGCAAGCAGCGTGATGGGCTCGAAATCAGTCAGCGGGTCATAAGGCAGTTTGTCGTACAAGGCCGGGTGAAAGGTGCTCACGCCCGCCGGATGCACCATCAAGGTGTAGCCGTCGGGCGCCGATTTAGCCAGGCGTTCCGAAGCGATGATGCCGCTTGCCCCGGCGACGTTCTCCACGACGACGGCCTGGTCCCAGATGCCCGGCAGTTTATCGGCCAGCGTGCGCGCCAGCAGGTCGGTCGAGACGCCCGGCCCGTTGGGAACAATGAGGTGAACGGGCTTGAGCGGATACTGGGCCAAGGCCGGGCCAAAGCTTGCCGCCGTCAGGCAGATCATGCAGACCAGTTGTCGAAATTGCATTATTTCGGCTCCGTAATTTTCTACCGCTCGACCACGCCACCCGCCCCACCAGCCAGTGCTGACCGTCACCGCGCCAATCACGACCCTTCTCCCTGGAGCCCGATCGCCTTGATCACTTCGAAGTAGCGGCGCGCATCGGCTTCGATCGCACGCGTCATTTCCGCCGGGGTCAGTTCCCAAAGCGCAAAATCATTCTTTTCAGTGAATGCAACGATCTCGGCGTCGCGCAATGCGGCCACGCTGTGCTGGCGCAGCTTCTCCAACGCCGGCGCAGGTACCGCGGCGTGGGTCACGAAGCCGATCCAGCCATTGGACTGAAAGCCGCGCGGCCCGCCTGCCTGCTCCATGGTCGGGACATCGGGCGAGTTGCGTGATCGTACCGGCGCACCGACGGCAATCAGCCTGAGGGAACCCTGCTTGACCAGCCCACCGACCGCCGGCAAGCCGACGTTGGCAAGATGCACTTCACCCGAGACCAGCGCCCGCAGCGCCTCAGGTTGCGTCTTGTACTGAACATGGGTCATGCGCAATCCCATTTCATTGTTGAAGATCTCAATACCGATGCGTTGCGACAAGGCTTGCGCGCTCGCGCTGAAATTGACCTTGCTCGGGTTCGCCCGCGCGAACCTCACCAGGTCGTCCACCGTCTTGAACGGGCCGTCGGCGCGGGTGACAAAGTAATAGGTCGACTTGATCCCCATGGCCACCGGGACGAAGTCTTTCTGGTAGTCGTAGGGGAGATCCTTGTAGAGCGCGGCGTTGGCGGCAAGCGACGGCGAGGTCATCAGGATGGCGTGACCGTCGGCGGGCAGGTTCTTGAATGCGGCGGTACCGATAATCCCGTTGGCCCCAGGCCGGTGCTCGACCACCACCGCTTGCCCCAGCGATGCACCGAGCTTTTGCGCCAAGAGGCGCGCCAGGATGTCGGTGCCCCCGCCCGGTCCCGTAGGTGAAATGATCCTGACCGTTCGCACCGGAAAATCCTGCGCCAATGCGCCCATCCCAGGCAGAACAAGCCACAGGACAAGCGCCACGGCCAGCCACATGCCCGGCGTGCCTTGCCGCTCGGCTTTGCGCAATGCGCTCTTGTGTGGTGCGATCAAAGTGCTCCCGCCCATGACCAAACCCTTACTCGGCCTTGATCTTGTTGTCGCGGATCACCTTGCCCCACTTGATGGTCTCGGCGCGAATCAGCGCGGTGAACTCCTCCGGCGTATTGCCGGTGATCTCGAAGCCGACGGCCTCCAGCTTTTTGGCAAGCTCGGGCTGCTTCAATGCGGCGATGGTGTCGGCGTGAATTTTGCGGATGACATCGGGTGAAGTCCCTGCGCGCGTGCTCAAACCGTTCCAGGCCTCGCCGGTGGCATCGGGCAGGCCGGCCTCGGCAATGGT
>CAMDFL010000081.1 GCA_945897475.1 Bordetella parapertussis
GTCCACCGCGAAGATGCGCTCGGGCCCAAGCAGGGCGGAGTCGAGCACGTTGCAACCGGCGCTGGTGATCACCAGCATGCGGTCATCGGGCTGGATGCGAAGCGCCCTGCGGTCTACCGCCGGGTCTTCAGAGCAGATGTTATAGACCAGAGAGCGGGAACTGACGGTGTTGAAAATTTTCTGGTCGAACTTAGCTCGAAGTGTAGTCTGTTGGATCGCCGCATTTTGCATAGCTGCTCACCCGGGGCTCGCCCGATCTTGTTGATTTACGGAGAGCGTAGCGGCGCGGTGTGACAGTACGATTAAGAATACAACGACAAGCTGAACTATATTGTTCTGGTCATGGGAGGAGCGCCAGCGACCACACCACCGCGACATTGACGACGCTGAGTAATACCGCCGCGCTGCCGATGTCCTTGGCGCGCTTGGAGAGGCGATGGTTCTCAAGGGAAATGCGGTCCACCGCCGCTTCGATCGCCGAATTAAGCAGCTCGACAATAAGAACCAGCAGCACGCTTGCAATCATCACCGCCCTGGCTAATCCCGACACGTAGAAGTAGACCGCCAGCGGGATCAGCGCCAGCGCCAGCAGCACTTCCTGGCGAAACGCTTCTTCATGATTGAACGCCGAGGTGAAGCCGTGCAGGGAGTAGATCAGGGCGTTCCCCAGGCGGGTGAATCCCGTGCGTCCTTTAAATGGAAATTGGTGACATCGGTATATGCGCCGTCGTCGGCCTCTAACCAACGCACGTTGATCATAACGTCAGCCTGGTCGGGTAACACAAGTATGACAACCGCGTTACCACTAGGACTCAGTGCGCAGAGCGGGTTACCTCGGAGCCAGTGGCCACGCCGAGACGCTGCTTCGAGACCAAACGGGTGGCCGGGAAATGCGCGGTGAACCGGCTGCCTTTGCCCAGTTCGGACTCAATTTCCAATGTGGCCTGGTGGCGCGCCAGGGCATGTTTCACGATTGCAAGGCCCAGGCCGGTGCCGCCGGTCTCGCGCGAGCGGCTGCGATCGACGCGATAGAAACGCTCGGTCAAGCGCGGGATATGTTCAGGCGGGATGCCGGGGCCATTGTCGGCGACAGAGAATTGCGCGCCCTGTGAATTCGCGCACCAGCGAATGTCGATCCGCCCGCCCTTCGGGGTATAGCGAACCGCGTTGTTGGCCAGGTTGCTGAAGGCGCTGATGATCTCGCTGGTGTTGCCCGAGAGGTCGTAGCCGGGATCGGCAATCAGTTCAATACGATGCTGTCCTGTAGAGATCTGCTCTGCATCAATTTTTACCTGGGCAAGCAATGCGGCGACATCGATGGTCTCGGCTGAGTGAGGCTCGGGCGAGGATTCCAGCGAGGACAGTGTCAGCAGATCCTCGATGATGCTTTGCATTCTTCGGCCCTGCTCGGACATGAGCCTGAGGTAGTCGTGTGTGCGCCTGGGATCAAGCTTGAGTTCACGCACCGTCTCCAGAAAGCCGACCATGATCGTGAGGGGGGTGCGCAATTCATGCGAAACATTGGCAACGAAATCACGCCGCATAAGGCCAAGCTTTTGAGCCTCGGTGATGTCGCGCGAGAGCAGCAGTTGATGTGATTCGAAGAAGGGAACGATTTGGACGGACAGAATCAATCCATCGGGACGCGCTGACTCGAGCACCAGCGGTTCGGAGAATTCGCCGCTATCGACGTACTTCTGGAGATCCGGCTGGCGCGCGAGGTTGGTGATTGTCTGGCCGGTGTCGGTGGCCAGGCTGATCGAAAAATGTGCTTCCGCAGAATCGTTGCACCAGACGATGCGGCGCTCGGCATCGAGAACCGCTACGCCGTAGGGCAGGGCGCGGCCTGCTTGCAGGGAGCGGGCCAACATGCGTGCAAATCGCCCGCGGCGGCGAATCTGATCGCGGCGGCGGCGGTAAAGTTTTCCGAAAATTTCATCCCAGACCCCAGAGCTCTCCGGGACCGGATGATTGGGTTCGTCTGAGACCCATCGTTGCAATTGGCCTAACTGGCGAAGTTGGAAAACCAGCAAAGCCGCGAGGACGATGCAAATCAGCGCCCATCCCGAGTGAGGACCCAAAGTCTGGCCCACGATAACGGCAAAAATTATCGTCACCGCCAATACGGCCAGGTGCTGCAGAATCGTGTTTTTCATGCCAAACGTGCTTTAGTCACCTACGAGCTAAGTGTTGAGAATTCCGGGAAAGAACCAGGGTTTGAATACATCCCGCCAACAGGTAAGTTTGCGCCTTTTGCAAACCTACCTGTTGGCGGGAAAAGTGACCTCAATAACACCCTATTTGGTTCCGGCTCCACTGGATCAGGGCAAGGCGCGACAAAAACGGTAACCGGTGCCTCTCACGGTATCGACCAGCCTGTCATGACCGGTGGGTTCAAGCGCCTGGCGCAGCCGGCGAATATGTACATCCACAGTGCGCTCCTCGACAAACACATGATCTCCCCAGACTTCGTCGAGCAGTTGCGCGCGTGAATAGACGCGCTCCGGGTGGGTCATGAACCAGTGCAACATTCTGAATTCGGTGGGGCCGAGTTCGAGATTCTGCTCATTTCCGCTCACCCCCTCGCCGCTCACCCCCTTGCCCGTCACCCGGTGTGAGCTCGGGTCCAGGCGCAAGCCGCCGATTTCAACCACATCCTCGGTAAGCTGTGGCGCACGGCGGCGCATGACCGCCTTGATGCGCGCCAATAATTCCTTCGGGGAGAAAGGCTTGGTCACATAATCGTCGGCGCCCGATTCCAGGCCCAGGATTTTGTCCTGCTCGGTGGCGCGCGCGGTCAGCATGATGATGGGCACATCGCGGGTGCGTTGGTTCGCACGCAATTGCTTGGCGTAACTTACTCCCGACATGCCCGGCAGCATGCAATCGAGCAGCACCATGTCTGGAAGCGCTGCGCGCACGTACTCCTCGGCCTGCGGCACGCTGGCCGCGCGAAGCACTGTATGGCCGGCGTGCTCCAGATTCACGGCGATCAGCTCCTGTATCGCCGGTTCGTCCTCAACCACTAGTATGGCGCCGCTCATTAGATTGCTCTGGCATTCATTAGATTGCTCTGACATTCATTAGATTGCTCTGACATTCATTTTTTTCTTCGAATCGAATTCTAAAAGGCTTAATCACCCTAGGGTGTTGGCTTCGGATGCGTTCGGCTTTGCATGGCGCACGTCGGTTCCATGGACAATATAGATCACATCTTCGCAAATATTCTTGGCATGGTCGCCGATGCGCTCGATTGCCTTGGCGATCCAGATGATGTCTATGGACGTGGATATGGTTCTGGGGTCCTCCATCATGAAGGTTATTAATTGGCGCACCACCGATTTGAATTCGAGGTCGATAACACGATCATCAAGAATGATTTGTTCGGCGACTTTCACATCCAGCCGGGCGAACGCGTCCAGCGATCGGCGCAGCATGTTGAGCGCAGCGTCTGCGGTGTGGCGCAGATTGGCAAAGCGGGACAGATCGGCGGCGCCGCGTTCATGGATCTGCTTGGTCATGCGCGCGATCTTATGCGCTTCATCGCCTATGCGTTCCAGGTCGGTGACTGTTTTGGTGACGGCCATGATCAGACGCAAATCACTCGCGGCCGGCTGGCGGCGGGCGATGATCTGACTGCAATCGGAATCAATATCGATCTCGAACCGGTCGACCCGGACTTCGGTCTCCACGATCTGGTCCGCGAGGGACAAATTGCCCTGCGAAAAAGCCTGTATGGCGCCGCGCACCTGCGACTCGACCAGGCCGCCCATTTGCAGCACTTGCGAGCGCAAGGCCTCGAGGTCGTTGTCGAACTGCTTGGATAAGTGATTGCTCATGGGGTTTCTCCGATCAGCCGAAGCGGCCGGTTATGTAATCTTCGGTTTCTTTTCGTTTCGGTTTGATGAAAATCTCGTCGGTGACGCCGAACTCCATCAACTCGCCCAGATACATGTAAGCGGTGAAATCGGACACCCGTGCAGCTTGCTGCATATTGTGGGTGACGATGACGATGGTGTAATCGTTTTTCAGTTCATGCACCAGTTCTTCGATGCGAGCCGTCGATAACGGGTCTAGCGCCGAGGCCGGTTCGTCCAAGAGCAGCACCCCCGGTTTCACCGCGATGCCGCGCGCAATGCAAAGGCGCTGTTGCTGTCCGCCCGACAAGCTCATGCCACTCTGGCCGAGCTTGTCCTTGACTTCATTCCACAAAGCCGCCTTGCCCAGCGCCCACTCAACGCGCTCTTCCATGGCCCGTGCGCTCAAGGACTCGTACAACTTAACGCCATAGGCGATGTTGTCGAAAATCGACATGGGAAATGGCGTGGGCTTCTGAAACACCATGCCCACCTTGGCGCGCAAGCGGTTCACGTCCTGCGTCGGCGCCAGAATATTCTCGCCATCGATCAGTACTTCGCCTTTTGCTTCCTGGTTCGGGTACAGCGCGTAGATGCGGTTGAAGGTCCGAAGCAAGGTCGACTTTCCGCAGCCCGAAGGCCCGATGAAGGCGGTGACCTTGCCTTCGGGGATTTCCAGGTTGACGTGCTTTAACGCATGAAAGTTGCCATAGTAGAAATTCAGGTCATTGACCTTGATCTTGGTCTTGGATTGACTGGTCGGTGCTGCGCGGGATTCGAGTACGGCGCTCATTTATTGGCCTCGTAGTTAGTTCGTTGTCGGCTTGTGGTTTCGTTGTCGTTAGTCATTTACTTCTCAAGTGCTGACAATTCTTGCAAAAAAACAGGGTTTGCAGTCAACCCGCTAAGTTGCAGGTTTGCGCTTTTTGCAAACCTACAATTTAGCGGGAAAGGTGGCCACATTGACACCGTGTTGGGTCCCGGTCTCGCCGGTTTAGGTGTCTGTTTGGTTCCGGTTACGTCGGTTTATGTGTCTATGTCCGGCTCGGGCTAGTGCATTTGCGCGGTGTTGCGGAAGATTACGCGCGCCAGAATGTTCAGGAGCAGCACCGCCAGCGTGATCAACAGAGCACCTGCCCAGGCAAGCTGCTGCCAGTTTTCGTACGGACTCATCGCAAATTGGAATATGACCACTGGCAGATTGGACATAGGGGCATTCATGTCTAAGGACCAGAACTGGTTGTTGAGCGAGGTGAATAGCAGCGGTGCGGTTTCGCCGCTGATGCGCGCCACCGCCAGCAGAATGCCGGTAATGATGCCGGCCTTGGCGGCACGCACCGTTACCGTGGTTATGACCTTCCAGCGTGGTGCGCCCAGCGCTGCCGCGGCTTCTCGCAGGGTGTCTGGCACCAGACGCAGCATGTTCTCGGTGGTGCGCGCCACCACCGGGATGACGATCAGGGACAGCGCCAGGCATCCAGCCCATCCGGAGAAATGCTTCATCTGCACCACAATGATCGCGTAGATGAAAAGGCCGATCACGATCGAGGGCGCCGAGAGCAGGATATCGGCGACGAAGCGGGTCGTGGGTGCGAGCCAGCCGCTTTTGCCATATTCGGCAAGGTAGATCCCGGCCATGATGCCGACCGGTGTGCCGATGAGGGTGCCAATGACCGCGATGATAAAGCTGCCGACGATGGCGTTGGCGAGGCCACCTGAACTGCCAGGCGCCGGTGTCATCTCGGTGAATAGACTAAGCGACAGACCGCCAAACCCATTCTTAAAAAGGACAAAAAGAATCCAGCCCAGCCAGAACAGGCCAAAGCCCATCGCCAGCAATGAGACAACGAGGCAAATGCGATTGGTGAGAACTCTGCGGGCGTATAAGTTCATGGTAGCGACCGATCTTAGTATCGCGCGGCAAAAAGCTTGCCCCGCTGATTACAACAGCCGGCGCGAGATTTATGCGACGGCGATTTCATTAAGTTAGCTTTCCTTCCCGCTTTGCAAGTTGCATCAGCAGGAGCTTGGACAGGGAGAGGACGACGAAGGTGATCACGAATAACAGCAGGCCGAGTTCGATTAAGGCCGAGGTATACATGTCGCCCACTGCTTCGGTGAATTCGTTGGCCAGCGTGGACGCTATGCTATTGCCGGGCATCATCAGCGAGGTGTTCAATTTGTGGGCATTGCCGATCACGAAAGTGACCGCCATGGTTTCTCCAAGCGCGCGGCCAAGGCCAAGCATGATGCCGCCAACGACGCCGGTCTTGGTATAGGGCAGAACGATGTTCCAGACCACCTCCCAGGTGGTCGAGCCGAGTGCGTAGGCGGATTCCTTCAACACGCCGGGCACGATCTCGAAGACATCGCGCATCACAGCGGCAATAAACGGGATCACCATAATGGCCAGAATGATGCCGGCTGACAGTACGCCAATGCCTATGGGTGGCCCGCGAAACAGCATGCCGATACCGGGAATCGGGCCAAGCATGCTGGTCAGCAGGGGTTGCACGTATTCCGAGAACACAGGTGCAAAAACAAACAAACCCCACATGCCGTAGATGATGCTGGGCACCGCCGCCAGGAGTTCAATGGCAGTACCCAGTGGTCTGCGCAGCCAGGGCGGCGACATTTCAGTCAGAAATAAAGCGATGCCGAAACTGACCGGGATGGCGATCAACAGAGCGATAAATGAGGTCAGCAGTGTTCCCACCATGGGCGTGAGGGCGCCGAATTCCTCGGTCACCGGGTTCCATGCGCTGCTGGTTAGAAACCCGAAGCCGAATTTTTCCATGGCTGGCAGGCTGCCGATGAGTAGCGAGGCGATGATGGCCGCCAGCACCATCAGCACCAGAAAGGCGAACGAGCGCGCGGCCCACTCAAATGCTACGTCCAGTCGACGGTGTTTTCGCAGAAGATGGTCGGGAATTTGGCTGGACATGGTATTTGCGCTGTTTTTGCCGTTTGACATTCCGGCAAAGGTATTTCGGACCGAGCTCATTTTAATCGCCTTATCCTATGAACTACCAGATGGCACTGCCGCTTGAATCGCGCAACTGTGTTTTCCAGGTGTCGCGAACCTGATTTACGACGGCATTGGGCATCGGTACGTAATCCAGGTCCTGCGCCATTTTGCCGCCGTTGATATAGGCCCAGTCGAAGAACTTCAACACTTCACGGCCTTTCTCGGCATTGGCCTGGGCTTTATGCATGAGAATGAAAGTCGCACCGGTGATGGGCCAGCTTTCTTTTCCGGCTTGGTCGGTGAGCATCAAGCCGAAGCCGGGGACGGATTTCCAGTCGGCGCCGGCGGCGGCGGCCTGGAAGTTGAGGTCGTCGGGCGAAACATAGATGCCATCGCGGTTGCGCAGTTGCGTGTGCGTCATTTTGTTTTGCTTGGCATAGGCGTATTCCACGTAGCCGATTGAACCCTTGATCCGCTGAACAAATGAGGCCACACCTTCATTGCCTTTTCCGCCAGTGCTATTAGGCGCAGGCCAGGTCACCGAGGGTGCAACGCCGACTTTCTTCTCCCACTCAGGACTGACCTTGGCGAGGTAATGCACAAAGATGAAAGTGGTGCCCGAGCCATCGGCGCGGTGCACGACGGTTATGGCCTGGTCAGGCAGTTTGACGCCGGGGTTGAGAGCAGCGATTGCGGCATCGTTCCATTTGAGAATTTTGCCCAGATAAATATCCGCAATGACAGCGCCCGTCAGTCGCATTTGACCAGGCTTGACGCCCTCGATATTGACCACCGGGACAACCCCGCCCATCACCGCCGGAAACTGAATCAGCGCGTGTTTCTCAAGATCCGCGCCGCTCAAGGGCGCATCGGTCGCGCCAAAATCAACTGTCTTGGCAATGATCTGCTTGATCCCGCCGCCCGAACCGATGGATTGATAATTCATCGCATTGCCGGTGTTTTTCTTGTAGGTCTCGGCCCACTTCGCGTACAAAGGATAGGGGAAGGTTGCGCCTGCACCGGTGATGTCGATGGCAGTTGCGCTCACGCTGGCTGCCATCATGAATGCACCTGCGGCGCTCGCCAGATGTTTTCGGATGCCGTTAAAACTATTCATGGTGAATGCTCCTTGTTTGGAAATGTTGTTTAGTATGAATGGGTGGAACTGCCCGGCTTGGCGACTGTGCCTGTCCGGATTCGCTGAACTCGATCTTGAAAATAGGTACTGAAACACACGACGCAAGCATGGAGCCCACGACTCAAACTTAAAGCATGAGCGCCACGATTCTTACGCGGCAGATTGTGAGTTGGTCATGTTGCGGTTTCGTTACAGCGCGCGATCTAATGTGACAGAGAGAATTTTTGTTATAATAATCAGTTAGATACATAATAAGTGAGCACCGAATGTCTGGTTCTGTTGGTAAATCCGATCTTGCGCTGCCGCTCTTGGGTATCCGGGTGCTGGAACTCGGCCATATCGTTGCGGGACCCACCGCTTCGCTGATCCTCGCGGATCTGGGCGCCGATGTGATCAAGGTCGAGCGTCCCGACGGCGGTGACCAGGCGCGCAATATGCCTGGTGCTGCTTCGGGCTTTTATTTTTTCAACCGCAACAAGCGCAGTCTCGCCATGGATTTGAAATCCGATGAAGGCAAGGCGGTGTTTCGAAAATTAGTGAGCAAGGTTGATGTCTGCCTGGATAACTATGCACCGGGCGCGATGGATCGTCTCGGTCTGGGCTACCCGGAACTGGCCAAGCTCAATCCCAAGCTTATTTATCTTGCGGTGAAGGGCTTTCTGCCTGGCCCCTATGAGCATCGGCCCTCGCTCGATGAGCTGGCACAGATGATGGGCGGCCTCGCATTCATGACCGGTCCGACTGGCCGACCGCTTCGCGCCGGCGCATCGGTCATCGATATTGGCGCGGCCACCTACGGCATCATCGGCGTGCTGGCAGCGCTGCATTCGCGCGAGGCCACCGGTCGCGGCCAGATGATTACTGCGGGATTATTCGAGACCAGCGTGTTCTGGGTGGGGCAATGGATGGCGCGTGCGGTGGCCACCGGCGAACCCTCTTTTCCCATGGCGGAAATCGGCCAGTCGGTGCGCATGGGCTGGGGAATTTTTCACCTGTTCGATACCTCGGATAAGCAGCAAGTATTTATCGGCGTCACATCGAATGCACATTGGGAGCGTTTGTGCCGCGAATTCGGCATGTTGGATCTATTTGCCGATGAGCGCCTAGACACCAATTCCAAGCGCGTCGCCTCGCAGGAGTGGATGCTGCCCTTGGTACGCAAAGTCGCTATTAATTTTACAAGCAGCCAATTGCAGGGAAAACTGGAGACTGCCAGCGTCCCCTACGCGCCGGTACAGCGCCCTGACCAATTACTGGATGATCCGCACCTGCGCGAAACCGGCCAATTGCTGCCTACCCCAATGAAAAGCGGCAAGATCGGCAATCTGCCCAAGATGCCCTTCAACAGCAGCGACTACGATTTCGGCATTCGCAAACCCCCGCCCGGTTTGGGCGAGCACACACAAGAGGTGCTGGTCGAGGCGGGTTTCAGCCAGATCGAGATCGACGCGCTAATATCGGGGAATGTCGTGTTGAGCGGCGCGCCGGAAAAGTAAATAGGGTGCGCACCACGTTTTAGAGAAGGGGAACCTCGACACTGGTTTTCGTCGGAAAACCGTTGTAGGTCCCCTATACACCCGGAGGAGATTTGTCATGAGCGATTTGCCAAAATTTGTGTACGTCAATGAATGCGGCCCGCGCGAGGGCTTTCAGTTCGAGAAAGTGCATATACCGACCGCCGACAAAGTTGCGTTTGTCGATCAACTCTCGGATACCGGTATCAAGGCGATACAATTTGCGTCGTTCGTGAGTCCCAAATGGGTGCCACAGATGGCCGATTCGGATGCCTGGGTGGATGGCATCAAGAAGGCGCCGGGGGTTGAGTACACCGGGCTGTGGCTTAATTTGCAAGGCCTGGATCGCGCTTTGACGCATCTCGATAAGCTCACCATCTGCCCCGGCTTTTCATTGAATGCCAGTGAAACCTTCAGCAAGAAGAACACCAATCGCAGCGTGGCCGAGAAGCTTGATGAAATGCCCGGCTACGTGAGCAAGTTTCGCGAGCTCGGTTTCGACAAGCTCGATATCGGTGTCGCGGTGGCATTTGGCTGCAATTACGAGGGCGCAATCAGCACCGAGCGCGTGATGAGTCTCTTAGCGGATCAGGCCAGCCGCGCGCGCGATCTGGGAATGAAAATCGGCGAGATCACGCTCTACGACACCATGGGCTGGGGCAACCCGCTACAGGTGAAGCGCTTGGTGGGCGCGGTGCGCGAGCGTTATCCCGACAACACGGTCTGCCTGCACCTGCACGACACGCGCGGCCTGGCAATCGCCAATTTCATTGCCGGCCTGGAGATGGGCGTTGACCGCTTTGATGCCGCAGTGGCCGGTTTGGGCGGTTGCCCGTTCGCTGCGCACAAAGGCGCGGCTGGCAACATCTGCACCGAAGATGTGGTGTTTCTATGCCAGGAGATGGGGATAGATACGGGAATCGACCTCGATGCCATGATCGAAGCGGGCATCAGGGCCGAGGAACTGGTCGGGCATCCTTTGCCGGGGAAAATCAAAGTTGGTGGAAACCTCGCGACTTATCGTGCGAAAGCGAGCGCGGCGGCGAAAGCGGCAATCACTGCTTAAGCAGTTGCGCAAAATAGAAACGCCCGCTTCGAGCGGGCGTTTCTATGTCAACGACTGATGTTGTTTTACTGCGGTTGGATTTTCGCAAGCTTCACGTAATCGCCCCACTCCTTGACCGATTTGGCCAGCAGCGCCTGGCCGGCCTCGGGGGTGTTGACAAAAGTATCCCCACCAAATCCATTCAAGAACTTGGTGGTCTCATCGGACTGCACCATGAAAGTAAACCACTGATTGATTTTATCGATCACCGGTCGAGGTGTTCCCGTTGGCACCATCGCCGCCCACCAGCCGGTCAGATCCATGGGCACTTTCTGCTCGGTCATGGTCGCGTAGTCGGGGATCGCTTTCAGGCGCGTATTGGTGGATACGCCCAGGATGCGCAGCCGTCCTTCGCGCTGTTGCGCCAGCGAAAACACCGGGTCGTGCATGCCGTAGTCAAGCTTACCCGAGAGCAATTCATTGAGTGAATCCGGAGCGGTGCGATAGCTGACTTCAACCGCCTGCACGCCGGTGACGTTCTTGTAGATCTCTCCCATGATGGCGCCGGTAGGCGCGGCCGAAGCGTAAGTGGCCTTGAGACCCTTTTGTTTCATGGCGGTGGTCAGATCGGCAACGCTCTTGTAGGAACTCTTCGCATCGACGACCAGCATGAAGGGTTGACGGTTGATGGTGGCTGCGACAAGCAAAGCCTTGGTGACATCGACCGGGGGTTTCTTGAAAAGATGCATGTTGGCTGCGACCGCCGAGCCCGCGTGCACATAGATTGTGTAGCCATCGGGTTTCGCCTGCGCCGCGGCCTGAGTGGCGATGTTGCCGCCCGCGCCGGCGCGATTCTCAACGATGACCGAGCGCTTGGCGATGGGGCGAAGCTTTTCCGCGAAATGGCGCACCAGTACATCGGCGCCGCTACCGGCCGGAAACGCACAAATCAAATGGATGTCGCGCAACGGGTATTCCTGCGCACTCGCACCCACTGGCGCCATACCCAACAAGGCGCTGCATACCGCAGCCATCACCAATGTTCGACGCGTTTTTGTCGGCGTTACTGTTAGACGTGCTTGCGTCGGCGTTCCTGTCTGCTTCATTTTGTCTTCCTCCTGTTGTTTATTCCTGAAACGCCACGTCGCGCGTTCTGCGTATCTGCGGCACCACCACCAGTATGATCACCACGATGCTCATCGCCAGCAAGGTCGCTGAGATCGGCCTATCGATAAATATCATCGGATCGCCGCGAGAGAATACTAATGCGCGGCGGAGATTCTCTTCCATCACCGGCCCCAGCACAAAGCCCAGCACCAGCGGCGCCGGCTCGCAGCCAAAGCGCAGGAGGATATATCCAAGCAGCGTAAACACCGCTGTCAGTACCATCTGCGCGGTATTGTTATTGGTGCTGTAGACGCCGATCAGGCAGAACAACAGGATCGCCGGATACAGCAACCGGTAGGGCACCGACAGCAGCTTAACCCAGATGCCCACCAGCGGCAGGTTGATCACCAGCAGCATGGCGTTGCCTATCCACATGCTGGCCACCATGCCCCAGAACAGTTCTGGGTGCTTGGTCATGACCGCCGAGCCAGGTTGGATGCCGTGGATAATCATCGCGCCCATCATGATCGCCATGACGGCGTTTGATGGCAGTCCCAGGGTCAACAAAGGGATGAACGAAGTTTGCGCCGCGGCGTTGTTCGCCGATTCCGGACCAGCCACGCCTTCTATGGCGCCCTTGCCAAAGCGGGAAGGGTCCTTGGCAATTTTCTTCTCCAGGGTATAACTGGCAAAAGCGGCGAGCACCGCGCCGCCACCGGGCAGAATGCCCAGGACCGACCCCAGTACCGTGCCGCGCAGCACTGCCGGATAGGAATCCTGAAAATCCTTCTTGCTAAGCCATAGATCGCGGATTCGCGTGCTTACCGGGGTGCGATGCAGCGAGTGCTGCTCCAGGTTGCGGATGATCTCCACGATCCCGAACAGCCCGATCACCAGCGGCAGAAAGTCGATGCCATCCCATATTTCCGAAATACCGAAGGTGTAGCGAGTCACGCCGCTGTTGACGTCCGTCCCCACCAGGCCCAATAAGAGGCCGATTAACACCATGCCGATGGCTTTCACCACCGAGCCATGCGCCAGCACCACCGCCATGACCAGGCCGAGCACCATCAGAGAAAAATAATCGGGTGAGTTGAACTCCTGCGCGAGCTTGGAGAGTAGCGGCCCGAACGCGGCAATGAAAACCGTTCCCACGCAGCCGGCGAAAAACGAACCCAGCGCCGCAACGCTGAGCGCGGCGCCAGCGCGCCCCTGTCGCGCCATGGGATGGCCGTCGAGTGTGGTGACAATCGAACTGGCCTCACCGGGCATATTCACCAGAATCGAGGTGGTCGAGCCGCCGTACTGCGCACCGTAGTAGATGCCCGCCAGCATGATGAGCGAGGAAAGCGGATCCAGGCCGAAGGTGACCGGCAGCAGCATGGCGATGGTTGGAATCGGCCCGATGCCTGGCAGCACGCCGATCAGCGTTCCCAGCATCACGCCCAGAAACGCGAACCAAAGGTTTTTGTACGACAGCGCCGCACCGAAACCGGTCGCCAGATTACTGAAAATATCGAAATCCATTATTGCGCCCACCACCAGATCTGCAAGGGTTGCGACAGGCCAACAATGAACACCAGAACCGAGAATAGCGCCAGTCCCGCGCCCAGCCACAGGTTCTCGCTAAGTTTCACTTCGCGTCGCGCATAGGCCGCGACAACCGTCATGATGGCGGCGGTGATCACCAGTCCCAGCAACTGCAGCAGATAACCGAAGGCGAGAATGGCGATGACGATGAAAAACAAGGGCCGGAATTGCGGTTTTTCAATTCCAGGGCCATCGACAATGAATGAATAAATCAGCAGGCCCGCGCCCAGCGCGAGAATCAGCAAGCTCAGAATAGTTGGAAAATAGCCGGGCCCCATCTTCGACGATGTGCCGAAAGCCAGATCCTGTCCGAACACCAGGCCGGCGATGCCAATCAATATGAAAACGACCGCCGCGCCTAAATCCTGCTCGCCCTTAACACCCACTCTCGCCACCGCGCTTCCCCTTAACACCCACTCTCGCCACCGCGCTTCCCCTTAATGACTGCGCCGCGAGGATTCAAATCGCATCGCGGCGGCCCCGCAGTATATAGGGGGGGCGCCTTATATTTCAGGGGTTTTCATCGACAAGCCCCGCGAGCCACGCCTACATGAAACGCTGGGGATCGATCTGCCATCTCCGTGGGGACTCATGGTTCACGATGCGATCAGCGCCGCCTGACCCCATTTTTTTCGATAAATCGATGGACTCCGGCGTGAGGTAGCTCATGCTTTGCGCACAGTAGAAAACATTGACCACCGGGGTGAGCAGATTACCCTCGTGTTGCTCGGTAACCACCCCCAGGCGACCCGACTCCAGGCGAACCAGGGTGCCCACCGGGTAGATGCCGATGCAGCGGGTGAAGGCCTGCACCAGAGCCGGGTCGAAATGGAATTTGCTCCATTCAAAGATTTTTCCCAAGGCCTCGGTGGGCGACATGCCCTTGTGATAACAGCGGTCAGAGGTGATCGCATCGTAGACATCGACGATAGATGCCATTCGAACCATTTGCGGTATCTTCTCGGGGCCGAGCTTGAAGGGGTAACCGCTGCCGTCCATGCGCTCGTGGTGCGCGAGTGTGATGATAAGCGGCGTCTCGCCGATGCCGGGGGTTTCCTTGAGAATCGCGTGGCCGTCTTCGGGATGGCGTTTCATGATGGCGAACTCCGCGTCGGTGAAACGCCCGGCTTTGTTGAGTACTTTGCTGGGCGTCTTCATCTTGCCCACGTCGTGAACCAATCCGCCCAGCCCGCCTTGATGCGAGGTTTCGGCGTCCAGGCCGAGCGAACGTGAGAACGCCACCATCAGCGTGCATACCGAAACGCAGTGCTCGAAGGTGTATTCGTCGGCGGTTTTGATGGAGAGCATGCTCATCAGGGCGCCTGAATTTCGCATGATGGAGCCGGTGATCGATTCCACCAGCGGCACCAAGCGTTCCATCTCCACTGCCCTGCCCAGGCGTACATCCTCCATGACGTGTTTTACGACGCGGGTCGCATCGGAACGAATATTGGCGGCACGCTGCATCTCATCGGCGACAGTTATTCGCGCGGCCGGCGGCGCTGCGGCGGTGGCGACGGCGCGAACTTCTTCAAAAATCTGCTTGCGCACCTCTTCGCGGGTGGGCGCGTTGGAAGCATCGATTCCCTTGGCGGTGTCGATATAGACTTCGTGAATCGCGGCATTGAGTATGGTTTCGATCTCCTCGTCAGACACGAGGAGAAAACGGGTACGCAGGAAGGGGTGCGATACCCAGTCGCAATTGAGGTCGTGGATGTACATGCCCACCTTCAGCGCTTTCGCTGGAACTTGCTTGATCATGCTGGGTTCCCAGGTTAATTTCCGGTGGGGTATGGCACTGGTATCGGCGGATTGTAATGAAACTTTAAGATTATTTTTCTGCGGTTTTCGTCGCTGGGCTAGTTCCAGTTCACGCGAATGGCGAGCACCTGCGCCCGAAGATTCTAAGGCCGAATTTCTTCCGCGCTTTTCGTCGCAGAGCTACTGCCAATCTCCACGCAGGGCGAGCACCTGCGCCTGAAGTTTCTCGGGCGTCATCTGCAGGGCGGGAAGCGCTACGCCCGCTGCCAGACCAATGCGCTTAAATGGGCGCAGCCGCAAGGTCTTACTCAGCGCCGCGCCATCCTTGCGGGAGAAAAACGAGCCCCACAGGCCGCGCAATGCCATGGGCACAACCGGAACCGGGGTGGTGGCGATGATGCGCTGAATGCCGGGACGAAAAACGGAAAGCTCGCCCGACTCGGTGATGCGTCCTTCAGGAAAGATGCACACCAGCCCGCCCTCTCGTAGGGTTTGCGCGACCTCCTCGAAGGCGCGTTCCATCATTGCCGCGTCTTCCTTTGCCGGGGCGATGGGGATGGTGCGCGCGACGCGGAACACGAAGTTGATAATCGGCAGATTGAAAATCCTGTGGTCCATGACGAAGCGAATGGGCCGGCGGCAGGCCGCGGCAATCACCAAGGCGTCAACGAAACTCACATGATTGCAGGCGATCACCGCAGCGCCTTCATCCGGAATATTTTCCAGGCCCGATTTCTCCAGCCGATACACCGAGTGGATCAGCATCCAAACGATGAATCGCATCAGGAACTCTGGCACCAGACTGAAGATATACAAGGCCACCACGGCGTTGAGCAGCGCCGTGACCAGAAGAATCTGCGGAATGGTGAGTCCGGCGGCGAACAAAGCGATGGCTAGTAGCGCTGCGACCACCATGAATAAGGCGTTCAAGATGTTGTTGCCGGCGATGATGCGCGAGCGGTGCGCGGGATCGGATCGGGTTTGAATCAAAGCGTATAGCGGCACGATGTAGAGGCCGCCGAACACACCGATCAGGGTGAGATCGGCAAGCATGCGCCAATGCGCAGGGTCGGCTAGAAATTGGGCCATGCCGACCGGCGCGTCGCGTATGTGAGGTGTGGTTGAAAAATAGAGATCGACCGCGAATACCGTCAAGCCTATGGCGCCAAACGGCACCAGACCGATTTCGACCTTGTGTCCGGAGAGCTTTTCGCACAACAGCGACCCGATGCCGATGCCGATGGAGAAAGTCACCAGCAACAAGGTCACCACCTGCTCATTGGCGACGAGGATATTTTTCGACAGGTTGGGAAACTGGGTGACAAACATCGCCCCGTAGAACCAGAACCAGGAGATTCCCAGTACCGATAAAAACACGGTTCGATTCTGTCGCGTGAACTGAAAGTTGCGCCAGGTCTCGGTAATCGGATTCCAGTTGATGGTGAGTCCGGCGTCGGCCGCAGGTGCCTTGGGAATAAGGGTCGATAAGGCGATGCCCGCCGCGGAAATCGCACAGGTGACAATCGCCACGCCCGCGACGCCCCAGTCGGGCTGCGTGATTAACCACCCGCCAAAAATCATGCCGGCCAGAATGGCGATCGAGGTACCGGTCTCCACCAGCGCGTTGCCGCCGATGAGTTCGTCGCTGTTTAACTGTTGCGGCAGGATGGCGTATTTCACTGGTCCGAACAGGGCCGATTGCACCCCGCCCAGGAATAGCGCCGTGAGCAGCAGTTCGATGCTCATCATGAAGAACCCCGCCGCGCCGAGCAGCATCACCGCCAATTCGACCGCCACCGTCAACGTGATCAAACGGGATTTCTCGTATTTGTCGGCGAGCTGGCCCGCGGTTGCCGAGAATAGCAAAAACGGAAACACGAACAGGGCTTGCGCGAGGTTCTGCAATACGTCGCTTGAGAGCGAGGTGTAGCTCGCGGTCTGATAGGCGAGCAGGATGACGAGTGCCTGCTTGAAGATATTGTCGTTGAGAGCGCCAAGGAACTGAACGCCGAAGAAGGGGGCAAAGCGGCGCTGGACAAGCAGCCTGAACTGGCTGGATTCGCGACGCCCGTTTTTTATGACCCTGTCGTTCATGTCCCTATCACCCATGTCCTACTTTCGCAATGTCCTCATGGCCGAGCTCACGTTATCACTGTCCAATAGTCGCGGCATGACAATGCGCGCGGAATTGCTATATCGGGTGCTTTTCCGTATGCTCTGCCCTCCAAAAAATTCAAGCAGGAAAACTCTATCGATGAACGGTTCAGCAAGCAAGGCGTCGCCTTCGGTCCAAAAATCTTATTCAGGCCGCGTACCCTATTCAGGCCGAATTCTCATGGTCGGATTTGGTTCTATCGGACAAGGCACTTTGCCACTGCTGCTCCGGCATATTGATATCTCCCCGAACCGAGTATCGATTGTCGCTGGTGACGAGAATGGTCGTGTGGTGGCCGCCGAGTACGGAGTGGAGTTCGTGGTCGCGCCGCTCACCGCCGCGAATTACCGGGAAATCCTTGCGCCGCGCCTCGCGCACGGCGTTTTTCTGGTGAACGTCTCGAACGAGGTGTCATCGCTTGCCTTGATCGAGTTGTGCCAGGAACGCGGCGCGATGTATATCGATACCTGTATCGAGCCGTGGGCAGGCGGTTATACCGATGTGAATACCACGGCGCAAAAACGCTCCAACTACGCGTTGCGCGAAGCGGCGCTGGCGCAGAACAAAAAATCACCTCCGGGCCGCGGGCCCACCGCGATCCTCACCCACGGCGCCAATCCGGGTCTGGTATCGCACTTCGTCAAGCATGCGCTCCTGGATATCTGCAAAAGTACCCATCATGACGCGCAGGCGCCCACTTCGCGCGAGGCCTGGGCGGCACTGGCACGCGATCTGGGCGTCAAAGTCATTCATGTCGCCGAGCGCGACACCCAGGTGCCGCATCCGCGCAAGGCGCCGGGCGAATTCGTCAATACCTGGTCAGTCGAGGGATTCGTTGGCGAAGGCTGCCAGCCCGCCGAGCTGGGATGGGGCAGCCACGAGCGCCACTTTCCCGCTGACGGCAGCCGCCAGAGCGAAGGCTGCAAGGCGGCGATCTACCTCAACCGGCCAGGGGCGAGCACGCGCGTGCGCACCTGGACGCCGCTGGCGGGGCCCTTGCACGGATTTCTGATCACCCACGGCGAATCCATTTCGATCGCGGATTATTTTTCGGTGGGCGAGGGCGATCGGCCCGAGTATCGGCCCACGGTTCACTATGCCTACCACCCCTGTGACGACACGGTTGCCTCGGTGCATGAACTGGCCGGACGCAACTGGCAATTGCAGGACAAGCATCGCATCATCAAGGATGAAATCGTCTCTGGGGGGGACGAGTTGGGCGTGTTGTTGATGGGCCATGCCAAAGGGGCCTATTGGTATGGATCGCGCCTCACCATCCAGGAGGCGCGACGGGCAGCTCCGCATAACGGCGCCACCAGCCTGCAGGTGACCGCGGCGGTGACTGCGGCGGTGATCTGGGGAATAGAGAATCCGGATCGCGGCGTGGTCGACCCCGAGGAACTGCCGCACGAATTCATCATCGATTTCTGCCGGCCCTACCTGGGCGAGATGGCCGGCGTGTATTCCGATTGGACGCCGTTAGCCGGTCGCGGAACGCTTTTTCCGGAGGATGTCGACCGGGACGATCCCTGGCAGTTCAAGAATTTTCGGGTGACCTAGCCGTTCTGTAGATCCAGTCGCGTCACGCAGGGTGGCGCGCGGGACCCGGGTCTTTGAGGGATTCGAATCGGTGTGGACCCCGATCGGTGAGGGCCCGGATCGGGTCAGGAATTCTGGCCCGACGTAGCCGACTCCATAGCCGCATCCGGTTCCATGGTCGTTGCCGCCGCGGGCAATTCGGCGCCACATTGCGCCGAAGCGCAGGACGCGGCCGCCGGAATCGCAGTGGCGAGGTTAAGCGTCTGCGCCGCGAAGGGAAGATCCGGGTTGTAGCCGCGCGCCTGAATGAAGGCGGCCAGCATATTGTCCATGGTGGCGGCGTGATTCACGAACCAGGGCGCAAGTTCATTGGCCAACACCCGGCCAATCTCATACTTGCCCTCGACAATCAGTTCGCGCACCTCGCGCGTGATTTGCAGAATGCCCTCATGCTCGGGCAAATGGCAATGCGCCGGTGGGAAGGCAAGCTCGCTCATCCAGCGATTCTCCTGCTCGAAATGCTCGACCGTGTGCGCAAGCAGCGCATCCAGAGCGGCCAGCATTTCGCCGTCCGGCGCATCGTGCAACGCATTGACGCAATCGACGAACTCACGGTGCGTGGCGTCCATGCGCGGGACGCCAAGTTCGTGCTGGGGGGACCATTCGAGGATCATAGGCGACAGAGGGACATGGTTGTAAAAACTCAAAAGGGTTGCCGACGCTTTATTGTACATGCAGTCAACTGCTAAACTCAGGCTCAACAAAGGCACTTAAGATCAAACAATGGGCGAAGCAATACTTGTTACCGGCGGTGCAGGATTTATCGGTTCGCACACCGTGGCCGAACTGATAAAGGCGGGTTACGAGGTCGCCATCCTGGATAATTTATCGAACAGCCGGGAAGAGACGATTAATCGGATCGAGCGAATTACCGGGACCCGTCCCGCGTTTCATCGGGCGGATGTCCGCGATGCTGGCGCGCTGGATGAAATATTCTCGGACATACAGTATTCCGCAGTATTGCATTTTGCCGGCTTGAAGGCGGTGGGCGAGTCGGTCGAGCAGCCCTTGCGTTATTACGAGAATAACGTCGGCGGAACCTTGACCTTGTGCGAGGCGATGCGAG
>CAMDFL010000082.1 GCA_945897475.1 Bordetella parapertussis
GACACCCTCTTTAAAAGCCCTCCATGAGGGCTTTTTTTTTGCCCGCACTTATTACCCGGGAGCATGCAATCGGCGCTGTTGGGGCGCCATCCTTGCGCCCAAGGAAAGAATTACGGACACGGTTTGGCCCTCGAGGATGACTGCGAATCCCACCCCAGCTAAAGGCAAAGCATTAGCCCGGTTAATAATAATAGGAAGTGGATATCAGGCGGCCCTACGAGGTATATCGCCGAAAATTGGAATTTGAGAGCCGAGAGGGGCATCGCTTCTGCCTACGAGCAGGTAAAATGCTTTCTCGTAGATCTATCTGTAGCCTATAGGCTTTGCGCTTCTCGATCTGACTTCGACCGAAAATTGGCGCAGTTCGTGGCGCGGCATGTAAATCGCGCTGCCTTGGTTCGACGCCTGGCCGATGCGTGGCTCTGGAAGAAGCCGTAGTGACGATAGAAGGCGAGAATGGGAAAGGCAGCGAAATTCACCGAGAAATTCCCGGATAAGCCGATCGAGGAGGCGACCAGCGACTCCTACAACGAATCGGGGCAGGCTGGCGAATCTTTCATCATGATTTCTGAGAATCTCTCGCTTCCATTCGTGACCCAGGTGCTCGGGCAGGAAGTGAATGGTGCCAAGATCGACGTCACCAAACGCGACGAAATCGTCGCAATTGCTCTCGTGGCAAGGCGACTCAAGCAATTTCAATTCTCGATCTGCCCATGTCCAACCCGCGGTCAGATTTGGGTATCAGATGCAAATGACGGTAGATCTGACGGTAGAAATGCTACCACTGAAAAAACTTCTATACACGACGACGGTTTAGAAGCGACGTTGATGATCGAGAGTGACTAAGGATGGCGGTTTCGTCCGGTCGTGGTGAGGCCCTTTTGATGGTGCTGGTGGTCACCCCGGCATTATTTTCCCTGAACATGTTGATTTCCCGCCTTGTCGCCGGCTGGTTACCTCCGGTCAACATGACTTTCTGGCGCTGGTTATTGACTGCCTTGTTTGCTGGAGCCCTGGTCATTCCGCAAATTATCGAGAGTCTGCCGATTCTGCGTCGTGAATGGCTGCGCTTGCTGCTGCTGGGGTCAATCGGCATGTCGGTTTGCGGCTTGTCTGCCTATGAAGCCGGTCACACCACCAGCACCGCGAATATCGCGTTGATTTACGCATCATCCCCGGTGATGATGGTGATGATGGAATGGTTATGCGGAAAAGGACGGCTTTCCGCGGTTCGATGCGTGGGAATCGCTTTGTGTGTGACGGGGGTGCTGGCGATTGTTGCGCGCGGCGACCCAGGGTCGCTTGCGCGAATGAATTTTGTTGTTGGTGATCTATGGGCGCTGTCAGGCGCGATAGGATGGGCGGCATACTCCTATCTACTCAAATATATGCCGACTGAATTGAAATTTTCGGTTCGTCTTCCCGCGCTTTGCGCCGGGGGAGCGCTTGCCATAGCGCCGTTCGCGTTGATTGAAACATTCAGCACTGGCGGATTGCCTCTTTCCAAGGAAAGCGTAGCCATGCTCGCTTTCACCGTCGTGGTGGCATCCTATGCGTCCTATATCGCCTATGCCGCGTTGCAGCGCATGACCAGTGTTTCATTCGCAGGATTGGCGGTATATGTCTCGCCGTTTTACGCGGCGCTTTACGGATGGATTTTTGTCAATGAGTCCTTGCAGGGTTTTCATTTATTTGGAGCCGGCATGGTGCTCGCCGGGGTATGGTTGGCCAGTCGCCATGCGGAGCATGGTGAGGCCTTGGTGAAATCATGAACAAGAGCGTGATACCAGTCGATGGTCCTTTGCACGAGGCGACTATGCGCGAGGCCCTCGGCTTGGCATCGTCTGCCGCCGCAGCCGGTGAAGTGCCGGTGGGCGCGGTTGTGGTCAAGGATGGTGAAATCATCGGTCGCGGCTGGAACGCGCCAATCTCAGAGCATGACCCCAGCGCCCATGCCGAGATTCGCGCCTTGCGCGACGCGGCTGCGCGCCTGGGAAATTATCGCCTGCCGGATTGCGACCTGTACGTGACCCTTGAGCCTTGCCTCATGTGCAGCGGTGCCATCATGCATGCGCGGATACGGCGCCTTTTCTATGGCGCAGCGGATCCGAAGACAGGGGCTTGCGGCAGCGTCATCGACGCATTTGCGAACGAAAAGCTAAACCATCACACCGAGGTCCATGGCGGGTTGTTGGCGTTGGAATGCGGAATCCGCCTTAGTGATTTTTTCGCTGCGCGTCGCCGCAATAGAAAAGTCTAGAGAGATGCTGCGAATTGTGATCTCCATTCCCACCCAAACCCTCCAATTGATGGATGAGGCCGGTAGAACGCTACAACGCTATTCGGTTTCAACCGCTAGGCGGGGCCCTGGCGAAGTTCAGAACAGCTTTTGCACACCGCGTGGCCGCCATGTCATACGCGCGAAAATTGGCGCGGGGCATCCGCAAAACACGGTATTCGTGCGACGCCGCCCCACCGGGGAAATCTGGACACCTGCTTTGTATGAAAAATTTCCCGGCCGCGATTGGATACTCACGCGCATTCTCTGGCTATCGGGATGCGAACCGGGCTTCAATCGACTGGGCGAGGTCGACACAATGAGACGCTATATCTATATCCACGGAAGCCATGAATTGGCCGAGATGGGTAGTCCCGGATCGATAGGCTGCATACGCATGCGCAATGCCGATATCATCGAATTGTTCGATGCGGTACCTGTGGGAACGCCAGTGCTCATTTCAGATAGTTAAGTCAGGATTCGCAATCGCTCATCATCGAAAAAATGGCCGCCATGGCAACTGCAGAACCCGAGTACGCGATACCTGAATCCGAAGTCGAATTCGTGCCGATTCGCGCCCAGGGCGCTGGCGGGCAGAATGTCAACAAGGTGTCCAATGCAGTGCATATGCGATTTGACGTTGCCGCATCCTCGCTGGACTCTGCGCTTAAGGCACGTCTGCTGGCCTTCTCCGATCAGCGTATCAGCTCCGAGGGGGTCATCGTCATCAAGGCGCAACAGCACCGAAGTCTGGAGAAAAATTGCGCCGAAGCGATGTCGCGACTGCATGAACTGGTGGCGCGCGCCGCACATATTCCCAAACCACGGCGCGCCACCAAGCCGAGCAAGGCGGCAAAAAGAAGGCGTCTGGATGGCAAGGGCAAGCGGGGGCAGACCAAGGCGTTAAGGGGGCGGGTTACGGAATAGGGTTTGGAATGCTGATTGCGCGGCTGTAGTCGTCGGCGATGTGTCTCAATGGGGGGAGCATGAAGATTGTCGCGGTTTCATCGGGCTTGGTACTTGCCGCCTGTGCGGCGGCGCTGGCGCAATGGATCTTCGCGCAAGGCAAGGAGGGTGACCCGGGCTTTCTCGGGCCAGGTGTCTTAATTGCCGATATCAATCTCGCGCTGCAAATTATGTTGCTTCTTGGATTGACCTTTGGTGCATGGCTGGCGCGCAAAGGGCGTATCGAGGCGCACCGGGTGAATCAGACCACCTGGGTGCTGGTGAACGCGGCGCTCGTGATTTTTATCATGTGGGGCTCTATGGCCGATGCGCCCCTATCGCGCGCCGCCGATCTGGCCCCAACCAAGGTATGGCTGACCTGGCTGCATGCGACGATTGGGTCGCTGACTGTCTCAGCCGGGGTGTGGCTGATTCTTCAGATGAACGATATCCTTCCCGCGAGATGGCATGTTTCCTGGTGGAAAAATCTCATGCGCGCGACGCTGATCGGATACTGGATCGTAGCGTTGCTGGGATTCGCCACCTACTACTTATGGTATGGCGTGAGCTAAAAATATCCCATATTTAATCTTGTATTTTTCGTATTTATAAAGCAGTTACTTGTTATTGTTCTATAAAAGATTAACTTTAGTGCGGAACTTTGGTGAATAGGCCGCGAATTCCCGTCGCATTGACCTGATTCAACACGCCTTCCTCCGTAATGATCGCGGTGATCAGGTCGGCCGGCGTGACATCGAAGGCGGGATTGGCCACCGCTACGCCTTCGGGGGCCCAGCGCGTGCCGCCATAGCCGGTGACTTCATGAGGGGGGCGTTGTTCGATGGGAATCGCCGTGCCGTTGGTAAGGCTCAAATCGAAGGTCGATAGGGGCGCGGCGACATAAAACGGAATTGAATGGTGCCGCGCCAGTATCGCCACCGAGTAGGTGCCGATTTTATTGGCGGTGTCGCCGTTGGCGGCGATTCGATCTGCGCCTACGATCACCATGTCCACGCGGCCTTCGCGCATCATGTGGCCGGCCATGTTGTCGGTGATGAGGGTCACAGGTATGTTTTCCTGGACCATCTCCCAGGCTGTCAGGCGAGCGCCCTGCAGAAAAGGGCGGGTTTCGTTGGCCAGGACGAATACCTTTTTGCCCAGGTCACGCGCCGAGCGGATGACGCCCAGAGCCGTACCATGGCCGGCGGTGGCGAGCGCGCCGGCATTGCAATGGGTCATGATTCGGGCGCCGTCTCGCACCAAGGCTGCACCCGCAATGCCCATGGCGCGATTGGCCGCCAGATCGGCGTTGTATATATCCAGGGCAGCGGTCTCAAGGCGCAGGGCGGCATCGCGCGGTGGCAGGGAACGCGTGGAGGTGACAACTTCGCGCATGCGCTCGATCGCCCAGAACAGGTTGATCGCGGTGGGTCGGCTTTGCGCAAGTACATGCATGCCGGCGACCATGGCGACATCGAAAGCCGCTCGGCCCTCGTAGCGGTGCTCCCAGGCCTCAGCGGCCACGCCAAAGGCGGCGGCGCAACCAATGGCCGGCGCGCCGCGCACCACCATGTCGCGGATGGCGGCGGCGGTTTGGGCGGCATCATCGCAGCGGACCATCTCGAACCGTAGAGGCAATACGCGCTGATCGATCAGTTCCAGCGCGTGATCGCGCCATAGCATGGTTTGTACTTTGCCTGCTTGTATGGGGCGGATTGACTGGTTCATATTGCTTGGTTCATATTGACTGGTTCGTACTGTCTGGTTTGTATTATCTGGTTCATTTTGACGGCCTCATAGGATCAGAATGGGACCATACGATCAAATAACGCGATCATCGCCACCGTCCACGGGAATCTGGGCGGCGGTGGTCTTGGCGAACAACGGTCCGCACAATTCTGCGGCCAGTTCGGCCACATCGCGGCTGCTGATTTCGACCTTCATGACATTGCGCGTCTTGTACTGCGCAACCGTCATGCCGTAGTGCCCGGCGCGCTGCGCCAGCACTTCGTCGGTCCACAAACCAGTGTCGAATACCGCGTTGGGATGCAGCGAATTGATTCGAATGCCATCTGCGCCCCACTCGAGCGCGGCCACCCGCACCAACTGGTTGAGCGCGGCTTTGGATGCCGAGTAGGACGCGGCGCCCGGTCCTGGCGCGGGCACATTCTTGGAGCCTATCACCGCCACTCGCCCACCGCGTGGCGCGAGTTTGAGATAGGGGTGAATCAGGCGCAGCAACGCAAGATTAGCATCCAGATTGATCGCCATCACCCGGCGCCACTCTGAGCCGTCGATCTCGGCGATCCTGCGGCTTTCACCGAAAATGCCGGCATTGAGGATGGCCATGTCCAGTCCGCCGAAGCGCAATACCGCCTGATCGATGGCATCCGATAGCATCGTTTCATTGGTCAGATCGCAGGTGATCCCCAGGTAATCGGCGCGTCGATGTAAGCTCACCACCGCGGCGTTGACATCCAGACCGAGCACCGCAGCGCCACGGGCGAGCAGGCTTTCCACCGCCGCCTTGCCGATACCGGATGCTGCGCCGGTTACCACGGCGACTTCTCCCGCGAATAACGGGGGGGTCCCGGATTTTTTAAGCTTGGCTTGTTCCAGATCCCAGTATTCGACCTCGAACAACTCAGCGTGACTCAAAGGTTCGAATCCGCCGAGTACTTCAGAGGCGCGAATCACGTCCATTGAGTGTTCATAAAGTTCGGCGACCACTTGAGCATCCTTGGCGCTTCGCCCCAGGCTTGCCATGCCAAAGGCAGGATCGAGCACTACGCGCGGCGCCTGGTCGAGTATGGATTTTCGCTCACGTGAGTAAGGCTCGTTTATGGCGAAATATTTCCGATAGTCGGATGCATATGCCGCGACATCGCCGCCCAACATCGGCACGCGTTTGGTTCGGATAATGTGGTCTGGCGTGATCGGGCCACGCTGTGAAAAATTTCGGCAATCGGGGTGCCTGGCGAACGCTAGGCTGCGCGCATCGCTGAGGGTGCGCATGATCATAGGCGCTCCGGCCAGTTGTGAGATTGCTCTTCGCAGACTGGCTTGCGCGGTAGCGGAGACGGTGACGGAGGCGGTGGGCGGATTTTGCTGCGCAACCGGCGCGGCGGTGGCACCGCATTGTTTTAGATAATCCTCCGCCATCGATACCAGCTCGATCATGCGTTGGTAGGATTCCCGAGCGTTGTCGCCAAATGAAAATATACCGTGCTTAAGCAAAACCATGCCTATGGTGGCCGGTGTTCTTTCTCGCGCGAATGCTTCTGCGCAATAGCGTGCCAGATCGAAGCCCGGCATCAGATAAGGAATTACGACGCAGCGATCGCCGTAGATTTCTCGAATACGCTGTTCGCCCGAGGCGGTATTGCTGAGCGCCAACACCGCGTCTGCGTGGGTGTGGTCAACGAAGCGATAGGGCAGGCAGCCGTGCAGAATGGTTTCGATGGATGGCGCGGGGGCGGTAGAGCGCAGCATGTGAGTGCTGAGCTCGTTGACCATCTGGGGATCGGAGAGGGTCGGGAGCCTCGCCAATTTCAACACATGATCAAGGCGTACCGGAGAAAAACCAGGCGCTTCGATGGTCTCCAGATCCCAGCCGCTGCCCTTGACGTAGAGTATGGTTTCGGACTCACCGAAGAGATTTTTTTCCTCGATCTTCACCGAGGTGTTGCCCCCGCCATGCAGCACCAGCGCTTTGTCTCGTCCCAGCAGGCGCGAGCTGTAGACGCGCAGCGCCAGCGCATCCTTGCATTGCCTGGCATCTTCTTCATTCCATAAGAATTTCATGTCACTCCCTCAAAAAGCGCCGCTATTATAGGAGGCTAATGTGGACACAAATATGACATCGCAGCCTATTGTTCAGATTGTTGACTGGAGCCAGGCAGAGTCAAGCGCACGCAAGATTCGCGACGCGGTTTTCATTGTCGAGCAAAAGGTGCCGATTGAACTTGAATGGGACCACTGGGATAGCTGCTCGGATCATGCGCTGGCTTTGGATGATGAGGGCCATCCGATCGGCACCGCGCGCTTATTGCCGGACGGCCATCTCGGGCGCATGGCGGTGCTCGATTCGTGGCGCGGCAGGGGTGTTGGGCGGGCGCTGGCGCAAGCCCTGATGCGCCAGGCGAAGGCTCGCGGCATGCAGCGCATCGTTCTTCATTCGCAGATGCATGCGTCGGGCTTCTATCGAAAACTGGGGTTCGCCGAATTCGGCGCGCCTTTCGATGAAGCGGGAATTCCTCACATTGCCATGACAATTGAACTCAAGTAATGAACTCAAGTAATCAGGAAGTGGTGGCTGATGTTGCTACTGAGTTCGCCCTCAGGTTTGAAGCTGCGTTCGTGAAACATCACTTGTCCGTCCTCGGCGATGCGCAGCACCGTGGAGCATCGTGTGCCATACACCGCGTCGCGAATACGTATGGCCGATGATTTTCGTTCCCGCTCAATGGCAATGCCAGTGCGTGGCAATTCGGCATCGCTGGCCTGGGTTTCATCGGCCAAGACGCTAAAGTAGTCTTCGGCGGCGAATGGCTGCGCGACAAGCGTACCCAGTTTCGAGATCCCCTTGGTCACTTTGGGCCAGGGTTCATCCAGGAGGTGATTGGACAGGCCATGGATGCCTGGTGCGACCTTTACTGCTTGCTGGCTGCGATTGGACAAAAACCATAAATCGGTTCCCTGGCCGACCAGCAGACTGAAACCATTGTATTGGCTGGTGCGCGGCGCGATCTGTTCCAGATAGCCGGCAGGGGTCTCCTCGCTTAAAAGAAAATCACTTATCAGCGCGCCGCGCGAGGGTGCATCATCGCGTCGTGATGCGGGATCCCGAAAATTGGTGAGTGCGGCATAGCGACCACTGCGTGACACGCCTAACCAGGTGCCGCCGGCCTGCAGGTCGCGGCCGGCGAGAATGTGCGGGTGATCCGGCCACCAGGCAGCGGGCGTAGTGGGTCTGGCAAAAAACTCATCGCGGTTGGCCGCCAGTTGCAGTGCTATGCCGGGAATGACCTTATGGGAAAACAGGATGAGGCACATTACGCGAGGTTCGAATCAGAGCGGCATGAATAATTCGGTGATGCGCCGCGAATCGGGTCCGAGAAGTTCCGCAAAGTGCAGGCGCTCGAGTTCGCTATCCAAGCTGGATTGAAAGGCATCAGGATTGGCGACGCCTTCGTAGACCTCCATCCAGGTTTCTGGCTTGTCGCGGCGGGATAACAAACGGCCTTCGATACCGGTTTGCCTGGCCATGCCTTTGAACAAGACTCGTACCGCTGCACCTAATTTGCCAACCGAATCAGGCGCGACATTGTAATAAATGTAAATGCTGTAGTTCATGCCTTGTCACTCATGTGACCGCGTAGGGCAGCGTATCGAAGCGCAAGGCCGGGCCTTGCAGCGACCGAAGCCGCACGGTGGAGGACTCCTGGCTTGCCAATTGAGCGACCACCAATAGGTCGTATCCGCCTTCGGGTGCGGGCTGTGCGTTGATCACCAGGCCGCTTGCCTGATCGCCAAGATCATCGCTATAAAGTGCGTCGCCGGGCGCGGCTTGGATGTCTAGGTGCGCCCGAAACATACGCCGCTTGACCTTGCCAAGGTATTGGGTGCGCGCGACAATTTCCTGGCCCGGGTAGCAACCCTTCTTGAAGCTCACCCCGCCTATCAACTCCAGGTTGGCCATTTGCGGAATAAGTTGATCTTGGGTAGCTGTTGTTATTAGCGGAATGCCATGATGGATATCGAGCCATTGCCAGGCGCTCGACCCAATCGGTTGGAAGCGTTCACTAAGCGATGACCACGCTTGCGAAGCCGTTTGCACCGCTACCAGCAGCAGCTTGCGTGAATCGGGCAGATCAAAGATTCGAATATCCGCTGCACTATTCGCCAATAGGATTGCCGCAGCATCGGCGCTGGATGGTCCGGACAAGCCCATTAACACTAGCCCCTCGGTGTAACTGGCGATCTTTACTTTTGCCCGCATCACGAACATCGCGAGGCGCTTGTGGATCGCTGCGGCCAGGGTGACCGATAACAGCATGACATATTCATTCTGCGTGTGCAGCAGATAAAACGATGCCAGCATGCGGCCCTTTGGGGTGCAATAGCTGCCTATAGACACGCCGTTTGGCGGGATCGCTTTCACATCGCAGCTTAGCTGTCCCTGCAGAAACGACCCGGCTTCCTCACCTGAAATGACAATTGCGCTGAGGTGAGAAAGATCCGCTATCACGTTCTCGGCCTGAGCGGCCTGAAGTTCCCCTGAGGGATTGCCAAAGTCACGCACTGCGTCGGATTCGATGTTTGCGCCAGCGCGTCGCAGCGCGTTAATCCAGTCGGTATGCATGAGGGCAGTGGGCATTCATTAAAGAAGAGGCGATAAGGCAGTCATTGATCATTTCAGACAACATGTCAGCCTCGTCAGAGGCATGTTTTGGTCATGAATTATTATCTATTTCTCGATAATGAATCGGCTCATGATGAGCGCGGTATTATACGAGTTGAGATCTTCTGTAATTTTAATTTCCCCATCGCATGCTTCGCCTCCTTCGCCTCATACGGTTCCTGGTATATATTGGATTCGCTCTCGCGGCGGTTTTTTTCATTTGGTTGATTGGCATGGCTGCGCTGCCGTTGAGCTTGCCGGCGCAAAACCTGGAGTTCTCCGTGGCCCCCGGCAGTGCCCTGCGTAGCGCGGCGCGGCAAATCGCAGAGGCGGGTGTTCCCGTTTCCGAATTTCACTTCACCCTCATGGCGCGAATCGCCGGCAAAGGAACGCGCATCAAAGCCGGCAGCTATGAACTCGCGCAGGGAGCGACACCCTGGGAGATTTTGCAAAAAATCACCTCTGGCGAGTCGCTGCTTAGTGAAGTGTTGTTTGTCGAGGGGTGGAATTTCGGACAAATGCGCGCGGCGCTGGACGCGATGGCTGGAGTACGCCACGACACGAGAGGCATGAGCGATGCGCAAATCATGGAGCGTATAGGCGCTGCAGCCGGCCAACCCGCGGAAGGCATGTTCTTTCCCGATACTTATCTTTTCCCCAAGGGTGAGTCCGACTTGAAGATTCTCGCGCGCGCGCATCGCCTGATGCAAAGAAAACTTGCGCAGATCTGGGAGGATCGCGGCGAAGAGATTTTGGTCAAATCGCCGTATGAGGCGCTGATTCTCGCCTCCATCGTGGAAAAGGAAACTGGCGCTCAGGCGGAGCGAGCGACGATCGCCGGCGTATTCAGTAATCGCCTTCGGATCGGTATGCGCCTGCAAACCGATCCGACCGTAATCTACGGTATGGGCGAGAGCTATAAGGGCAATATCCGCCGTGTCGATCTGGAAACCGACACCCCCTTCAATACCTACACTCGCGCTGGCCTGCCGCCGCATCCCATTGCGATGCCGGGTCTGGCGGCACTGCGCGCGGCAGTTAATCCGGCCAAGACCGATGCGTTTTATTTCGTTGCGCGCGGCGATGGATCGCACCAGTTTTCGCGCACCCTGGATGAGCACAATCGGGCAGTTACGCGCTATCAGAAGAATGGGCGTCGCTGATTTAGTTTTCTTGAATGCCATAGTGGGGTATTTATAATAGCAATGGCTGGGCGATTTTGGTCCTTGGCTTCCCAAGATCAGGAGTAGCACGCCCGCGAGAGGAGTAGCACGCCTGTGAGTCGTGGAAAATTTATTACGCTTGAAGGCGTGGATGGTGCCGGCAAGAGCAGCCATGTGGCTTGGATTGCGGGGGCATTACGTGCCCGCGGGGTACGCTTGGTGGTCACTCGCGAACCAGGGGGCACACCGCTTGGGGAGAAATTGCGGGATATTTTGCTCGCCGAGCCCATGGACCTGGAAACCGAGACCCTTTTGATGTTTGCTGCTAGGCGCGAGCATTTGGCCAAGCTTATTATTCCCACCCTGGATCGAGGCGACTGGGTGTTATCGGACCGATTCACCGACGCAAGTTTCGCCTATCAGGGTGGCGGCCGGGGTCTCGACTTCGAGCGGATCAGGTCATTGGAGTCCTGGGTGCAACAGGGTTTGCAGCCGGATTTGACGATTTTTTTCGACCTTTCCGTGGAAATCGCGAGGCAGCGTCTCGCCGCGGGTAAGGCGCCACCCGATCGATTCGAGCAGGAAGGGGATGCGTTTTTTGAACGCGTAAGACGCGTCTATCAGGATCGGGCTAGCCAATCATCTGGACGAATTAAAACTATAGATTCAAGTCGATCTATGGATAATATTAGGAAAGAACTAGAAGTATTAATTGCAAATATTTGATATGTACTATTGGCATAAAGATATCTATCTAAGCTTACACCAGGAACGCTCCCGTCTGGCGCACGCTATTCTCCTGCAAGCAACTGAAGGAACAGGTGTTTTTGAGTTTTCCATGGCATGGGCTCAGGCCTTGTTATGCGAGTCCGCCTTGTTATGCGACTCCAATGGCGCGCAGGGTGACGCGTGTGGCGCTTGCGCTGCATGCATCTGGTTTCGCAGCGGCAACCACCCGGATTTTCGCCTGGTACAGCCTGACAGTCATGTGAAGGAAGCCGATGCCGGCGAGGATGGGCCAGCGCTGACCGCACGTGAGCGGGAAAAGAAAAGTGACCAGATCCGCATTGATCAGATTCGTGAATTGCAGTCGTTTTTAAATGTGGGCACCCACAGAGGCGGTCGGCGGGTGGTGGTGGTGCATCCGTGCGACACTATGAATACCGCCACGCAGAATGCCTTGTTAAAAAATTTGGAGGAACCGGCAGTCGGCACGGTGTTCCTGTTGGCGACGAGTCGATCCCATCGTCTGTTGCCTACTGTGCGCAGCCGTTGTCAGACCCTACGCTTACCCCCGCCTGAGCCTGCGGCATCCCTACGATGGTTAAAGGAACAATCGGTGGAGCATCCCGAGGCCTTGCTCGCCATGGCCGGTGGCGCACCATTGCTTGCTGCCAGCCTTGCTGCGCGGGCGGAATTTCTTCATCAATTGGCGGACCATCTGGCCAATCCACGCATGGATGCGCTGGCGGTCGCCGCTATCTGCCAGAAATCCACACCGGTTGAGGTGGTAACCGCGCTGTACCGCTGGTGTTACGACTTGTTGTCCAGCAATCTGACCGGGCAGGTTCGTTATCACACGGTTATGGTGCACAAAGTGGAAAGCTTAGCCGGAAAATGTTCACCGCGCCTCATTGCCGCCTATTTGCGTCGCCTCGCGCGCGAACGCAATCTGGCCGAGCACCCACTCAATCCCCGCCTGTTCATGGAAGACCTGTTGTTTGGGTACGTGGCCATGCTGGAAGGACGGGCCGCTGATGTGGCCTATTCTCATTAATGCGGATCCGATATGCCGATTGATTTGCCTCAGTTTGATTCACCGCAGGTAAATTCTTACCTCGTGGACTCCCATTGCCACCTGGATTTTCCCGATTTCGAGGGAAAGCTGCCGGAATTGCGTGCCGCTATGAAAGCTAACGGCGTCACCCATGCATTGTGTATTTCCACAACCGTCACAGGCTTTCCACGCGTGAGGGAAATCGCGTCGCTGCACGACAATTTCTGGTGTTCAGTGGGTGTGCATCCGGACACCGAGGGCGAAGAAGAAGCGACGCAGGCCGAACTGGTGTTCCTTGCAGGGCATCCCAAAGTCGTCGCCATCGGTGAAACCGGGCTCGACTATTTTCGCCTCAAGGGCGATCTGGAATGGCAGCGCGAGCGCTTTCGCCGCCACATCCGTGCTGCCCGCGAGGTCTGCAAGCCGCTGGTTATTCACACGCGTGCAGCCCCAGAGGACACTTTGCGCGTGATGAGGGAGGAGAAAGCCAGTGATGCGGGCGGCGTGTTTCATTGCTTTACCGAAAGTCTCGATATGGCACGCGCCGCCATTGACATGGGTTTTTATATTTCGTTTTCAGGCATCGTCACCTTCAAGAGCGCCCGCGACCTGAAGGAAGTGGCGCGAGTGTTGCCCTTGGACCGGATTCTGGTCGAGACTGACTCTCCCTATCTAGCGCCGGTGCCGCATCGTGGCCGCGTGAATCAACCGGCATTGGTAAAACATGTCGCCGAGGAGGTGGCGCGCTTGCGCGGTGATACTTTTGAGAATATTACGCGGGCAACCAGCGAGAATTTTTTCCGGCTGTTCAGGATTGCTCCGGCAAGCGAAATCACATACTGATTCTCAAAGGATTCATGGTGATTCTCAAAGGATTAATGCTGATTCTCAAAGGATTCATGGTGATTCTCAAAGAATTCATATTGATTTTCAAAGGATTCATAGTGATTTTCAAAGGGTTCATCGTGACGGTGTTCGCCGCTATCGCGATCGGTGGCGCGGCCCCGGTGCTTGCGCAACTGGACCCTGAGCGTCTGTTACGCGCCGCGGAGCTGGGCGACCTCCCATTCATCGGCGACATGCTGGAACGCGGTGCCGACGCGGATACCGCCGATCAACATGGCAATACCTTGCTGGCTGTTGCGGCCGCGGCGGGTAATCTGGATCTGGCCAGCTTGCTGATCGCCAGGCGTGCCCGCATCAACAACCGCAATGCCTTTGGCGATACAGCGCTAATGGCAGCCTCTTATCATGGTCGGATTGAAATGGCGCGTCTGTTGATTGCCAGCGGCGCCGAGATCAATACAGAAGGGTGGACGCCGCTGCACTACTGCGCCTGGCAGGGGCACCTGGAAATCTGCACATTGTTGATTGACCTGCGCGCGAGGATCAACGTGGAATCGCCCAACGGCAGCACGCCGCTGATGATGGCGGTGCGCCAGGGCAAAGCCAATGCGGTCAGGCTGTTGCTTGCGCATCGTGCCTCCACCGATATCAAGAATCAGGACGGCGCCACCGCATTGTCCTGGGCGATTCGTGAAAATCGCATTGAAATAGTAGGATTGCTTAAGGAGGCCGGGGCGAAAGAATAGCGCGGCGAGCCGCGATCAAGGGGAGATCGGAATGGCGAATGAATCTGAAAGCCGAGCAGGGCGATACGAGGTCGATATCGAGGAAGTCGAGTATCTGAGGCATGGCGATAAGTCCTTGCTTGCGCGTGTGTTCAAACCGCGCGGCAAAGGTCCTTTCCATGCTGTGGTCGAGATGCACGGCGGCGCATGGCACATGGTGCATGGGCAGCAGCAACAACAATGACCCTATCAATCTGCCTGTTGCCATCGGCGGCGTGGTCATCGCGGCACTCGATTTCCGCTTGCCACCAGCATGCCGTATGGTGAAAATATCCATCGTCCCGGATTCTGCCGCTGGTTTCTCCTTTACTCATTCCCTTCTGCTACCCAATACGTCAAACGAACAACTGTTGATTAGTCCGCAAGCCGGCATTGATTTGTAAAAGTTTTTTATTGTCGCTTGCGGACTTCAGCGGTTTTGCCGGGGATGGTGAGGGTCGCCTCGCCAGCGGCCACCGACTGCACCGCGGGGCCCGCACCCTTGTAGGGAGTATGCACGACGTCGATTCCCTTTTTCGCTTTCAAGGCCTCGATGTTGATTTGCGCCATGCTGGCGATGCCGTAGCTTCCGTAGTTGAGCGCGCCGGGTTTGGATTTCGCGAATCTTTTAGGCGCTCGCGAATCTCACGATGCGCATCGCGAATGTGCGCGTAACGTGCCCGGCTGTCTTCGAGCGTTTCGGTTTGCGCATCGGCCGTATCTTGAGCGGGTCGCCCCGCCCTGCGCGCGACGTTGATTTTAGAGCGCGTACGGCGAACGTCCCAGGTCTCGGGCTCTTGAAAAGTGTAGGCGTGGGAAGTGGCGAAGGCGCAGACGATCGGCATTTGGGTTCAACCCATCGCGAGGATGCGGGGATCGAAAAGCTCCTCCACCGAGAAACGCTTCGGGATCAGGCCTTGGCGATAGCTGTATTCGATCGCAACATCGAGGTTTCTACGGTTGGCTTCCAGCCCCACCGGGGTGAGATCGATGCCGCCTTCGGCGGGCGGGGCCGCGTTTTTCGCCGCATTGTTCGATTCCCGCAGCAACCGGTACACCTCTCGAACGGCTTGCGGATCGGTGTCGAGCAGCGATCGTTTGACGGTCACCATGTGGTTGATCTGAATCGCGCCATAGCGCTTGTGCCATTCCTGCGCGGCCGCGGCCGGATCGGGAAATACGGTTTTCAGCCGGTCGTCCTTGGCCAACCTGTCGGTGCCGACCATGGCGTCGATTTCGCCCGCGAAGAGCATCTGCGTCAGTTCCTTGTCTGCGGCTGCGCGCTCGACGTTGGGCGGGTCCTTGAATTCGGCGACGTGCGGGTCTTCGAATGTCACCCAGGTGATGCTTTTGGGATCGACCCCGGCATCGGCCTGCAGGAGGCCGCGCAACCAGGCACTGGTGGTCACCGAATATGAACGGATGCCGATGCGTCTGCCGTTCAGATCGCTCGGCTTGATCACGCCGCGCTCGGCGTTATACAAGAGGTAGGAGTGCTGAAATCGCGCCAGCAATACAACCGGCAACAGCTCCAGGGGCTTGTCGAAGGCGCGAGCGATGATGTAGGTGAACACCGCGAGCTCGCCGACGTCGAAATCGATGTCGCGTACCACGCGTTTGAACGCCGAGCTTGGCACCTTTACGTCCGCGAAATCGAAAGCGATCTTCTCCGAACGGACATCGCCTTTTTTGAGGGCTAACGTGCCGGGATAATCCCCGAGCAAGGTCGTGAGCCTGCGTTGCGTCATGTTGTCTATCTCCATGGTGAATGCTGTGCGTCGAGGTGTGACGGTGTGGCAGCATCGCGATTCGTTGCGAGTGGGCGATCATAACGTAGCGTGGCCGCGACTATCGAAGCTAGCGTACGTTTCCGAATCCCGCCCGCTTAAAACGCGCGGCAACAATGTGAAAGCCAAACCGCAGAGCGTCAGCGCCAGCCCCGCGAGCAGGACATGAATCCCTCGCGACCACCATGCCTGCGGCCAGATTCAAATTGCGGCATGCTTGCAACCAACACATGTGCTCCACAAACTGAATGGATGAAAAGGAACTGATATGAAACGCGATTCCCTGGCAGGCAGCTCCACAGGCACCATTGACATACCCGCCGCTTCCACGGGCGAAGCCTATCTCGCCCTGCTCAAGCAGCGAGGCGTTGATTTTCTGTATATCAACGCCGGCACCGACACCGCGCCGCTGGTCGAGGCCTATGCCCGCGTGCCGAAGTCGGGGCTCGAATTTCCGACACCGATCATCGCCACGCACGAGAATCTCGCGGTCGGCATGGCGCACGGCTACACCATGATCACCGGGCGCCCGCAGGTGGTGATGCTGCATGTGAGCGTGGGGGCGGCCAATGCCGTGTGCGCGGTGATGAATGCGGCGCGCAGCCAGATTCCGATGTTGTTCACCGCGGGACGCACGCCCCTTTTCGAGAGCGGAAAGCTGGGTTCCCGCGACAACGGCATCCACTGGGCCCAGGAAATGTACGACCAGGCCGGCATGATGCGCGAGCTGATCAAGTGGGACTATGAACTTCGCGACGGCCTCAACCTGGAGAACGTGGTCGACCGGGCGCTGGGCATCACGCAGTCGCATCCGCGCGGGCCGGTGTACCTGACGCTGCCGCGCGAGGTGATGGCGCAGAAGATGGACGGCTTCAAATTCTCGGCGAAGGCGCCCGCCGTGCCGGCCGCGCCTTATCCGGATCCCGATCAGGTGAAGCGCATTGCCGATGCCTTGGCGAACGCGCGCTTCCCGGTGATTGCCTGCAGCACCAGCGGCGCCGATCCATCGACCGTGCCCATGTTGGTGGAACTGGCGGACCGTTTCGGCATCGGCGTCGTGGAGTCGAGAGCGCGAAACATCAATTTTCCTTCGAGCCATGCTCTGCATTTGGGCCAGGCCCTGGAACCGCTGCTTGGCGAGATCGACGCACTGCTGGTGCTTGAGAGCGATGTTCCCTGGTTCCCGCACAAAGCAACGCCCCGCGATGACGCGTTTGTCGCGCAGGCTGGTACCGATCCGCTGTTCAACCGCTACCCGATGCGTTCGTTCCGCGCGGACGTGAGCGTGACCGCCAGCGTGGCGGCCCTGCTACCGGCGCTGGGCGCGGCGCTCGCCGCCGCCGGCGCGCAAAAGGGCGCGACCGAACGGCGCGAACGCCTCACCGCGCGCGCCGAGGCAACTCGCCTTGCAGTGCGCGAGCGCGGCGAGCAGGAGGCCGCCAAGGACGGCCCGATCACCAAGATGTTTTTCACGCGCACGCTTGACGCGCTGCGCCCCCGTGATGCGGTGATCGTCAACGAGTATTCGGCGCTGCGCGAATATTTGAATCTTGATGAGCCGGGCAGCTACTTCCCCAATCCCGTTTCGGCGGGCCTGGGCTGGGGCCTGCCGGCGGCGCTGGGCGTGCAGCAGGCGCTGCCGGATCGAACCGTGATCGCGGTGCAGGGCGACGGTGCCTATATCTTTTCGAATCCCGCCGCCTGCCACCACGCGGCGAACCTGCACAAGCTGCCGGTGCTGACCTTGGTGTTCAACAACGCGCGCTGGGCGGCGGTGCACATGGCGGCCGATCAGATGTATCCGGGTGAACATGCAATGCAGCATGCCGCGGAGCACGGCACCGCACCGCTGTCTTCGCTCGCCCCGATGCCAGATTTCGAAAAATACGTCGAGGCCTCGGGCGGCTACGGAGAGCGGGTCACCACGCGCGCGGAACTCGCGCCGGCGATCAGGCGCGCACTAGATGTGGTCAGGCGCGAGAAACGTCAGGCGCTGTTGAACATAATTGGCAAATAGGGCAGCGCCGGCACTTATTGCTTTTTGGCGGCGCTGATCGCATTCCACACCCGGTTGGGCGTGGCAGGCATTGCGTTTTGCGTTACGCCCAGGGGCGGCAGCGCATGCAGGATCGCATTGACGATGGTGGGCGGGGACCCCCTTGCGATTGGGGTCGCGTACGCTTGCCGGATCAGCCACGACGCTGTAATGCGCGAGCATCGCCGCGTAGACCGGATTCAATTCCGGGGCATAGATGTCCGGGCGGATCACCCCTTGCTTGAGATTATCGAGCACCACGTACTGGCAGCACCCGCCAAAGGCGCGCCACGCCTGCTCGTGCAGCCGTGACCAGGTTTCCTGATTGGTCTTCCACACGGTCTTGCGAAAGCTCTTGCCCGAGTATTTGAGCGTCATCACGAACAGGTAAATGTGGCTTCAAGACGTTCACTCCTTACTCCTCACAATGGTGAGGAATCAGCGTAACGTCCCGTTGTAGCGCGCCCCGGATTAGGTGCGCTTACATCTGCTCAGGGTGGAGGAGTTTGGGGTGGCCACGGGTGGAGGACTTTGGGTGGCCGCCGGGGAGATTATAGCTGGCGGTTAAATCTTACATTCATGGCTAGCGATGCAGTCGCCATTGGCGGGGACAGCGCTCTCGCAGCGTATTTCGACCTTGGTCTTCATATCGAGACTTCTGCGTTCCCTTTGGATTTTTGCGATCGCCTGATTAGCGTGGCCAAAACGTTTCCTGCCGTATTAAGTGGTGACTTTCGAACCGTATTGCAGCCTCATACGCGCGAGCCGATTTTTATGGAGGCCCTACGACACTCTGGCGTAACTCGGGTAATGCAAAAAATATTGGGCGGCGAAATTTCCGGATTACAAAGTCAATTTTTTTATGGCAAGCCGGGAACACCTGGATTTCAGCCGCATCAAGATAATCGTTATGTAAATGCGCCGAGTGGTGCTTTTGCCTCAGCATGGGTGGCATTGACCGACGTTGGCGCAAGCAACGGGGGACTGTACATTTACCCCGGATCTCGACAGGAACCTCTACTCGAGGTTGAAGAAGTTGAGGCACAAGAGTCCATGCTCCAGGATAACAATGCATTGCGTCTGAGGTGCGTCGTACCCGATAAATATGTTTCTCAGGACGTGCAAATGCGCAAGGGCGACGCCATATTTTTCGATGGAAATACGATTCATGGCTCGTACGTCAATAATTCGAATGCCGACCGATTTGCGCTCCTGCTCACCTACATAAGGCGGGGCACGCCCTTCACCGCAGGACGCTACGCACAACGCGAAGAAGTTCCGATCGATTATTAAAACTACTTAGGACACATTACTTCAATGGCTCTTGACTGGATTGGCGGCCGCTATGCCCTTGACGAGTTGGCGGGCAACAGAATTTTCAAGGAGATTTTGCCGTCGAAACTACTCAGAGGAACACCGCTGGGATTCATTGACGTAGGCGCGAGGGGTGGAGTTCATGCCCTGTTGTCTCCGATCGCTTCAATTACCGCGGTACTGGGATTTGAACCGGACGAGGCGGCTTGCAGGG
>CAMDFL010000083.1 GCA_945897475.1 Bordetella parapertussis
TGACTGGCACCAGTTTGCCGCGAAGCCGGAAAACGGGGGTACCATAAAAATCCTCTAGACCCGTGGTGTCTGTTGCGAGATCGATGCGAACGGTTTCGATGATGCTGTTCTGCGGAATGGCGTAACGCTCGTTTTCACTACGCACAAACAACACCGGCATGATGGCGAGCGTGAGGGGAATTTTCAAGCAAATGGTGGTTCCCTTGCCACGTGGGCTGTCTATCTCTATGCGTCCGCCGACACCGGACACATTGGTTTTCACCACGTCCATGCCGACGCCGCGTCCGGACAGGTTGGTTACGACCTTTTTTGTCGAGAAACCGGGTAGGAAAATAAACTCTGTCAATTCGACATCGCTCAGGGAGTCGGCCTCTGCCGCAGTTACCAGATTGTTTTGGACGGCTTTCTGGCGAACCAGTTCAAAATTGATCCCGCCTCCATCATCTGATATCTCGATAACCACCATTCCATTTTCATGGCGGGCACGTAAAAGAATTTTTCCCGCTTTCATTTTTTGGAGCTGGGTCCGCTCCTCAGGCAGTTCAATGCCATGGTCGACGCAGTTGCGAATGATGTGAATCAATGGGTCGCGAATGGCGTCCAGTAAGGTGCGGTCGAGTTCGGTATCAGCGCCTTCTTGAATGAGGGTCACTGTCTTTTGACATTCATTCGAGAGGTCTCGTATCAGCCGCGGAAACTTTGCCCATATCTGGGAAATGGGCTGCATGCGCGTTTTCATCATGCGCTCTTGCAATTCCTGTGTCAGCAGATCCACAGTTCTTACTGCGGTGGAGAAATTGTGGTTACCAAATTCAGCAACAAAAGGCAGCAGGCGGTTGCGCGCGAGTACCATCTCGCTGACCAGGTTGATCAACTTGTCAAGCACCTCCATGTTCACCTTGACCGGCGCCGCCACTTCGTGGGACCGCATTTCAACGGACAGGGACGTTTCCTCGGCGCTCGTGTCGGACTCGCGAGAAGGCATGGCCGGTTCAAGCCACTCGCTCTGTTTGGTCGCAGCAACCGAGTCCGATTCACCGGGGTTTTCGGCATTGATTGCCTCACCAGAGGCGTCGATCTTTAAATCACCACCTCCTGCCGCTGACTTGCCGGTAGCGGCTGTGTCCGCCAGCTCGTTGCTTTTTGTGGTTGTGGCTGTTGGAGCGAGACCGGGTGCCGGCGCGGCCTGCGGGGCCTTCACGCTCGGGGTTTCGCCGCTTGCATGGGCGAGCAACGCCTGTATCAGCTCGGTGTCGTCACCCGCGGGCTCAGCTTTGTTGGTTTCAATACCGATGATAATTTCACGCAGTACGTCAAGGGCGTTCAGCAGGGAACTTGTTTTCTGTTTGTCCAGTGACAACACACCTTCTCTGATCTTTACCATCAGAGTTTCACTTGCGTGCGACACTTTTTCCATTCTCTTGAAGGCAAAGAATCCGCTGTTTCCCTTAAGCGTATGCACTCCGCGAAATATATTCCCGACTAATTTACTGTCTTCAGGGGTTTCCTCGAGTTGTACAAAGTCCGAGTCGAGCTGATCAAGGATTTCCCTTGCCTCGATTATAAAATCCGCCAGAATTTCGTCAGTTTCTTCCATGGGTTCCCGCCAGGTGGTTGGCAAACATTAGAGTCGAAAAAAACGCCACTTATATTTGTTGCAGTGAGTTTCGGTTTGGACGAAGCGCTAAAGAATGTACTTGGAGACTGACTCGCTAAGTTCGCCTGCGACCTTCGATAACTCGGAAGCGGAATGTTGCGTGCTCGCAGCTCCTTCGGTGGTGCTTTGTGCGGTCGTGGCGACTACCTTGATGTTACTGGCCAGTGGAGGAATTTTAAGGCAAGCAGCTTGGTTTGTTCGGCGATGCTCGCAATTACTTTTAAGGGTCTTCACGGAATAGAGTGGGTAAAACAATAGCTGAAAAGTCATCAAATCCGTTTGGATATTAGTCACTCACTACCTAAGTGTTGACAATTCTGGCAAAGAATCGGGGGTTGTATGCGTACCGCCAATTTGTAGGTTTGCGCTTTTGCAAACCTACAAATTGACGGGAAAGGTGGCCTAAATGACACCCTGTTTGGTTCCGGCACCGCCGGCTTAGGTTCCCAGTATTTTCAAAGTTGTTCAATTTGGGATGATGTTTTGCTTATAACCGTGGATGATAGACAAGTATTATTGAATTTATTGAAACTTTTGGCAGGTGTGATTCGTGCCCTCGATCGCAATTACTGCGATTCCTGTCCCTGTAAATCCGGCCGCTGTCCGCGGAAATTTTTCTGAAAGTGGCCCAGTCCCTCCAGGTCGCCTTTCTCGAAAATCCATTGGTAACCGCCCTTCGGATTCGACAGGATCTCCCAGGAGTTCTCATCCCGATCCCAGAAATGAAAACTATACGTTCCATGGCGTGACACCGGTTTGGTGATGTCGTGCAGGCCCCATTTTTCCGCCTGTTCATTGACGATGCGAAACGAATTGTCGACATCGGCATCGGTGGTTACATCCAGGCCATTGTGATAAAGCCTTGGCATTTTTATCGGTTTTTTGGTGTGCACCACGGCGTAGACATGAGTGCCGCCCAGGCGAATCATCATCGAGTGGTGGCTGGTGTTGATCACTTCGAGGCCTAAAAACTCCTCGTAGAACTGGCGGGTTGCGGCCAGATCCACCGAGGGCAGGGTGCCGTGGGAGATGAAATTGAGTTTAAGCGCAGGTTCTATTTTTTCAGCGATGACGGTTTCGGCTTCGGACATGATCTGTTTCCTTTTTATTCCAGTTTGATTCCGGAGTCCTTGACGACACGACCCCAGTATTTGTAATCCGCGTGTACTCGTTCGATAAACGAGTTTGACGAACCTCCAAGCGGTTCGGCGCCCAGATCGACGAAGCGCGAACGGATTTTAGTATCGTCCAGCCAGGTTTGCAGCTTGCCGTTGAGGAAGCGCACGATCTCGCCATGGGTATCCTTGGGCGAGAAGATACCGAACCAGGCGCTCATTTCCCATTCGGGAATGCCCGCTTCGATGGCAGTGGGCACATCGGGCAGGCCGCCGAGGCGTTTCCTGGCGGCAGTGACCAGCGCTTTGAGCGTACCCGACTTCAAATTGGGGCGTGCCGAACCTAAGCTTAACGATACCACCTGAATGCGTCCGGCCACCAGGTCGGCCAGGGTTCCGCCCACGCCTTTGTAGGGAATGTGGGTCATTTGCAGGCCGGTAATGCGCGAAAACCGGTCCATGGCCAGATGGGGAGGTCCTCCCACGCCGGAGGATCCGTAATTGATCCGGCCCGGATTGGCTTTCACATACGCTATGAATTCGGCGACGTTGTTTGCGGGAAGATTCGCTGGCACCACCAGAATATGCGGGGTCTCCGCTATATTGAACACCGGCACGAAATCATTGACCGGATCGTAGGAAATAGTTCTCTGCAGTAAGGGCTGAAGGACAATGGTGCCGCTGCCCACCACCATCAGCGTATAACCATCGTTGGCGGCTTTGGCGAACGCATCAAGCGCAACGAAGCCCAGGCCACCGACCCGGTTTTCGACGACCACTTGGCGGCCTGTCTGTAAAGTGAGGTTGTCGGCCGAGAGTCGCCCGAGTATGTCGGTGATGCCACCCGGGGCGGTGTCGATGATCAGGCGCAACGGCTTAATGGGATAGCTTTGTGCCAGCGCCAAGCAGCACAATCCCAGCAGAACACCAGTCAATGCAGCGCGCACTGCTGTCGATACCCGCATAAAATCTCCTTTTGAAGCCGCGAATCTACACGGGTTGCCGCGGTTTTTCCATCCTCAAACTGTTTTCCCCTCAGGATTTTCTTGCTCAGAACGCTTGTCATTTTTATCGCCATTTCCTCGGCCAATCATTTTGCGTTCATGGGAACGCGGTTGGTGGTGCTTCTTTATGCGTTGCATCTGGGCGCTTCGCCCGCAGTGGTGGGCCTGCTTGCGGCCTTATTCAGCGTGGTGAGCGCGTTTCTGTCGGTGCCGATGGGGCGGGTGATGGATCGCGTCGGACCCGGGCGGCCGATGATGTGGTGTTCGCTGGTAATTTTCGTCGGTGCCATGACAGGCGCGCTGTGGAGCGATATCGCGGCGCTGTTTTTCGTTGCGGTGCTGGTGGGCACCTTCTACAACCTGTTTTTTGTCGGCCATACGCAATGGGTAGGTCGAATCGGCGAGCCCCGTGACCGGGTCGGCAATATCAGTTGGGCGGCGCTGGGATTTTCCATAGCAACGTTTCTCGGCCCACTGTCGGTGGGCTATGTCATCGACCATTTTGGGCATGCCGAGGCTCTACTGATGATGAGCCTGGCGCCGCTGTTCGCTGTCGTGGTTATCGCCTTCAATGTCATCGAGTCGCCTGAGGGCGGGCACGCGAGCGCAACTGCGCGCGCAGCCGCTGCCACACACCGCATCGGCGATCTGCTGAAAGTGGTGGAACTGCGTCGCGTGTACGCCGTGTCTGTGATCGCGAGCAGCACCTGGAGCCTGGTGAGCTTGCTGGTGCCGCTGTATGGCGCGGAAATCGGGCTGTCGGCATCCACCATCGGTTTGATTCTTGGCGCCTACTCATCGGCGGCGGTCGTGATTCGACTGTTCATGAGGCAAATTTCCAGCCGCTTCACCAGTTGGCAGCAAATGCTGATGTCGCTTTCCTCAGCCGGGGTGTGCTTCATCGTTTTTCCCCTCGTGAGCAACCTTGCTGGCCTTCTGGTGGTGGCATTTCTGGTCGGATTGGGGATGGGGCTGGCGGGGCCTTTGTCGCAAAATCTGCTCTACGACGCCTCACCGCCGGATCGTGTCGGCGAAGTGATGGGCCTTCGAGTCACGGTGATGAATTCAACCGCAACCGTGGTGCCCTTGGCTTCTGGCGCATTGAGCGCGGCAGTAGGTGTGTTGCCGATTTTCTGGGTGCTGGCGGCGTCCTTGGTGGGGGTCAGTTATTGGCGGCGCTCGCAATGGAATCAGCCGCCTCCAGGTGTCGAATGCTCCGGCGCCGAATTCGCTGGCATTTCCGCTGAGAGCCCGCCGGGTTCAGACGCTGAATCTGCGGACACAGGCTCCGAGAGAGAGCGCCGCCCTTAGTTAAATAACTCGCGTACGCACCTATAATGCACCCATGTCTGAGGCCTCTGTTCTTATCCTGGCGCTCGCCGCTATCGCCAATCTTGCCTTGCTGCTGGTATTGCTATTGCGCCGCGAGCGCGCCGCGGCCGGAATCGATGCGCGCCTCGCCACGTTGGAGCTTGAATCGGCGCGCACCGCCCAAGCAGTCCGCGGCGACCTTGCCAGGGCGCGCGAAGAAAATGCGGTTGCGGCGCGCGAAGCGCGCGGTGAACTGAGCAACTCTCTCGCGCAACTCACCGCTCGTAACGAGGATCGCCTGGAGATGCTTAGACGGGCCTTGGAGGAGAACCTGGGGCGATTGCAGGAGCAACAGCGCCTGTCCGGCAAAGAAACCCGCGACACCCTGGAACAACGCTTCGACCGGATTCAAAAAGACAACGCCGAAAAGCTCGAGCAGATGCGCCAGACGGTGGATGAGAAGCTGCACGCTACTTTGGAGCTGCGGCTGTCTGCGTCCTTCAAGCAGGTGTCGGATCGCCTGGAGCTGGTGCACAAGGGCCTGGGTGAAATGCACGCCCTCGCCTCCGACGTAGGCGACCTCAAAAAAGTATTAACCAACGTGAAGACGCGTGGGATATTGGGTGAGGTGCAACTCGCGGCGCTTTTGGAGCAGATTCTGACCGCTGAGCAGTACGATACGAACGTCGCTACCCGCCCCGGTTCAAAGGAGCGCGTCGAGTTCGCAATTCGCTTACCTGGGCAGGACCCTGAACATCCAGTGTGGCTGCCGCTGGATGCCAAGTTTCCGACCGAGGATTATCAGCGGCTGCAAGATGCTCAGGATGCGGCCGACCCGCTGCGCATGGAGGCGGCCGCCAAGGCGCTGGAGGCGAGAGTGCGGCTGGAGGCAAAGTCGATCACCGAGAAGTACATCGAATCCCCGCATACGACGGACTTCGCCCTCTTGTATCTACCCATGGAAGGGCTGTATGCCGAAGTACTGCGCCGGCCTGGCTTGTTCGAATCGCTGCAACGCGATCATCATGTGGTGGTCTGTGGTCCGACCACGCTTGCTGCCTTGCTCTCCAGTCTGCAGATGGGATTTCGGACATTGGCGATTGAGCGGCGATCCAGCGAAGTGTGGAGGATTCTGGGCGCAGTCAAATCCGAGTTCGGCCGCTTCGGAGATGTGCTGGCCAATACCAAGCGTCAGTTGCAGAGCGTGGCCAACTCCATCGATCAGGCCGAAACCCGCACCCGACAAATCGAAAGGAAGTTGAAGGACGTCGAGTTGCTGCCGCAATCGAACCCGAACGCAGAGTCAGATGATTCTTTGTCTCGGGTTTCTGACTTAAGAGATTGCCATTCCGATCAGACCTGATTTACGGTGTCGCCTGCAAAGCCTGCTTTCGCCGGCCCCAGTATCCGTATAATGCGACCCTTTTTGGCCACTCATGCTTCTCAAGAATCTTGTTGCTTATCGGCTTGGCCCCCGCTGGAACACCAATGCGGAGACGCTCGAGAAAAAGCTTGCCAAGCAACCCCTGCAGGCCTGCGGCAGTTTCGAGATGCAAAGCCGCGGTTGGCTGTCGGCGCGCGCTGACCAACAGGGTGGTGATGAACGCCTTCTCTATACGCAGAATCACCATTGGCTATTGACGCTGGGGACCGAGCATAAGCTGTTGCCCGCTTCGGTCATCCGGCAATTCGCCAAGGAACGCGCTGCCCAGGTGGCCGGACAGCAGGCCTGGCCGATCGGCGCCAAGCAAATGCGCGACATCACCGACCAGGTCAGGACCGAACTGATGCCGCGCGCATTGAGCCGGCGTTCCCTTACGCGAGCTTGGATCGACTCGACCCAGCGCTGGCTGTTGGTCGATGCCGCGGCGGACAAAGCGGCCGAGGAGTTCCTTGAGGCGCTTCGTCGTGTCGATGACGATCTACCTGCGAAGCGCCTGGATACGAAGAGCTCGCCGGGTACCGCAATGACACAATGGCTTTCCAGGGGAGAAGCGCCTGGCAATTTCAGCATCGATCAGGATCTGGAAATGATCGCCCCTGATACCAGCAAGGCCACCGTGCGTTATTCGCGCCATACCTTGGAAGGCAAGGATATTCGCGATCATATTTCGGCGGGTAAGACAGTGACGCGGTTGGGTTTGACCTGGAAAGACCGGATTTCGTTTGTCTTGACCGACAAGCTGTATATCAAACGCATTTATTTTCTTGACATACTGAATGATGATGCCAACGCCGAGCCCGATGACGAGGCGGAAAGATTCGATACCGATTTCGCGCTCATGACCGGGGAGTTGTCTCTGTTGCTTGCGGACTTGGTGGAAGCCCTGGGCGGGGAGAAGGAGCTTGGGGAATAAAGCGCTTAGTCACTTACGGGCTGATATGACAGTTCTGGCGAAGAACCAGGGTTTGAATAGGGTTTGAATACATCCCGCCAATTTGTAGCGTTGCGCTTTTGCAACGCTACAAATTGGCGGGAAAGGTTGCCCCAAAGACACCCTGCTTGGTTCAAGCTCTGCTGGCTTAGGCAGCTTGCGCTTTTGTTAGTTTCCTATCAAGCCGCTTTGATCGGCGATTTTAATTTGCGATTGTCGCCCACCCGAATAGTAAATCCGCTTCTATCAAAGTACTCCAGAAACGGAATCACATATTTTCGCGTGGAACCGATCAAATCACGAAACCCGGCAGCGGTGATGCTGCCATTCTGGGCGAGGTGCTCGCCTAGAGTGGATCGCACCTTATTGACTGCCCCGGAGAGAAAATACAATTCGGCGCCGACGCGCACCACAGCGCCTTCGCGCTCCAATAGCTTCATGGCCTCGATCAGGCGCGGTTTGAGTGCCTGGGTTTCGCGCTCGATGTGGGACAGATCCGGGGGCGCCATTTCATCGGCGCCAAGAATGGCGCGGATCTTGTCCATCAGCGCTTTTTCAGCACCGCCGACATTCACGGTATGGCTGGGCAGGCGAACCAGGTTGCCTTCGCGCAGCAATGCTTTCGCGGCGACGCGTTGATCGATCAGATAACGGTAGATTGCGGGGCTAAGCCCCGCTCTGAGTTTTGCTCGAAGTTCCTCCAGATCCATGCCGAGGGCAAGCGCCTGGGTTTTGTGAAAATTGCCCACCAGTTTGAGCGCTGCTTCGCCTAATGCCTGCCAGCGAGTCTGCGATACGAATAACTGCTCGCCTTCGAGATTGAGTTTTTGCACGGATTTGATGCGGGACAGACGTACCGCCGCGTCATTGGCGGTCAAGTTGAAAAACTGGCAAATGCTATCCAATCCCAAGGCCGGCGACTCGCTTTGGCCGAGTAGCAGGTCAACCAAAGCGGGAAAGTCCCCGTTGCGCAGAGTATCGAGTTTCTCAATGCGTCCGGATTCGCGCATTTTGTGACGCACAGCCCAGGGATGCAGCACGATTCCGCCACCCAGGGTGCGGCGAGCGGTTTCATCGCGAAGAATGAAACGATCGCCTCGCATTACCAAGGTAGGTTCATCAAGTGTGATCTGGCAATACGCGGATTGGTTCGACTCCACTTTGTCACGGCCGTTAAGAAACACGACTTTGGCAGCGATCTCTGCGGCGCCCAGGTGCACGCGCACCAACTGATGGCTGCGCATACCGCGTGCGCCGGCGCGCGGGATCTCGACATGCGCGTCGAACCGCACCGAGGTGCGCGCCAGTTTTTCGTGGCACACGACCTGACCGCGCTTGACCGATGCGGTTTCGCTGCCTGCAAGATTGAGCGCGACGCGCTGCCCCCAGCCGGCATTCGCAAGTGTTTGGCCGTGTACCTGAATTCCGCGCACACGAAATCGCTCGCCACTGGGCAGGCAACGCAGGTGCTCGCCGATGGAGATTTTGCCGGTATGCGCGGTTCCCGTCACCACCAGGCCATGACCCTGCAAGGAAAACGCCCGGTCTACCGGCATGCGAAAGTAAGCCTCCGGCATTGTCTTGGCGCATTTTGCGAGGCCCGCCACAATCGCGGCGCGCAATTGCGGAAGGCCTTGCTGAGTGACTGCGGAAAACGCCAGCATCGGTGCGCCTTCAAAGGGCGTTCCCAAAGCGAGCATTTCGATTTCTTCCTCAACTTCGCGTATGCGGTCCGCCGATGCGAGGTCTGCTTTGGTAATGACGAACAGGCCTTGCGTCACCCCCAGCAAACGCACGATATCAAAATGCTCTTCGGTCTGGGGCATGACCCCATCGTCGGCGGCGACCGTAAAAAGAACCAGATCGATGCCATGCGCGCCGGCCAGCATATTTCGAACGAAACGCTCATGCCCCGGCACGTCGATAACGCCCGCCTGCGTGCCATCGGGGAGATCCAGGTGCGCGAAGCCCAGATCGATGGAAATGCCGCGCTCTTTTTCTTCCTTGAGGCGGTCGGTGTCACAACCGGTCAGGACACGGACCAGACTGGTCTTTCCATGGTCGATATGTCCGGCGGTTCCGACGATATAGGGCATGGGAAGTGGGGATTTGCGTGAAGACGTGCTCGGGTTTTATTTACCCGCGAATCGCGGGAACAGGCCCAGGGCGTTTTCCCTCTCGATGGCACGCAATTCAGCGGGGCTGAACCCTTGTTCGAGTAGCCCCTTCAATGTTTCTTGAATGGAGAGTCGTCCCCATGGGTAATCGGTGCCGACCAGAAGATTTTTAGCGCCCACCATCTGTAGCAATGGCAGAAAACATTCCGCAAAGGTGGATCCGGCGCATTCGAAGTAGAGCTTTTTCAATTCGTGTTGCGCCCCTTTGGGAATAAGCGGTTCGAACAGGGCACGGTCCATATTCCAGCGTGCACATATCCGGTCCTGCAGAAGCGGCACGGCGCTGCCGTTATGGCAGAAAATGAAACGCGTGTCAGAGCAACGCGAGAAGGTGCCGCTATAGAGCAAACTGGTTACCGCGCGCACCGTGTCGAATAAAAACTCTATGGCCGAATCGGGCACATTGGTAATCAGATTTAAACAGCAATCCGGCGTGGTGGGATGGAAGAACACTACAGCCTTGCGGCGGTTCAGCTCATTGAATACCGGCGCGAACTCCGCCTCGCCCGGCCAACGATTGTCGTAGCTGGTCATCAGGGCCACGCCATCGACTTTTAACACATCGAAGGCGTATTCAATTTCACGCAGGCTGCCTTCGACATCCGGCAGGGGCAGGGCGGCGAAAGTCCCGAAACGACCGGGGAAATCAAGCGCGATCTTCGTGGCATATTCATTGCACTCGCGCGATACCTGCCGTGCTTGCGCCGCATCGCCAAACCACGTGCCTGGCGCCGACACCGAGGTGATTGAGGTGGCTATGCCGCATTCATCCATGACCTCTACAGCGCCTTGCGGCGACCAGGCGGCGATGGCTGGCGGCACGCGTCCCGCCGATTGGCGGAAGATCCGATCCGCGCCAACCAGCGAGATATAAGAGGGCGGAATGATGTGGTGGTGGACATCTATGCGGTGCGGACCGGCGCTGCCGGCGCCATGCGAACGTTTGGCGCGTGGGCCTGCGGATGGCTTCAGAGGAGTTGCCAGACGAGTCGCAGCGGATCGACCATTGCCCTGCGCAGCGAATTGCTGATGCATTGCCCCACCAACGGCTAAGGGGGCGTAACACGAACACGCGCTGAAGGAAAAATTGCCTGCGGCGGTCTGGATACCTGGCATCGTCATGTGGTGGTGGCTTAAAAAAAGTTTTGTTTGTGTTTGGTTTTGTCTGCGGCGCTTCGCCGCGGCGATCCCGCCCCCCTTCTACGAAGGCGCGTAATCAGACCGCTCCGATACTTTTAGACCGCTCTGATACTTATAGACTGCTCTGATACTTTTAGACCGCTCTGATACTTTCAGACCGCTCTGATACATATTATCTCCCACTCCTCATAATATTAAATTCGGTAAATCCGCGTTGCGTTGTCATGAAACAGCGCGGCGCGCTCCGAGGGCGAAAACTTCGCCGATACACGCTTGAACGCATTCCACAGCAGGTGATAGGAAAACGAAGCACGGTCCACCGGGAAATTAGACTCGAACATACAGCGCGCGACGCCGAATTGCTCGATGCAGTGGAGGAACCAGGGTTCGCTGCCTTTGGCGATTTCCTCCGATGAGGGCGGTTTGGGACGCTCGCTCCAGCCAAGCCCGCAGCGCGGCGTGCCCAGGCCGCCTATTTTGCAAATAATATTGGGCAATGTCGCGGCCTCTGTGATGTTTTTTTTCCAGGCTGCAAAGTATTCATCATGGCGTTCGCCGTATTGACCCACGCCGAGAATACCGCCCATGTGATTGAGAACCAGGATTTGATCGGGGTAGGTCCGTGCAATATCGATCACATCCGGCAATTGCGTCATCAACTGCCAGCCGTCATAGATAAGGTTATAGCGCTTGAGTTGAGCGTAGCCTTGCCGGTATTTGGCATCGTGAAGCAGTCCCTCGGGCGCGCCGACACGCATGCCGACCGCCGCCGCGTCCGGTATCCATGCGGCCGAGTGACGAATGCCGCGAAAACGCGGGCTGGCCGCGATATGGCCCTCCAGCGTTCTGGCGACTTCAGCGCCCATCAGCAAGTCGGCCGAGGCAATGATGCCGGCGGCTATGCGGGTCTTGCCATGAGAGCCTGAGGCGCTTTGCGCGGCTAAGCGCTCCACAAATTCGGTTTCTCCGACGCGTTTCAGTTCTTGCGGACCATCGGCGTGGTACTGAGTGCGAAATTCGATGAACACGGTGGAGACAATGTTGTGGCCGCAATCAATGTCGGCCAATACCTCGTTGAGCAGGTATTTGTCGTCGGCGTCGCGCTGCCACAGGTGATGGTGCGGATCGCATATGGGTAGATCGGGTTCCAGGGTGGGTTCGACGGTAAGGGCTCGCCATGCTGCGGTATCGCTCATCTGATTAATCCCAAAGGCATTGATAAATAGTAATTTTTATATTATTTGAGTCGCAGCTTGAACAAACCGATCGCGTTCTGGCGACCGATCTTCAAGCGATCGGCTTCGCTAATGCTCACCACGTCGAACCAATCAGCGGCGTGATCGATGTTTTCGAAGGGCCAATCGGTGGAGTAGAGCAGGTGATCGGCGCCGACTTCAAGCAAGGCATCGATCAGTGTCTGGGTGCGAAAGTTGCCCGCGGTGGTCAACCAGAAATTCGCACGGAAGTAATCACCGAGTTTTTTCTTGGCTGGATATTTTGGAGGCGTTTTCACCCAGGCGTTGCGGTTGTCCACGCGCCAGATGCTGTAGGGCAGACCTTCCCCCAGATGGCCGAGGATAATTTTCAAATTTGGATGTCGGTCGAATATTCCGCAGGCCATGAGGCGCAGCGCGTGAACCGCCGTTTCCTGTCCGAACGCCCAAGTGGGGCCGAGTAACCAGGGATGGCCGTCGTAGATTTGCGACGCACTGGCAAGCGGATTGCGTGGATGGAGATAAAACGGCACGTCGAGTGATTCGACCACCGACCAGAACGGCCAATACTGAGGCAAATCGTAATAGAACATGGAATCGGGTTTGTCGATTTGAGAGAAACCGTTCACCAGCGCGCCGCGAAATCCCAGTTCCTTTACGCAACGCTCGAGTTCTCGACACGCGGCATCCGGGTCCTGCATGGGCAGCGCCGCGAAAGCCTGAAAACGATCGGGGCGCTTGGCGACTTCAGCAGACAGAAAATCGTTGGCGCGACGGGCGAGGTCTATCGCACGGGCGGTATCGGGCATGGCCTGAATGGCCGGTGCATTGAGCGACAGAATCATCATCTCCATGCCGTAGCGATCCATCAACATGAGACGCTTTTCCTGGATATCCAAAAGGCGACTTTCCAATTCGGGCCAGTAGTCCGTGGGAACGAATGGGCGTGAGTCATCGAGCGTTTCGGTCAGCGCAAAATGCTCCTCTAACCCTATTTTTCCTTGCATTGCTTTGTCCTTTATATTCTGGACTGCTAAAAAGACTTGCGTAACGCCGTCGATACTTTATTGATCGACGGCTTTGAAGCATCGTCTTTGTAGTGTTCCAAGCGCCGGTACAGATCCGCCGCCGAGGTGAAAAATCCCTCTGGCATCCCCGCGGTTTTGTAGGCCAGAGAAATCTCCTCCATCTCCGAAATCCACCTCCAGGCCTTGGCCGGATTGAGACTGGGCGCGTCCAGTTGCGCAACCAGATCCGGATGCGTTTGCGACCATTGCGCGCGTAGCGCCTCATCCACCCCCTCGGATTGCGCCACCGCGTAGATCGAGGCAAGCAAGGCCCAGGTGCCCTTCGTCCATGAGGCAAAGCAGGCCTTGAACGCCGAGGCTTTCCCGACCGGGCCATTCATGTCGATGGTCTTAACATCAGTGCCTTCGAACAATGCCATCACTTCGCCGGCCTTCGCCCCCGACAGGTAAATACGGCCCGATTTGCCTGGCGCTGGTGGCGCACCGACGATACCGCCATCGACAAACGTGCCGCCTGCGTCCTCGATGATTTTGGCGGCCGCGCGCGCGGTGGCGGGCGCGATGGCATTGGCATCGACGAACAAGCCCTTGAACCCGCAACCGGCCACGCGGCGCGCGAGATCGAGCGCTCCGTGCGGCGGGCAGACCGAGAGCACCACGCTGGATGCCAGTACGGCGGCTTGCTCGTTGCCGGCATCTTGCATTCCGGCCGCGTTTGCCCGATTTTTCGAAGCGCTGCTACGGCCTTCCAGGGCACACAGCACTTTGTGTCCGCCTCTCACGGCGCAGGCGCCGATCGCCGAGCCCATGTCGCCAGGGTGTAGCACTGCGATCGTGGCATTGCTCATTTCGGGTTTCCCTTCATGGGTGAGGCGGGCACGCAAGGTAAAGACGGCGCCGGGTGGAGCGCTTGCCAGTGGCGCGCAATATCGATTCGCCGTGCCACCCATACTTGGGGCTTTGCGGCGACATACTCGAGGAACCGTTGCAAGGCCGCAAGCCGGCCGGGCCGGCCGATCAAGCGGCAATGCAATCCGACAGAAAGCATGCGTGGCGTGCGTTGCCCTTCGGCATAGAGCACATCGAACGAATCTTTCAGGTAGTGGTAGAACTGTTCGCCCGAATTGAATCCTTGCACAGCAGCAAAGCGCATATCGTTCGCATCCAGCGTGTAGGGCACCACCAGTTGGGGTTTTTCATAACGCGTGTCGTAGAACGGCAGCTCGTCGCTATAGTCGTCCGCATCGTAGATAAAACCGCCATTCTCGACCACCAGTTTTCGCGTGTTCGGGCTGGTGCGACCGGTATACCAGCCCAGGGGAGGCTCGCCGGTTAGGCGCAGCTGGATTTCAATGGCGTGCTGCATGTGTTCGCGCTCGATATCGATGGGCAGGTATTGATAATCGATCCAGCGCCAACCATGGCTGGCGATTTCGTGTCCGGCCTTCATGAAGGCCTCCACCGCTGCGGGGTTGCGTTGCATCGCCATGGCCACACCGAAGATGGTGAGGGGCAACTCGTAGCGTCGGAAAAGTTCAAGAACGCGCCACACCCCCACTCGTGAACCGTATTCGTATAAAGACTCCATCGCCATATGGCGAACGCCTTGCAGCGCCGAGGCGCCTATCATCTCCGATAGAAATGATTCGCTCGCGGCATCGCCATGCAGAATCGCGCTCTCGCCGCCTTCTTCATAGTTGAGTACGAACTGCACGGCGATGCGCGCCTTGCCCGGCCATTTCGCCTCCGGTGGGCTGCCGGCATAGCCGATGAGGTCTCGAGGATAGGAGTTGCTCATGGCCCGATTTTCACGGTAGTGCTCACACGTCGCTTTGCAACAGATCGGCCAGGCTAAGCGCCACGACTTCGGTGGCGGCATACAAGTCTTTGAGATTTAATTTTTCATCGGCGCGGTGGCCGTTGGCTTCCTCCAGGGAGCGTGGCCCGGCCCCGTAGAGAACCGTGGGAATCCCCGCAGCGCTGTAATGGCGCGCGTCGGTGTAGAGCGGTACGCCGTGCGTTCGCAGGCGATCGCGAAGCACTTCGCGGGCATTGCGTTGCAGGAGCAGAACCAATTTTTCCTGTCCGCGCACCGGCTTGAACGGTTTGGCGAGCAGAATGCGCCGTGTCTTTACCTTGATGCCCGGCCATTTTTTCGCCAACTTGGCGATGTGCGAAATGAGCTCGCGCTCGGCAATGCGGGGATTTTCCTCAGGAATAATGCGTCTATCAATTCGAAATTTCACATTGTCCGGCACTACGTTGGTATTGATGCCGCCTGCGACTACGCCGATCACCAGCGTTGGAGCATCGATTCCACGCGTCGAAGAGCGGCGGCTGCGCCAGGTTTTACGCAAGGCATAGAGCCCCGCCATGATGCCATTGGCCGCTTCAAGCGCATCGATGCCAGTGGAGGGTTTGGCTGCGTGTCCGGATTTGCCGATGACTTCGACCTCCAGGTGCAGGCAGCCATTGTGGGCGATGGTGATACCGTGAGTGAAGCCTGCGCAAATTGCGTAATCAGGCCGGCTGATACCCTGCTCAAGTAGCCACTTGGGACCGAGTTCGCCGCCGGATTCCTCGTCGTAGGTGAAATGCAGTTCGACAGTACCTCGCAAACCATAGTCGTTCAGCGGTGCGGCGGCCTTTAATGCAAGCAGGGCGAAGGCGTATGTGGCGAAATCCGATTTGGATACGGCCACGCCGCGGCCGAACATGAAACCCTTCTTGATCTGTGCACCATACGGTTCGGTGGACCAGCCAATGCCCGGCGGCACCACGTCGCCATGGGCGTTTAGCGCGATCACCGGGCCACCGCTCACCTGCCCGAAGGTTTCTCGAACCACGAGGTTCACAATGCTTTTCATGCCAGCGGCACCTACCTGCTCGGCAGGAACCGAATGTGCGCTTGCCTTGAAATTCAAAGCCTGCAGCAGGAGGCGAGTACGCTGGGCGTGCGCCCGGCAGTCCCCCGGCGGATTGTCCGAAGGGATTTTCACCAATTCGGCAAGAAACTCGGTCTGTGCTTTCCGGCTACGTTTCAGATTCCTACGGATTCCGTAGCGGAGCTCTTCACGGGGTTCATTGAGGGGCTTTTCAGATCGGGATGTCATGGTCCTGGTACCTTGAAGTTTTCAATGAAGCGGGCGAGGACGCGCGCGCCGGCCAGGGCGTCGGCCTCGGCAATGGCCTCGGCCGGATGGTGGCTGATGCCTTCCTTGCAGCGGACGAACAGCATCGCAATATCGGCGATGGCCTGCATTGCCATGCCGTCATGGCCAGCCCCGGAAGGCAGCAGATGTACCGTGTGGTTCTCAGCGGACAAGGATTGTTCCAATTGGGTGGTCAACCAGGTGGCGCAGGTGGCGACGTTTTGTTCCTGAAGTGTTTCTATGTTCATGTCGATCTGGCGCTTTTTCGCGCCAGTTTGGATGGTATCAATGATCTCCAATACGGTTGCGCCTCGAATCGAGTCGCTTGGCGAGCGCACATCCAGGGTGAAGCTGACCTCGCCGGGTATGACGTTGATGGCTCCGGGGTTGACCTCAAGACGCCCCACGGTTGCCACCAGATCGGGAACGCCTCGGCCAATGCGCTCAACGGCGAGCACGCATTCGGCGGCGGCCGCCAGTGCATCGCGACGCAGATGCATGGGCACCGTGCCGGCGTGTCCGGCGCGGCCGGTCAATTTGACCCGCAAGCGCGAAAAGCCGTTGATCGCGGTGACAAGCCCCAGCGGCAGGCCGAGGGACTCGAGCACCGGCCCCTGTTCGATATGCAGTTCGACGTAGGCGTGGATGTCGAATTTCTTTTTGGCGGCGTTGCCTATCATCGAAGGATCGAGGCCAAAATCGCGCAGGGCTTGCGCCAACGTGGCGCCATCCCGATCGCGTGATTCCAGAGCCTTGTAATCGAAGCTGCCTGCCAGCGCGCGGCTGCCCAGCAAGGTGGTGCCGAATCGGACGCCTTCCTCATCGCAGAATCCGGCGATTTCGATGGCGAAGGGAAATCGTTTGCCGCAATCCGCGAATGCCTGCACACATTCGATTGCAATAATTACCCCGAGCATGCCGTCGTAACGGCCGGCATCGCGCACCGTATCCAGATGCGAGCCCAGAAGAAGGCTGGGCAATCCGCCCTGCACGCCTTCATAACGGCCTATGACGTTGCCGATGGCATCAACATGTGCCTGCATGCCGGCTCTGCGCATCCAGCCAAGTACTTCGTCACTCGCGGCACGCTGCTCGTTCGAAAAACAAATTCTCGTCAGCTTGCCGGCGTGTTCGGTGTGACGCGCCAAGGAATCGCAACGATCCATGATGCGGCGGGCATTGAGTGGCAAGGCTGGAGTTCCGGGATGAAATAGGCAGGATGGAGTGGGAAGGAAGAAGCTAATGTTATCTGGTACCATATCACAGCCATGCAGTTATCCTCATTGAATGCACTCGATCAAAATGGATTTGTCGCCACGCTCGGCGCGGTGTTCGAGCATTCACCCTGGGTGGCGAGGCGTGCCTGGGAAAGACGCCCGTTCGCCGATGTGATGGGCTTGCACTCGGGTCTTATGGAGGTGGTTCGCGAGGCGGCCTATTTTGAAAAATTGACCTTGATACGCGCCCATCCGGAATTGGCGGGCCGCGAGGCAGCGCAAGGCGGGTTGACTGTCGATTCTTCCACCGAACAAGGGCGCCTGGGGTTCACGGCCTTAACCAAAGAGGAATTTCTGCGCATGGGCGATCTCAACCGGCAATACCGAGAGAAATTCGGATTTCCCTGCATTGTGGCGTTGCGCCTGCATGCCTCTCGGGCGAGTGTCATGATAGAAATGCAACGCTGTCTGGGCGGTGACCACGCGAGCGAAATCGAGCGCGCGCTATCGCAAATTGGCGAAATTGTCCGCGGACGACTGGATAAAATAGTAGGTGGCTTATGCGCTTAATAGGTGGCTTATGCGATTATTAGGTTGCTTATGCGATTATTAAGTGGTTTATGCGCTCATTAGGGGCGACATAGTGGGCAAGCTGAGCACGCACGTACTAGATACTGCCAGTGGTATGCCCGCAGCCGGCATGCGAATTGACCTGGCTTTTGTGGAAGGCAGCGTACTGAAGTGCATCGGTGAATTCGTCACCAATGCGCAAGGCCGCACCGATATGCCGCTCATGGAAGGCCCAACGATGCTCCCTGGCATCTACCAGATCGAATTTCATGTTGCCGAATACTTTCGGGCACAAGGCAGCGCGCTGCCACATCCCGCGTTTCTCGAGGTCGTTCCGCTGCGAATCGGCATTGCCGACCCTGCCGCTAACTACCACGTTCCCTTGTTGTGCTCGCCGTGGAGTTACTCCACTTACCGGGGAAGCTAAAGCGTGGCCGCTTACTGGCTCGACTGGGCGAATCTCTTACTGCGCTGGGCGCACTCCATTGTGGGTATTGCCTGGATCGGCGCTTCCTTCTATTTCATATGGCTCGACAACCATCTCGAGGAAGTCGCGCGCCAAGAGGACCGCGACGAGGGTGTGGGCGGGGAGTTGTGGGCGGTTCACGGCGGCGGCTTTTATCACGCGCAGAAATACCGCGTCGCGCCGCCGGCATTGCCGCCCAAATTGCATTGGTTCAAGTGGGAGGCCTATTGGACCTTCATCACCGGATTCTTACTTCTGATGCTGGTGTTTTATGCTCAGGCGGATCTGTATCTGATTGATCCTGCGGTGATGCCGCTGACACAGATGCAGGCTATTGGCATCAGTCTGGCGTGGCTGATTGGTGGTTGGATTGTCTATGACCTGTTGTGCCGCTCGCCACTGGGTAAGCGTGACAATCTGCTCGCGGGCATCATATTCGTGTTGCTGACGATCGCAGCCTGGGGCCTGTGTCAGATATTCAGCGGACGCGGCGCATTTCTGCATTTTGGCGCGATGCTGGGCACTATCATGATCGCCAATGTCGCCATGATCATTATGCCGGGACAGACCGAATTGGTACGTGCCAAGGAGCAGGGCCGCATTCCCGATGCCATTCATGGATTGGTTGGCAAACAACGCAGTGTTCACAACACCTATTTCACGCTGCCGGCTTTGTTCACCATGCTGTCCGGCCATTATGCGATGACATTCGGGGCGAGCTGGAACTGGTTGGTGCTGGTGGCGATTTCCCTGGCGGGCGCCTTGATTCGCGTTTGGTTTGTGCTGCGTCACAAAGGCACGCCACCCGCATGGCCGCTGGTGGTGGCGATTGCCATTCTAGGACTGACGGCATGGGTTCTGGCGCCGGCGCCGGCCACAGAATCGCAGAAAACGCCGGCGTTCTCTGAAGTGCTCGGGGTGATGGAGAGACGTTGCATTGCCTGTCACGCGGTAAAACCGGTATTTCAGGGAATCAGCCAAGCGCCCAAAGGGGTGATGCTCGATTCCCCGGATAAAATTCGAATCCAGGCTTCAGCCATATACCAGCAGGCGGTCGCTACGCCG